>CAMDBL010000054.1 GCA_945889015.1 Devosia equisanguinis
TCTTCCTACCATCCCAGCCCGCCTGCTGCACCTCGCGGCTCCGCTGGTCAGTGGCGCCCAGCCCTCGTAAAGTCCCGGATGTCCCACCACCCAAGAGGCCTCTCGCACCCGCCATGCGCAACAAGCCCCTGACTGGAACCCTGGTCGTCGCCCTGGAGCAGGCCGTCGCCGCCCCGATGTGCTCCCGCCGCCTCGCCGATGCCGGCGCCCGAGTGATCAAGCTCGAGCGGCCGGAAGGCGACTTCGCCCGCGGCTACGATACCGCCGCGCACGGCGAGAGCGCCTATTTCGTCTGGCTCAACCGCGGCAAGGACTCCGTCGTCGTCGATCTGACCAAGCCCGAGGACAAGGCGCTGCTGGAGGCGCTGCTGGCCAAGGCCGACGTGTTCATCCAGAACCTGAAGCCCGGCGCGCTGGAACGTCTCGGCTATCCGTTCGAGCAACTGCGCCGAACCTATCCCAGGCTGGTGATGTGCTCGATCTCGGGCTACGGCGAGACCGGACCTTATGCCCAGCGCAAAGCCTATGACCTTTTGATCCAGGCCGAGAGCGGTCTCGCCAATGTCACCGGCGGCCCCGAGAGCGCGTCCCGCGTCGGTGTCTCCGTCGTCGACATCGCCACTGGCATGAACGCCTACGAGGCGATCCTGGAGGCCCTGATCGCGCGCGGTCGCACGGGCGAGGGCGCCGACATCCGCGTCTCCATGTTCGACGCGATGGCGGAGTGGATGACCGTACCGCTGCTGCAGGGCCGCGCCGGCAATCCACCCAAGCGCGTCGGCCTCGCACATCCCTCCGTCGCGCCCTACGGCGTGTTCGACACCAAGGACGGCGTCCCCATCCTGATCTCGATCCAGAACGACCGTGAGTGGGTGGTACTGGCACGCGACGTGCTGGCGGACCGCGACCTCGCCGCCGACACCCGCCTTGCCAACAACGTCGGACGCTGCACCCATCGCTTCGAGATGGACGGCATCATCGCCCGCTGGTTCGAGTCGCAGCCGCACAAGGCCGCGATCGATCGGCTGATGCGCTACGACATCGCCTTCGGCCTCGTCAGTGACGTCGCGGGGCTGTCGGCCCATCCCCATCTGCGCGAGATCACCGTACCGACGCCGTCCGGCCCGGTGACTTTGCCCGCACCACCCGCGCGCCATCTCGGCGAGGAGCCCGAATTCGGTCCGGTGCCTGCCATCGGCGCGCAGTCAGTGGCCGTGCGCGAGGAGTTCCTGCACGGCGCGCCATAGCCTTGGTTTCTGAACGCCTGTGCTATGCTGATCCTCACGAATCCGGCCGGCGCTGCGCGCGCAGTCCTCCAGAGCGCCGCGTGCAACCCGGCCCGCCGACGAGAAGGCATCCTCGACGATGAAACCCGAGACACCGAGGCCGATCCGCCTCAAGGACTACAAGCCGCCGGCCTTCCTGATCGACACCGTCCATCTCGACGTCACGCTCGATCCGACGCGCACCCGCGTGCGCTCGCGCCTGAAGATGAAGCGCAACCCGGCCGCAGCGCAGGATGCCTCGCTCGTCCTCGATGGTGAGCTGCTGGAGCTCGGCGAGATCAAGCTCGACGGCAAGCCGCTCGGTATCCGCGACTACACGCTGACAACCGAGGCGCTCGAGATCGCCAGACCGCCGAAGCAGCCGTTCACGATCGAGATCGAGACTTGGTGCAACCCCGAGGCCAACAAGTCCCTCAACGGACTGTATCGCTCGCGCGGCATCTACTGCTCGCAGTGCGAGGCGGAAGGCTTCCGCCGCATCACCTATTTTCTCGACCGCCCCGACGTGCTCGCCAGGTACACCGTCCGGCTGGAGGCCGATCCCTCCGAGGTGCCCGTGCTGCTCGCCAACGGCAATCCGATCGAGCGCGGCACCCTGGACCGGGGCAAGCGCCACTATGCCGTTTGGAAGGACCCACACCCCAAGCCCTGCTACCTGTTCGCGATGGTGGGCGGCAATCTCGGCTCGATCGCCTCGACGTTCACCACGATGTCGGGCCGCGAGGTGGATCTCAGAATCTGCGTCGAGCCCGGCAAGGAGGACCGCGCCGGCTGGGCGATGGACTCGCTCAAGCGCTCCATGGCCTGGGACGAGCGCCGGTTCGGACGCGAGTACGATCTCGACGTGTTCAACATCGTCGCCGTGTCCGATTTCAACATGGGCGCGATGGAAAACAAGGGGCTCAACGTCTTCAACGACCGCTTGATCCTCGCGACCGCCGAGACCGCCACCGACACCATTTACGAGGCGATCGAGAGCGTCGTCGCCCACGAGTATTTCCACAACTGGACCGGCAACCGGATCACGTGCCGCGACTGGTTCCAGCTCTGTCTGAAGGAGGGTCTCACGGTCTTCCGCGACCAGGAGTTCTCCGCCGACGAGCGCGAGCCGACGGTGCAGCGCATCTCCGACGTCCGCCAGCTCCGCGCCACACAATTCGCCGAGGACGCCGGACCGCTCGCGCATCCGGTGCGTCCCGAGACTTATATCGAGATCAACAACTTCTACACGGCGACCGTCTACGAGAAGGGCGCCGAACTGGTCCGCATGATCCGCACGATCCTGGGCGAGGACGGCTTCCGCCGGGGGATGGATCTCTACTTCGAGCGCCACGACGGCGAGGCTGCGACCGTCGAGGATTTCGTCAAATGCTTCGAGGATGCCTCGGACCGGGATCTCGCCCATTTCCGGCTCTGGTACTCGCAGGCCGGAACGCCCGAGCTCGTCTGCTCGCTGAATTACGATCGCACCCGCAAGGTCGCCGAGCTGAAGATCGAGCAGATCAATCCGCCGACGTCGGGCGAGAACAAGAAGCGCGCGCTGGATATCCCCGTCCGTCTCGGCCTCGTTGGCGGGAATGGTCAGGACATCACGTTGAAGCTCGACGATGGCACCGAGGTCGCCGACGGTGTCGTCCGCGTCGACCAGCGCTCGCAGACGTTCCGCTTTGTCGATGTGCCCTCGCGCCCCGTTCCGTCGCTGTTGCGCGGCTTTTCCGCCCCGGTAAACCTGACGCTCGATCTGACCGATCGCGATCTCGAGTTCCTGATGGCCAACGACGGCGATCTGTTCAATCGCTGGCAGGCCGCCAACACCTACGCCACGCGCACACTGATGCAGATCCTCCGTTCGCTGCAGGACGGCAAGCGAACGACGCGCGGCCTTTCACTGGCGAAGGCGCTCGGGGCCAGTATCGCCGACGAGGGGCTCGAGCCCGCCTATCGCGCCGAGTTGCTGAAGCTGCCGAGCGAGGCCGACATCGCGCGCGAGGTGGCTCGCAACGTCGATCCCGGACTGATCCACAAGGCGCGCCGCCAACTGATGAAGCTGGTCGGCACGACACTCGGGGACACGCTGGCGGAGCTGTACACGCGGCACCGCGAGCCGGGCCGCTTCTCGCCGGCGGCGGCAAGCGCCGGCAAACGCGCGCTACGCAATGCCGTGCTGACGCTGCTGGCGGCCCGCGGCACACCCGAGGACATCGTCCGTCTCAAATCGCACTACCATAAGTCGACCAACATGACGGAGGCGGCGCATGCGCTGGTGCTGCTCGCCCAAAGGCCGTCGCCTGAAGCGGATGCAGCGCTGGCGCACTATTACGAGCGCTGGAAGGACGATCATCTGGTGATCGATACGTGGTTCGGCGCGCAGGCCTTGTCGCCGCAACCCGGAACGCTCGATCGCGTCAGGCAATTGACGAGCCACCCACTGTTCTCGCTCACCGCGCCCAACAAGGTGCGTTCACTGATCGGCAATTTCGCCAACGCCAACGCTGTGCAGTTCAACCGCATCGACGGCGCTGGCTACGAGTTCGTGGCCGGACAGGTGCTCGCCATCCAGACGTTCAATCCGCAGATCGCGGCGCGTATGCTCGGCTGCTTCCGCAGTTGGCGCTCGCTCGAGCCCGACCGCCGAAAGCTCGCCCGCAAGGCGTTGCAGAAGATCGCGAAAGCCGAGGGACTGTCGCGTGACGTCTACGAGATCGTGACGCGGATCATTGAGGACTAGGCGGCGGTGGGCGCTCGTTTGGACCGGCCGGGCGGTCGTCACCGTCGCGTCCCCCACGGCCGCCACGCCCGCGATCGTGCCAGCGCGACATGCGGCGCCGCTCGTCCGGCGTCAGCTTGGCGGCGGCCTCCGAGAGGACCTGGGCTGAGGCGGACCGGGCCGCGTGCTCGCTGTCGACGACGCGGCGTTGCGCGGCCAGGAAGGCCGCTCCGTCGAACGGCTCGGCCGTCAGGAGACGATTCGCTTCCCGGCGTGCCTCCCGCACCGCCTTCCAGAGCGGCCGCAAACCCGCGATGTCGTCGCGGCTCGCGGCCCGCAGCACCTCGCGCCGCTCCTTGGGCAGCGAGCGGATGAAACCGAACGGATTGGAGGAGCTCGCGAACGACCCGCCGGAGCTATGGCGGAACCAGGCCGCGCCAGCGATCAAACCGATCAGCAGCAGGTTGCCGGCCAGCGAGACGACGAGCAGGATCCAGATCCAGCGCGGCCCACGGCTTGCAGCGGTCTCCGGAGGGGCAATGGTCTGGCTCATAGAACATCCTCGTCGGGCCCGTCGACGGCCAAGCTCAGTGTGGCCGTCAGCGTATCGGTGTCGTTGAACAGACTGGTGAGGTCGCCGAGCGAGGATCCCATCCCGCTGACGCCGATGACGATGCCGGCGATCAGCGAGGCAGCCAGCATTCCGGCGGCCTGCCAGACACTCCGCTGTTGCGGCAGAGGTGGGGCTGCGCGCAGGCGGCGCTCGGCGGCGAGGTCGACCACGCGGTCCTGCACCGGGATCGACGCTGGCGGCTCGGCAGCCTTGGCCGCAGCGACGATACGGTCGGCCAGCGCACGACGTCGCGCATCCGACACGGTCGGGGCCCGCATCAGCACCGCATCGAGCGCGCGCGCCTCGGCGACCAGCATGCGCGCGGCATCATCAGACGCGATCAGGCCACCGAACCGTTCTCGCGCGAGCGCCGGCCACCGATCGGCATCGCCGCCGTGACTATCGAGCAGCGACTGCAGAGCCTCCAGCTCGATGTTCCTCTTGTCGTCGGCGCTCATGGCGCGTCTCCACACATGATCAGCTCTCGTTGCATCAGCTCTTGCCGTCCGAAACCAGCTCTCGCCAATCGTCCTTCAAAACTACCCTGAGCGACCGCCGCGCCCGCGACAGCAGCGACTCGACCGCCTCGTCCGAAATGCCCATCGCCGCGCCGACCTCGCTCTGGCTCAGCCCCTCGTAGTGGAAGAGCGTGAGCGCCTGCCGCTGTCGGTCCGGCAGCGCCTTCAACGCGGCGTCGACCCGGTCGGCGACCTCCTTGCCCGTCACCGCCGCCAACTGCTCGGGCGGCTGCTCCTGCTCGGGCACCTCGTCTGTCACGTCCGTACGCGCACCCGACCTGATCCTGTCGATGCAGAGATTGGAGATGACGCGCCTCAGCCACGGCTTGAGCCCGGCTTCTCCTACCTCCAGGCGCGCCGCCGACTTCCACAGCCGGAGCATGCCGTCCTGCACGACGTCCTCGGCCTCCGCGTCGTCCCGCAGCAGCCGTCGGGCGATGCCGAGGGCCGGGCCGATGTGCCGGTCGACCAGACGGCGGAACGCAGCGGAGTCGCCACGCCCGGCGAGCGCCGCTAGGTCGGCGTCGGAGACTTGCTCCACCGCCGCCACGCCTGCCCCGCCGCCCTGCCGTGGTTCCTCGCCGCGCGCCAGTCTCGCCTCCCTCGGCACCGGGTCGTGAGGCAGCGTCCACCGCCGCCCCTCCAACCGCTCGTCTCGTCAGTTCCGGCCCGGACCACCCGCTCCAGGACCACCCTGGCCCGGACCACCTGCATCCGGGCCGCCGTCCTGCTCCATCATCGGCCCGCGACCGCGCCGCCCATCATGACCTTCATCGCCGCCATGGCCCCGATGGCCCCAGTGACCCCGACCGCCGCCCGGCATCTCGTCACGCGTGACGCGGCCGTCGTTGTTGAAGTCCAACTGCGCAAACCGCTCCTTGGCCACCTTGTCGAACTGCTCGCGGGTGACTTTGCCGTCCTTGTCGCTACCGTACCGATGGATGAACCTCTTCACGCGGTAGTCCGTCATCTCTTTCTTCAGCGCCTCGAAGTCGGCCTGGTCGACGGCGTTGTCCTTGGTGCGGTCGAATTGCGCGAACATCTTGCCGGCCTGAGCCTGGGCCTCGTCCAGCGTGATCACGCCATCCTTGTTGGCATCAGCGCCACGCACGAAGCCCATCATCGGGCCGCCGCGCCCGCGGCCCATGCCGCCACCCTCGCCGAGCACATTGCGGCCGCGCATTGTCGGCGGCAGGTCGTCGTCGCCGATGCGGCCGTCGTTGTTGAGATCCGCCTCGGCGAAGCGCTTGGCGACGGTCGCGTTGAACTCCTCCCGCGTCACCTTGCCGTCGCGGTTCTGGTCGAAGCGGCGCAGCATCCGCTCGCCCATGCCAGCACCGTCACCACCGCCCTTTCGGCCCATACGGCCGTGGCGCCGGCTCATCCGCTCGGCGAAGGCCGTCTCCAACTCGGCGGCGTCGATGACACCGTCGCTGTTGCGGTCGAGCCGGGCGAAATTCTCGCGGGTCCGCGTATCATTGTCGGCGGCCGACGTCCCGCGCCAGCGCTGCATCATGCCACCGCGGCCCGTCTCGCCACCATGCATGCCCATCATGTCGCCATCACCACCGCGCCAGCCGCGATGGCCCTGCGCGAAAGCCGCCACGGCACCGGCCGTCAGCAGCACGCCTGCAGCAAGGAAGATCGTCTTTCTGGTCATTTTCGTCTCCGAACCTCGGGTCAACTCTGGAGGGGGCAGCCCCACCCCGTATCCGAGCCTAAGAACGGGACCGCGCCGGCCGATCCGTCGCGATCAGGCGACCAGTTTTTCAAACTCCCGATGTACATCGTTTAAAGTCTGCCGCAGGTGATGCTCGAGAGCAGCAAAGTTCGGCGCGTCGCCGGCCCGCGCGAGCAGCTCCTTGAGGCCATCGGGCGCCGTCTTGGGATCGAACGGCCCGCTGACGCACAGTCTGAGGATCTGCGTCAGGTCGTTGACGAGGCGCGCTGCCGGTAGCAGCACCTCGGCCGACGCGGTCGGGATCAATCCGACGGACGTGAGCTTGTGGTAGGCGCCGAGCGTGCTCTGGTCGAGGATGCCGGGATGGTCATGTCCATGCACGAGTTGCAGGTACTGGACGATGAACTCCAGATCGACGAGCCCACCGCGGACCTGCTTGAGATCCCAGACGTTGTCGGTCGCTTTCTCGGTCCAGATCCGTTGGCGCATGTCGCGGACGTCGGCGGTGATCTTGGCCCGGTCGCGCAGACGCACCAGCGTCTCCTGGATCGCGGCCGTGACCTTCGCCGCCAACTCCGGAGGACCCGAGACGACGCGGGCGCGGGTCAGCGCCAGATGCTCCCAGGTCCAGGCGTCCTTGACCTGGTAGTCGACGAAGCTCGACCACTGCGTCGCCACCGGCCCCTTCTGGCCCGACGGCCGCAGCCGCATGTCGACCTCGTACAACGTCCCTTCCGCCGTGGGCGCCGACAGCGCACTGATCAGGCGCTGGGTCAGCCGCGCGTAATACTGGGTGGGGGCGAGCGGACGCTCCCCATCCGACTGCAGGGCCGACTGATCGAAATCGTAGACGACGATCAGGTCGAGATCTGAAGCGGCCGTCATCTCGCGGCCACCGAGCTTGCCCATCGCCACGACGACGGCCGATCCGCCGGCGACATGGCCATGCGCCTTGGCCATCTCGCGCTCGACCTCGATCTGCAGGGCGTTGATCAGGCGCTCCGCCAGCAGCGCATAGGCGGCCCCCGCCTGATTGGCGTTGATGGTGCCGGTCAGCACACGCACGCCGATCAGAAACGCCTGCTCGCTGCCGATCACGCGCAGCCGGTCCAGCACCTCCTGGCGATCCTGCGCCTCCACCAGCTCCGATGCGATGAGCCGGTCGAGATCGGCGCCCTCGGGGATCGTGCCGAAGGTGCGGGGATCGAGCACCACGTCGAGCAGGCGGCGGCGCCGCGAGAGAATGCCTGCGAGACGCGGCGCGCTGCCCATGATGTCGGCGATCAGCCGCATCAGCTTGGGCTGGGCCCTCAGCAGCGAGAACAGTTGCACGCCCGAGGGCAGTTCGGCGAGAAAACGGTCGAAGCTGGCGAAGGCTTTGTCAGGGTCCGCCGTATCGGCGAGGATCTCGATCAGGAGCGGCTGCACCTCGGTCAGCAGCTCGCGCGCGCGCGGCGAACGCACCGCGGGATAGCGCCCGTGATGCCAGCCGCGAATGGTCGCCAGCAACTGGCTCGGTTGGGCATAGCCGAGCCGCGTCAGCGCCTCGATCGTCGCGGGATCGTCGGATTCGCCGGCAAACACCATGTTGCTGCCGCCCCGCGTCAGCTCCGGCATATCCTCGAAGAGCGCCGCGTAGTGCTTTTGCACGGTCTCGAGCTCAGGCACCAATGCCGCAGAGAACGCCGGCGTATCCGCGTACCCTGACAATCGCGCCAACGAGGCCAGACGCTCGGCGTCGTCGGGCAGCTCGTGCGTCTGCTCGTCGGCGACCATCTGCACGCGATGCTCGATTCGCCGCAGGAATTGGTACGACCGCGTCAGGTCGGTGCGCACCTCGGGCTTGATCCACTCGCGCGCCACCAGCCGCTCCAGCGTGCCGAGCGTATCGCGCGAGCGCAGCTCCTTCTGCCGCCCGCCCGCGATCAGCTGCTGTGTCTGCACGAAGAACTCGATCTCGCGGATGCCGCCCCGGCCGAGCTTGATGTTGTGGCCCCCGACCGCGATCGACCCGAAGCCGCGAAAAGCATGGATCTGCCGCTTCATGGCGTGGATGTCGGCGATGGCGGCGAAGTCGAGATGACGCCGCCAGATGAACGGCGCCAACTCATCCAGGAAGGCCTCGCCGGCCGCGATGTCGCCCGCCACCGCGCGGGCCTTGATCATCGCGGCGCGTTCCCAGTTCTGGCCGAAGCTCTCGTAGTAATTGAGCGCCGCCTCGGTCGAGAGCGCCACCTGCGTCGCCCCGGCATCCGGCCTCAACCGCAGGTCGGTGCGGAACACGTAGCCGTCGCCGGTCCGCTCCTGCATCAGGCGCACGAGATCGCGCGTCAGGCGGACACAGAACGCTTGCGGCTCGAGCCCGTCGCGCAAGGTGAGCTGCCCCGCCTCGTAGAACACGATCAGGTCGATGTCGCTGGAATAGTTCAGCTCGAAGGCGCCATACTTGCCCATGCCGAGCACGATATAGCCCGAGCCTTTTTCCGGCTCGGCCGGGTCGCGCGGCTTCCAGTCGCCTCGCACTGCGGCCAGCCGGAACAGGAAGCGGATTGCGCCCTGCAAGGCCGCATCGGCACATTCGCTGAGCGCCCGCGTCACCGACATTACCGGCCACACGCCGGCCAGATCGGCTAGCGCGACGAGGAGTGCCACCTCGTTCTTGAAGCGGCGCAACACCTTCATGGCGTCGGGAAGCGCGGATGCCGAGGCGAGCGCCTGCGCCAACTCCGCCGTCAACGCCTCGAAATGCAGTGCGGGATCGCTTGCCAGCACGCGCTGCAGCCGTGGCAGGTCCCGCAGGATCAGGCCCTGCAGATAGGGGGAGCCACTCGCGACACCAGCGATCAAGTCGACGACACGCGGCTCGGCCAGCATCGCGCCGAGCCGAGCAAGCCCCGGATCGGCGGCCGAGTGCTGGCGGAGCGCCTCGAGCTCGGTCGCGACCCGTGCACTGCCGTCGGCGACCGGCGTCTCGGCGATCCGGTCGGCGAGCGCACCTGTTGCTGCCTCAGCCTGATCCTGCATGCGTCTTCTCCCGGTCGATCGCGCGCGTCGGGCCCGGCGCCCCTTCCGCCTTCGATACGATGAGCCGGGCAGGCAGCACCAGAGTGGCCTTCAGTCCCGGCCCGTTGTCCTCCAGCCGCACGCTGCCGCCATGCAGACGCGCCACGGCGGCAACGAGGCTGAGCCCGAGCCCGGTGCCGGGCTTGCTGCGGCTGACATCGAGGCGCACGAAGCGCCTGAGCGCCCGGTCGCGGTCCTCGGAAGCAATTCCCGGCCCGCGATCGGCGACGCGGATCTCGACGCCGGACGCAACCTCCGCCACCACCACCTCGACCGGCGCCTCGGCTCCGGCCCGGGCGGCATACTTGATGGCGTTGTCGATGAGGTTGGCGACAGCTTGGCCAATCAGCTCCCGGTTGGCGCGGACCGAGGGCCCCTCGCAAACCGCAACGGCGAGCGAAAGGTGCGCTTCCTCGGCCACCGGCTCGTAGAGCTCGGCCACATCGCGGACGGTGGCGGCGAGATCGAACGTGTCGAAGCTCTGGTCGACGGCACCCGCCTCCAGTCGCGCGATCAGCAGCAGCGCGTTGAACGTCTTGATGATCTCGTCGGCCTCCTCGATCGTCCGCTCGAGACCTTCGCGCCAGGCTTCACCGCCGCGGTCGTCGCGCAAGGCCGCCTCCGCCCGGCTGCGCAGACGGTTGAGCGGCGTCTTCAGATCGTGCGCGATGTTGTCGGAGACCTCGCGCATGCCGTTCATCAGTTGCTCGATGCGGTCGAGCATGGCGTTGAGATGCCCGGCGAGATCGTCGATCTCGTCACCGCTGCCGGCAAGCGGGATGCGCCGGGCGAGATCCCCGGCCATGATCGTGCGGCTGGTCGCGGCCACCGCCTCGATGCGCTTCAACAAGATGCGACCGGCCAGCATGCCGCCACCGAGACCGGCCAATGTGAGAAAACCAAAACACCACAGGAAGAGGCGTCGGATCGTCTCGGCCAGCCGCTTCTGGTCCTCGACATCGCGGGCCAGGATCAACAGCCCACCGCCTGGCGTCGCCGTCGCCATGCCAGCCGCCGTGCGCTGCTGTCCAGAACCGCGCGACGCGCTGGCATAGGTGAACAGTGCGCCGGGATGAGCCGCATCGAGCTCTGGCGGCTTTCGAGACAGATTGCCGGCGAGCTTGTTGCCACGGCCGTCGGCCAGAAAATACAGCGTACCCGTGGCGAGGCGGCTGCGCTCGGCAACGAGCGCGGAAAGCGGTTCCAGCCCGCGCACCTCCGCGGCGAGGATCATCTCGTCGCGCTCCCCGCGCAGCGCGCGTAAGACCTGATCCGTCAACAGCGCATTGGTCCGCCAGATCAGGACGGCCGCGATGAGAGCGGAGGCCGCCACGAACAGCGCCACGTAGAGCAGCGCCAGGCGGAAAGCTGTGGTGCGGGCGAGGGGCCCGATGCGGTCAGGCAGCGCCATCACGGATCATGTATCCAGCGCCGCGCACCGTCTGGAGCATCGGCGGATCGAAGCCCTTGTCGATCTTGGTCCTGAGCCTTGAGACATGCACGTCGATGACGTTGGTCTGCGGGTCGAAATGATAATCCCAGACGTGCTCGAGCAGCATGGTGCGCGTCACCACCTGGCCGGCGTTCTTCATCAGGTACTCGAGCAGCCGGTACTCGCGCGGCTGCAGCGGGATCGGCTGGCCGCCCCGCGTTACCCGATGCGCCAGCCGGTCGAGCACCAGGTCGCCGACGACGTAGCGCGTCTCCTGCTCCTCTGGACGCGCGCGCCGTCCGAGTGCCTCGATGCGCGCCAGCAACTCTGAATAGGCGTAGGGCTTGGCCAGATAGTCGTCGCCGCCGGCGCGCAGACCCTTCACGCGGTCGTCCACCTCGCCCAGCGCCGAGAGAATGAGAACCGGCGTGCGCACACCCTCAGTGCGCAGCGCGCGGACGACGCTCAATCCGTCGAGCTTGGGCAGCATCCGATCGACAATCAGTACGTCGTAGCCGCCGTCACGGGCGAGCGCGAGCCCGTCCTCGCCGTCGGCCGCGTGATCGGGCGCATGACCGCTCTCGCGCAGCGCCTTGATCAGGAACTGAGCGGCCTCCATGTCGTCCTCGATCAACAGCACGCGCATTCGGCGGCCTCATCACGTCTCAGCGGCGATCATGCCGCAAGCCTCTCCAAGCGTCGAGGCGGCCCAGCACAGCCGGACCGCCTCGTGTCTCCGCAGTCTAGCGTCTCCGCACTTCGGCGAAACAAGCCTACTGCTTCAATTGCACGGCGACGAACCGCTTCTGGTCGCCCGACTTGACGTGCAGCAGCACCGCGCGCCTGCCGAGGTCGACGGCCTTCTTGACACCGTTGGCGACGTCATCGGCGTTGGTGACCGGCTGCCCCGCGACTTCGAGGATCCGATCGCCGGCCTTGAGCCCCTTGGTGGCGGCATCCGAGCCGGCGTCGACCTCCGCAATCGCCACCCCTTCGCCACCGGCTTTTGCGGTAGAGAGTTTCATGCCGAGCTGCTCCATCGCCTTGGTTCCGGCCGGGGCCTTGGGCGTCTCGGCTTCCGCCACCTTCTCGGTCGAGGACGGGAACAGGCCGAGCTTGACCTTGATGGTCTGGCTGGCGTTACCACGCCAAACCTGAACGTCGACGGTGGTATTGGGTGCGAACTCGGCGATCTTGCGGGCGAGTTCGCGGCTATCTGCGATCTTGGCGCCGTTGATCTGGAGAATCGCGTCCTGGGTCTTGAGGCCGGATGCGGCGGCAGGACCGTTCGGCGTCACCTCGCTGATCAGCGCACCCTTGGGCTCGGGCAGCCCGAGGCTTGCAGCTGTATCCTCGTCCACATTCTGGATCTTGACGCCGAGCCAGCCGCGACTGACCGTTCCCGACGACCGCAACTGGTCGACCACCTGCATCGCCGTCTTGGCGGGCACCGCGAAGGCGATGCCGACGTTGCCGCCCGACGGACTGTAGATCGCCGTGTTGACGCCGATCACTTCGCCGTCGAGGTTGAAGGTCGGACCACCGGAATTGCCGCGGTTCACGGCCGCATCGATCTGGATGTAATCGTAGGGACCCGAGCCGATGTCGCGGGAGTTGGCCGACAGGATGCCCGCCGTCACCGTACCGCCAAGACCGAACGGATTGCCGACGGCCACCACCCAATCGCCGACGCGACCGGGTGTGGTGGCGAATTTGACGTGCTTGAAGGTCTTGCTCGACTTGATCTTGATCAGTGCCAGATCGGTACGCGGATCGGTGCCGACCAGGGTGGCGTCGAGCTTTTCGCCGTCGTCGAATGTCACCTGGATCTTGCTGGCGCCGTCGATGACGTGATTGTTGGTGACCGCGTAGCCGTCGGCCGAGATGACGAAGCCGGAGCCCTGTGCCTGCGACGGACGCGGCGTCGGCGCATTGCCGCCGCCACCCCCTCTAGGCAGATTGCGGAAGAAGTCGTTCAACGGATGATCATCCGGCAGATCGGGGAGCGGTGAGGCGCCAGGGCCGCCCTTCTGATTTCGGGCGACGCGGGTACTGCCGGTCACCGAGATGCTGACCACCGCGGGTTTCACGCGCTCGACGATGTCGGCGAACGTCAGCGGCGCGCGACCCATCGGGGTCTGCACGCTCGGCGTATCGGCCCGCAGCTGAGCCAGTGCCGGCGCGTTCGGCGCCAGCGTGCCGAGCGCAAGCAAACCCGCGCCGAGGGCCAGACCGAACCGGCTGGACCCGCGACGCGCCATTGGCCCGCGATTTGCTGAGAGACGGGCAGACTGAAGCATCGGCTGCGAGCGGCGTGAGGCTGACATCGAGCAATCTCCTTATAGCCCCCTCTCACATCGATGGGGCGTGTCGATCCTGACCCGATCCGTAGCGAGTTTCGCCTTACAGCCGCCTTTCGGATGGATTAAAGTTTGTTAACATCGAGCAGGTATCAACACGTGCCGCGTCCCAGAATGGTACAGGCGTTCACCACATTGCCGACGCGATCGGGATCACCCGCAGCATGCGGCGCGCACCGGCGACGGGCGAGGTTCGTTGCCGCGGCTCTGGTGCTGGCTTCGGCGACGGCGGCGCAGGCTGCGGTGTTCGGGGCCGACGACAGGGTCGGGCTCGGCCGCGAGCCGCATCAACTCAAAAGCCGCATCGGCGTGCTTTTCAGCCCGAAATCCCGCACGATGTGCACGGCGTTCTGCGTCGCCGACGACGTCATCGCCACCGCCGCGCACTGTCTGTTCCGAACGGCTGGTGACCCGCTGCCGCCGATCGAGGATTTCCGTTTCACCCGTGGCAAGGATGGGGCGGCCGGCGGGTCGGCCCGTATCGCCGGTTTTGGCACCCGCTCGAGCCTGCAGAACGTCATATCCGGCAGCTCCAGCCTCAGCGTGCGCCCGCCGATCGACGCGACCCGGGACTGGGCCCTAGCCCGCCTGTCGGCCCCGGTCTGCCGGGGCCATACGCTGAAGCTCGCGCCGCAGACACCTGCAGCCCTTGGTGGCGCAGCCTCGAGCCAGCGGCTGTTCCTGGTTGGCTACCATCGTGATTTCGCGGACTGGCGGATCGCGATCAGCCGCGAATGCGGCGTCAAGCGCATGGGGCCGGATGCGGAGGGCGAGGGTTTTCGCCGCGATTTCGTCGACCCCGAACGCCTGATCCTGCATACCTGCGACACCGGCGGTGCTTCCTCGGGCGCCCCGCTGCTGATGCAAGGCCCCAACGGCGAGCCGGTTGTCGTCGGCATCAACGTCGGCACCTACGTCCAGTCCAAGGTGATGGTGCAGAACGGCGAGGTGATCCACCGCTTCAAGGCGGCGGAGATTGCCAATACCGCCGCCGACATCGGCCCGGTCGCCGAGATGCTGCCCGTACTGAAGCACACGTCCGTGCTGGCGTCTGGAACGCATCAGGTGCGCGAGCTGCAGCGCCTGCTGAAGCTGCTCAACGTCTACACCGGCGCGGTGGACGGCGTCTACGGCCCCATGCTCAAGGTCGCCATCGAGCAGCACGAGCGGCGCCAGCGGCTGCCGGTCACCGGATTGCCGACACCGTCCTTGCTGCAACAGCTCGGACATCAAGTACCACCGATCGAGACCGGCGCCATACCACAGCGGTGATGCGAGCAGCCGACGGACGCTTCAGCCTTCTCGCGGGCGCGTTCCCTCGACCAGCAGTCTGTCCAGCTCCGCCTTCTCCGCATCCGAGAGCGGAGCGTCCCCGCTCACCGGCGTGGCCGGCCCACCCGGCCGTCGCGCGCGCCTGACGATCGCGAACACGGTGATCGCAAGCAGTAACAGCGGCGCGATCCACAGCACCACGGTCGCCGGGCCGAGCGGCGGCTTCAGCAGAACGAAATCGCCGTAGCGCGCCACCAGGAATTGCTTGACCTGGGCGTCGCTGTCGCCGGCGACCAGCCTCTCGCGAACGAGAATGCGAAGATCCTTCGACAGCGGCGCGTTGCTGTCGTCGATCGACTGGTTCTGACAGACCGGACAGCGCAGCTCGGCCGAGAGCGCGCGCGCGCGCGCCTCGAGTGCCGCGTCCTTCAAGACCTCGTCCGGCTCGAATGCGAGCGACGCACCCGACAGGGCCGTGAGGCCCAACAGGAAAGCGGCCAGAATCGCGAAGGCGGAACGAGCACACAAACGCATGACGTCACTCCGCCGGCTGGGCGGAAAGGCGGCGCCGTGCGCTCTGCGGGGCGCCGACCCTCAACCTGCGATCCGACAACGACAGCCCGCCACCGATGAACATGACGACGGCGCCCAGCCAAATGAAGCGCACGAACGGATTGAAATACAGCCGCACCGAGAACGCCCCGCCCGGCTGCTCGTCGCCGAGCACGGTATACAGGTCGCCTCGCCAGGACACGTGGATGCCAGCCTCCGACGTCGCCTGGCGCGGTGCCGAATAAAGCCGCTTGGAGGGATTGAGGACGGTCACCTCGCGTCCGCCGCGCGTCACCTCGATCGCCCCGACCGTTTCCTTGTAGTTGGGACCGTTGCTGGGCGCGGAACCCTTGAACAGCAGCGTATAGCCCGCGATCTCGGCCGTCTCGCCGGGCCGCATCACGCGCACGTCCTCGCTCTGATAGGCCGTGGTCGCGACGATGCCGACCAGCATCATGCCGACACCGAAGTGGGCGGCGGCCGTTCCGAATGCCGCACGCGGCAGGTTGATCAGCCGGCGAAGACTCTCTTTGCTCCCCACCGAGCCGAGCTTGATGCGGAAAGAGAGGTCTGTGAAGGCGCCCGCCATCACCCAGATGCCCACCGCGATCCCGAACGGCGCCAGCCAGGGACCGCGCCAGTACAGCGCGAGCATAGCGACCAGCGCCACCAGAGCAATGCCCGCGGCCGCCATCAGACGCTGGCTCGCCGCATACAGGTCGCCCCGCTTCCACGCCAGGAAGGGGCCGAACGGAACCGCCATCAGCAGCGGCAGCATGAGAGGGCCGAACGTCAGATTGAAGTAGGGAGCACCGACCGAGATCCGCGTGCCCGTCGTCGCGTCCAGCACCAGGGGATAGAGCGTGCCGATCAACACCGTCGCGCAGGCCGTCGCCAGCAGCACATTGTTGAGCACGAGGCTGCCTTCCCGCGAAATGGGCGAGAACACGCCCCCCTGCCGCAGCGCCTGGGCACGCCACGCATACAGAGCCAGCGCGCCGCCGGTGAACAGCATCATGATCGCGAGAATGGCGACGCCGCGCTTGGGATCGACGGCAAAGGCGTGCACCGACGTCAGCACGCCCGAACGCACAAGGAATGTGCCCATCAGCGACAACGAAAACGTCAGGATCGCGAGCAGCACGGTCCAGACTTTCAGCGCCCCGCGCTTCTCCATCACCAGCGCCGAATGCAATAGCGCGGTTCCGGCGAGCCAGGGCATCAGCGAAGCGTTCTCGACCGGGTCCCAGAACCACCAGCCGCCCCAGCCGAGTTCGTAGTAGGCCCACCACGAGCCCATCGCGATACCGATAGTCAGGCACATCCAGGCACCGAGCGTCCACGGCCTGACCCAGCGGGCCCAGGCGGCATCGGTGCGCCCTTCGATGAGCGCCGCGATCGCGAACGAGAAGGCCATCGAGAAACCGACGTAGCCGGCGTAGAGGAACGGCGGATGGAAGGCGAGCGCCGGATCCTGGAGGATCGGATTGAGACCCCGCCCATCGAATGGCGCGGGATCAATCCGGGTAAAAGGATTGGAGGTCGCAAGGATGAACAGGGTGAAAGCGACGCCGATCGATCCCTGCACGGCCAGTACGTTGGCCTTCAGGCGTAGCGGCAGATGATGACCGAACGCCGCAACGCTGGCACCGAACGCCGCGAGAATCAGCACCCACAGCAGCATCGAGCCTTCGTGGTTCCCCCACGCACCCGAGATCTTGTAGATCAGCGGCTTGGCCGAATGGGAGTTGGCGTAGACGTTCTCGACGGAGAAGTCCGAGGTCGCATAGGCATGCACGAGCGCGACGAACGCCAGCGTCAGCATGGCAAGCTGGCAGATCGCCGCCGGCATGGCGACCTGCATCAGCCCGGCGTCTCCGCGGTACGCTCCCCACGCCGGCACCGCGGTCTGCAGCATCGCCACCAGCAACGCCAGGATGAGTGCGAAATGTCCCAGTTCTACGATCACGCGCGAGACCTCACTGCTTGGAGCCGGGATCGACGTGGGTGGCGCCGGAGCCGAGCGTCACGCCCTTCTCCTTCAGCGCCTTAGCCACCTCAGGTGGCATATACGTCTCGTCGTGCTTTGCGAGCACCGTATCAGCCTCGAACCAGCCGCCGGCGACGAGCTTGCCCTCCGCGACGACGCCCTGTCCCTCGCGAAACAGATCCGGCAGCACGCCGCGATATTGGACCGGCAGAGTCTGCAAGGTGTCGGTGACGGCGAAATCGACCTTCGCACCTTCGCCGCGCTTCACCGAGCCCTCGGCCACTAGGCCGCCCAATCGAAAGCGCTGGCCGACCGGCAGGCTCTTGGCCGTCACATCGCTCGGCGTATGAAAGAACACCACGCCGTCACGCAGCGCGAACAGCACCATGATCACTGCCACCGCCAGCACGCCGACGCCGCCGAGGATCAGCGTTGCCCGTCGTTGCTTGCGCGTCATCGCAGTTTCTCCTGGTATGGACGGTGCCCGCTCACGAGCCGATACCCAGCTCGCGCGCCAATGCCTCGATCGCCGACAGCTCGGATGCCTTACCCTGCATCGCCTTGCGCGCCTCGGTGAGTGCAGAGGAGGCCGCCTCGTTGCGGCCCATCACTTTATAAGCGCGCAGCAGCCTCAACCAGCCGTCGAGATCGCTGCCATCCTGCTTGAGCCGCGCCGCCAGACCATCGACCATGCCCGCGATCGCCTTGGTCCGCTCTTCCGGTGGCAGGCTCTCGATCGACCGGGCGGCTTCGCCGACCGGACTGGAACCGAGGACCGCGCCGGCAAGCGGCCCGGCCTTGGCGGTGCCCCCCATGCGCTCCATGACCACCGCCAGCCGCCCCTCGACCGTGCCACGCCAGGGCGCATCGGCAGGAGATGCCGCCAGCAACGCACGATAATCGGCCTCGGCCTGCGGTAGCGCGCCGTCCTGCTCCTTGGACATCGCCAGCCAGAACAGCGCCTCGGCGTTGCCGGGCTCGAGCTTGACGATCTGCTCGTACGCCGCCTTGGCCTCCTCGCTGACGATGCCGTTGTTGGAGATCACCGTCGCCTCGGCGAAGCCGGCGAGGCGCTTTGCATTGGGACCGAGCACGCGGATCGCCGAGGAGAAGGCCTCGGCCGCCTCGCGATAACGCTGCTGGCGCAAGTAGACCGGACCCAACACTTCCCAGCCCTGGCCATCGTCGGGATATTCCCTCAAGCGAGCCTCGACGCGGGCGACGAGTTCGTCGATCGAGTTGCGGTCGAGCCGCTGCGCGACGCGGGCCTGGTGCGGCTGTCCCGGTAGGCCCGGCGATCCGATTCCCTGATAGACCAGCAGCCCCACGGCCGGGAGCAGTGCGATGGCGACCACGAAAGCGGAGTAGCGGGCCATCCCCGACCCTGTCGCCGGGGATGCGACGGCTGAAGATTTATTGCCGCTTGCGCCCTCGGCCAGCAAGCGCCGCGCCAGCTCGCGCTTCGCCGCTTCCGCCTCGGCCTCCCCGATCATCCCCGCGGCCCGATCCGAATCGATCTCAGCGAGCTGATCACGGTACACTTCGCGGCCGGCCGCCTCGGTATCCGCCGCATGCGCAGCCGGTCTCAGCAGCGGCCGCAGCAGCGCCACCAGCATGACGGCAGAGAGAATGGCAAAGCTCAACCAGAGCAGCATGATGTGACCGCTGTCCGAACCTCGGGATGCAATAAGATCCCAATTGCGACAAGACAAGGTCCACAACCACAAACGGGCGTCCTTGTCGCGGATCAAGCGGGAAGGTGCCGCTTGCCGCGGCATGGCCGGACACGCAAAAACTCGAGCTGGAGCCGCGGCGGCTCGTCAGCCGACGTTGCGCCAGGTGCCGTCCGGATTGCGGCAGGCGACGCCGCGCATGGCCTCGGGACGCCCGTCGATGTACACGCGATGGGTGTACTCGCGGCAATGCTCGGGACCGCGGCGCATCGGCGGACCGGGAATGACCTCGCCGTAGCGGCCGTTCTGAGGATTGCGCCAACCGCGCGGGCGGCCCGCCTCCCCTTCTTCGAGGGCCCAGCGTTCGGCCTCCTGAGCGAGCATACGATCCTGCTGGTCCATCGAACGGCCGATCTCGCTGCCGACGATGCCGCCGATCACCGCGCCGAGCGCCGTCGTTGCGATCTTGCCTTTGCCTCCGCCGAACTGGTTGCCGAGCACGCCCCCCGCGATTGCACCGATCGCCAGGCCGGAATCCTGCTTGTTGGCATTCGGCCCGCAGGCCGCCAGGGCCACCGGCACCAATGCCATGGCGCAAAAGTGCTTGAGCCGCATCGTCGAGATCCTCGCTGAAGTCGCAGGAAAGCAAACCACGCGCGGTGCCCTATACCGCTTCCCTGGCTATGATGAACCCTTCTTCTTGTGCGAATCCGGCGAAAATTCGGCTCTGTGTCTGCCGCAGCGCAGCCAAAAGCGCTGCGAGCACGACTTTCAGGCCGAAGGTAGATCGAGTGTGGCACTGAGGCCACCCTTGGGCGAGGGCGCGAGCACCAGCCGCCCCCGATAGGACTGGGCAAGGTCCATGACGATCGACAGGCCAAGACCTGATCCCGGTTTGGATTCGTCGAGCCGCATGCCTCGCTTGCCGATCTTGGCGAGCTGCTCGGCTGACAAACCGGGGCCGTCGTCCTCGACCGCGATCAGCAAACGCCGCGGAGCGGACGGCGTCGCCGGCGCAGAAAAGGTGACGGTCACCCACACGCTCCGAACGGCCCACTTGCAGGCATTGTCGGTCAAATTGCCGAGCATCTCCTCGAGATCCTGCCGCTCACCCTGGAAGCGTGCGTCCTCGGGGCAGTCGAGCGTGATGACGATGTCCTTCGCGCGATAGATGCGCTCCAGTGCACGCACCAGAGGATCCAGCACCGGCTGCAGCGGACAAACCACGCCGATCGCTCCCGAGCGCGCGGCCATGCGCGCGCGGTCGAGGTAGTGGTTGACCTGATCGCGCATCACGCGCGCCTGATCGGCGACCTTGCGGGCGAATGGTCCCCTGTCCTCGTCCGCCTCGTTGGTGATGACGGCGAGGGGGGTTTTCAGGGCATGCGCGAGATTGCCGACCTGAGTGCGAGCCCTCTCGACGATCTCCTGATTGGACTGGATCAGCGCATTGAGTTCATGCTGCAGCGGCTCGATCTCGGCGGGAAGCTCCCCCTCGAGCCGGGCTGCGTCGCCCGAGCGGATCGCGGCCAGCCCCCGTTCGATGCGCCGGAGCGGCGACAATCCGAACCGAACCTGGAACAACGTCACGCTGACGAGTCCCAGCCCGACCAGGGCGAGGGCGATCGTGAGCCTCACCCAGAAGCTCGAGATGCTGCGCTCGATCTCGCCGACGCTGGCGGCCACCACGAACGAGTACCTGTTGGAATTGCCTTCCTCGCCGACGTCGTAAAGCATCTCGGCCACGCGCAGCCGCTCGCCCAGAGGCCCCGTGAACGTCGCCCAGCGCAAGCCCTTGGCGTCGGGCGCCACTTCCAGCGCCGAAGGCATCTTCAGAGCCTCGCTCGCGAGCGAGGCGGAGACGCGGCGGCGCCCCTCGGGCGGCAGCACCGGCGTGATCTGCCAGTACCAGCCGGAATGAATGATCTCGAACAGCGGCTCGCCGACGTCGCGGGGATGGCCGGGCTCGTTGCTGGCGTGGTCGATGCTGTCGGCGACGATCACGGTCAGCAGCACGGCGATCCGCCGATCGAAGCCCTCGCGGACCTCCTGGCTGTAGAGCGAGAAAATCAGCACGCCGGCCAGCGGTAGGGCGAGCATCGTCCATGCCGCGGCCGTCGCGAACAGCCGGAAAGCCAGCGAGTTAAGGCGCATCGGGCTCTTCGGAAAGGCGATAGCCAAGCCCCCGCACGGTCTTGATCAGATCCCCCGGAATCTTCTTGCGAAGACGCCCGATGAAAACCTCGATCGTGTTGGAATCGCGATCGAAATCCTGCTCGTAGAGATGCTCGACAAGCTCGGTGCGGGAGACCACGCGGCCGTTGTGGTGCATCATATAAGCGAGTAGGCGATACTCGTGCGAGGTGAGCTTGACGGGCTGCCCGTCGTAGGTGACCCGCGCCGACTTGGTGTCGAGACGGAGGGGACCGCACTCGATCTCGTTCTTGGCATGGCCTGTGGAGCGGCGCACTTGCGCGCGGACGCGCGCCAGCAACTCCTCCATGTGAAAGGGCTTCGCGACATAGTCGTCGGCACCGGCATCCATGCCCTGCACCTTGTCGCTCCAGCGATCACGGGCGGTCAGGATGATGACCGGCATGTTCCGCTCGGCGCGCCGCCACTGCTCGAGAATGCTGATGCCGTCCATCTTCGGCAGGCCGATATCGAGGATGACGACGTCGTAGGGCTCCGTCTCGCCGAGGAAATAACCCTCCTCGCCGTCCTTGGCGGAATCGACAGCATATCCGCCGTCGGTCAGCGCGGTGACCAGTTGGCGGTTGAGGTCGGGGTCATCCTCGACGACGAGTACGCGCAAAGCCGTTGTTCCTGTTGGTCGACTACGGAGAGCGCCACACTATACTGCGTTCGCTGGCGATTGTCGCCACCGTGTACCGGCAACGGCGTGTCAGAACGGCGCCCGCGCGTCGACGGTGAGATGGCGCACCTTCCCTCCGCCCTCCTGCACGATCAGCTTGTAGACGAAATGCCCCTTCTCCTCGCACAGTGTGATCCGCAACAGCTCACCATCCAGGCGACTGCGTGACTGCTCGTGCACGTCCTTGGCCGAGGCGAGCTTCTCACGGCGCACGATCACCGCCGCATCCGACCATTCATAGCACTTGTCGTCCTGCGCCGCGGCGGCCAGGACACCACCGGGAACCAGCAGGCAGATCAATAAGATGAAGGCGAGCGGCATGGCTGGTCCAATCGTCGCGGGCATGAGACGGCCGGACCCTAGAGATGGGGCCATGAACCCGGTATGAACAGTACCCGGCCGCCTCAGGAAACTACAGACGCACCCGCATCTCCCGGCGTACCAACGGCAGGGCGGCGCGGGACCTCCCGTAGATCGTCAGCAGCGTACCGGCCAGTGCACCGACCGCCTGGATCACCGCGGTGGCTTGTGCCCCGATCTGGCGAACCACCTCGGCGGAGATGTCGAGCCCCACGAGCGGCCCGATCACCGGCAGCACGGTCGACAGCGTGGTGACGATGACGCCCCACATGGTGATCGATTCACCCCACCACTTCCCAGCAGGTGCCTCGACCGGCGGACTGGTCTCCTCGTTCTGTGCGTCGTTCATCCTTGTTACTCCTTTGGCTGTGGCTGGTATCGGCTGGACACTGTC
>CAMDBL010000055.1 GCA_945889015.1 Devosia equisanguinis
CGTATCGAACCTTTAGATAGTCGTCCACGTCGAACATCCCCCGCCCTCGGCCGAACGCGGCACAGGGCTACCAGTTGACGGAGTTTTACTCCGGCGCAACCGACCGATTCGGCTGCCTCACTGAGGGATTATTGCTCCGGCGCTTACACGTCCGGGTTGTCACGAACGTAGACGTGCTGACGATTGTCTCCGCCACGTTCATCGGTCCTGTCACCAGATGGACGACGGAGGCGTGACTTTTCCCAACCGAGCCTCGACACGACCCTATCAATTATTTGCCGATGAAACGAACGACGTTGACTGGTCCTATCGGGCCCCAGCCCAATGACACCGTAGAGCTGCTCGAGCGGCAGTACGCCTACATGATTTCCTACAACATCCTCGATCCGCTCTTCGAGAGGATCGACAACCTTGTGTGAAATCTGGTGACCCGCAGCAGCAGACCACAACGCTTCGGGCAGCGTAAGGCTGGTCCCGATCGCCTCCTCTACCGAAGCCTCCGCCCAAATCTGGTCTCGGTCCCGACTAAGCGCGGCTAGATCAACTTTACCCACTTTGACTGGCCAGAAGCGACGATTGCCAGTTTCATCGTTCAGGAACTCGGCGCTATTTGTGGTACCTATGAAGACGAACTGTCTCTGCCGGCTCGTTGTCGCACGTCCGTACGCCATCCGAGCAGAATCCCGGGTTCGTGACAGCATCGCCTTCACACTTTCCGCTTCGCGTTTCGTGATGCCCGTAAGCTCGGCGAACTCGATGATCCACCGACCCTGCGTCAGTTCCAGAACCGACTTTGGGTCTGCACCGATCGTCAAATTGTCGTCGAACCAATCTGCACCGGTCAGTATCCGCGCGAGGGAGGACTTTCCACAGCCTTGAGGTCCCACGAGCACCAACAGGTTGTCGAATTTCACGCCGGGTTTCGTCACCCGACGCACCGCTGCCAGTAAAAACAGCTTTCCGACAGCGCGTGTGTACTCGGTATCATCAACACCAGCGTAAGCTGACAACCAGTTGTCGATCCGCTTCGCGCCGTCCCAGACGATCCCATCGAGATAGGTCCGAACTGGGTGCAGCTTGTTGCGGTCCCCGAGAACGTATATCGCGTCGGCAAAATAGTCCTTAGGCGTGCGAAGTCCGAGGACATCGGCTCTCATGTGCAAGCCACGCAATGCGTTGTCGTCTATAAGTTCGACGCCCCCGCTTCGCCTTTGGACATGGTAGGTCTGCGCGAAGTCATCCTTAAAGATCGTGACGCCTTCATGCTTGAGTAGCGCCTCAATGTTCGGCTGCGACTTGCCGATCGGAGCGCTCTTGTCGGAAACCTCCGGCCATTGCACAGTATCACTGCGGAGCTTTTTGAACGAGCGTTGCGTCGCCGGCGCTGAACGACTAAGGCTAAACGTCTTCCACTTTGCATCACATTCCGCCTCATCGTACTTGGGGGAGGAAGACGACCACCCCTTCCAGATGACAAGCCCCCCGTCGGATCCTGCTGTGGCATGGTGAACCCGCATCCCAACCCCGACCCACGTCCAGTAATCATCAGTTGGGATTTCCTCGATCTCTTTTTTTAAATTGGCGAGGGGTTGTATTCGATTGTTTTCCCGAATGTCGAAAGCGTCCAACAGCTCCTGCTGCGTGTATTGGATCCCCGAACTCTCGACTAATCGAACCATGAATGGATCGCCCTTTCGGTGGAAGAAGCCCGGTATCCGAAGGACTCGTGACACATCTTTGCAGTTCGGGTCGGCACGGAACCGTCTGATGAGGCTTTCTTCGACTCTATAGAAGGCGTCGAACGAAAGGTCGACAGCCAACCAGTAGTACTGATAGCGGCCCTTAGACGTCTCAACCACGATCGACGGCGACAGCGGAAGGTCGTGAGGGAGGCCTTTGTCGAAATCGGCGAACACGGTGCGGACGCGCGTGATGTTCTCCTTCTTCCTTGATTTTCCGTCCGTCTCATTGACCGCGACGAAAACCCCAGCGCATTGCTCATTTAGTCCAGTCAAATCCGCAAAAGACTGAGCGAAGCTGCCGTGCCACACTCTCGTCAGGGATTTGTCGCTGGGCCCGTTCTTCCGGTCAGCAAACGTTTGAAAACAGAACGTGTCGTTCTCGCCCCCGAGGAGAGCCAAAAATCGACTCGCTGTTTGAAATTGGCATCGTGGGGCCCCTTGAGTCGAGTTCAGAGCACCGGGGTCGACGGCTGTGAATGTGGATACGACTGTGTTCGCGTACATGTTACTGTCCCTTTGACGTATTGGCGCTGCCGCCTTGCAAGCGGGCCGTGCGTGCAAGTTTCCGATCTTCAATCCATTGAGCGATTTCGCGCTCTGACCAGCCGATACGGCCGGTACCGAGTCGGATGCGTCGGGGAAACGTCCCGGCAGCTTCTAGTCGACGGAGATGGTCCGTGGAGTATGGAAGCAGGCCCGCGACCTCCTCCCTACTCAGGATGCGATCGGGTCTTTGATCGTCGTGCATGCTGGCTTCCTCTGTTAGCTTTCCACGCGTCTCAAGCGCGGCAGAGGAACCCGAAGCGACACGCGGCGACATCCCACTGCATCCCTACTTATGCAGGGACACTTTTGCCTGATCAGAAATTCTGGGGCGCCACGGGGCGTCGTCGACCGTGATGAGGCGTGAGGTTGCAGCCGTACGGAGGCGGGGATAGACGGACGAAGGACGCCGGGGAGAAAAGTGGCGTCGTAAAGCTCCCATGCCTCCCTTGATGCGAACTAACCGCCAATGTCACCACATGTCGTATAGACGACGCAATGCGTCGCTCAAAGGCACGCGAACAGCGGACACGTTGAGGGACTCGCCGGAAACAATACTTGATGTGGCCGTGACCAAAATCTCGCGAACCTGATCACGGGCCGTGCAGCCCACAAAGCGCAGCGGGGCGACGCTGATGCGAAACCCTACTCGGAGGGAGTGGGAACGATGCACTGATGGGCGGTGCAGACTCGGATTTCTCACTGGCTTGGTCAGCACCGCTTCGTTGTCCCTATCGCCAGTTCGGCAACCGCATCGACAGCGTCCTCTCCGTCGTCGATGAACCATCGGGCTGGATCACAGGGCGTTCGCAATGACTGTAGGGGATTGCTGGCTTCCGGCTCACCAATTTCATCAAAGGTACTGCCATTGCCACCACCATCTCACGTACATCTCAGCACGGGCGCCTTCCTCTACGATGCGGACGGCAGTGTGGTGGACCGGCCATTCCCGCGCTTGAATGAGTATCACCCAACGCGCCTCCTCATCCGGGGCTGCCCTGCGTGCCCAGCTGCAAACTCCATTTTTTGATCTTCGAGAAATCGATCTCAAAATTGAGATGTTGCAAACATTCGATCAGGGCGCTTGGGTCCGGTCCATGAGAGTAGGTCCGTCTCGTCTCGCTAACATTGCTAGGTCTATGACCGACGAACCAATTCGCGATGTGCTCAGGTACTTTCCCACCACGCATCAGCGCGTCGGCGACGGTGTGCCGGAACGAGTGGAAATCTTTCCGCATGCCGTTCTCGCCCTCGACGCCCTTGTCCTTCCGATAGCGGTTGAAACGTCCTGAATAGGCATGAAACTCATCTCGATCGTTACGAATTTCCTCTGGGAAGAGGCGGGGATTGGTGTCATCTTTGCGGAACTGCACGTAATCAGCTAGCCCCAAGTCAAGCAATCGAGAGTGGACCGGCACGAGCCGCTGCGACTCCTTCGTCTTAAGCCGCTTATCCGCGTTTTTATTGATGTCGAACCACCATTGTCCGTCTCGGTCGCGGCTCACGTCGGCCGTATGGAGTTGGCAGATTTCTGCCTGTCGAGCGCCCGTATGCGTACCGATCAGCGGGATCCAGTATTCGCTGTGGCGCTTGAACGACCCGCTCATATACTCTTCCGATTCAAAGAGTTTCCGTAGGTCTTCCGATGTAAAAATACTACGTCCACCTCTGGACTGAGCCTTGCTTACTCTGCAGATTTTGACCAAGTGATCAGCGATCGTATACCCTTGCTCGAAAGCCCAGTTGAAAAACATTCTCACGATCATCAGGCGGTTGCTCACCGTCTTAGCACTCAGTTTTTCGCATTCGAGTGCAACCAGCTCTTCGATGGTGTCGGCCGATTTGTATCGGTCATGTCGCGGCCACTTCGGAAGCACTGCGACATAGTGGCGCACATGGGCGGGCTTGATCTCACTAGATTTCAACGTTTCCTGTCCCGCCACCTCTACCAAAATGCGCCGAAGATGGCGTAACGCAGTCTCGTAGGATCTCCGGGCTGCCTTCTTATCCTCAGACAGGGAGGCGAGGTAGCGTTTGATCAGCTGTTCGAGCGTTATGTCATCTGTCGCCGTATCCTGCGGTGACGGCCGGGATGCGGGCGCTGGAGGGTAGTAAGGGAGTGCTCCTACATCCGCGTCGGGCAGGTTGCGATCGAACTGCACACGAGAACCAGCGTTGCCCGGAATGACCCGCTCCATCTCTTGATAAGCGGCAATACGGCCGTCTGCATAGACCCTCTCGTGGCGTTCCATGGCCCGATCCATGCTCGGTACAGCTGCGACTTCAGGCGTGTGCAACGTGGTCGCTTCCATGCGAGCGTGCAGAGCGAGTGCTTCCTGATCGTACTCGGGGAGGCTGAAGAAGAAGTCTTCGCCCTTGTCATCGCCCCCGTCTGCGACGCGATCGAAGAGGGGTTGCAATTCCTTCCCGCGCGCACGAAGACGCGCACCGATCTCAACAAGATCATCGAGCAGGTCGAGGTTGCTCATCTTGCCCTCTGCCTTTGATCGCGTCGCGGAAGCCCGTAGCGTCTGAAACAAGACCCACAGCTGACGCGCGCGCGCCAACGCTAGACGCCGACTACTCGTTTTGAGCGAGATGCGAACTTCTGTACTGTGTCGACGCGTGCGACACATGGGAAGTCTCAGTCTGAAGTAGAAGATGCCGTGGCGGCTGCGCAGCAGATAAGATGGGACAGTCAGGCGCATGTGGTTCACTCATGTGTACCACCTACCGGGATCAACCAGCGGTTTGCGCTCAAGCCCTTGATATTTAAGGGACGGGAAGTGAGATGGTGGAGAGGGCTGGATTCGAACCAGCGTAGGCGAAGCCAACGGATTTACAGTCCGTCCCCTTTAGCCACTCGGGCACCTCTCCATCGGCCGACTGGACACGCGAGGTCCAAACGGCAAAGACACCCCGGCTGCCCTGAGCAGGGGTGACGCGGGTTTATGAGGATCGGGGTCTTTCCTGTCAACCTCAAAGGCGTCATGTTGGCCGGCCTTTCAGCCGTGCCGCAGCAGTCGTCGCGGACCGGGCCCTGCGAAACCGAGGACGAGACGTCATGGGCGAACCAAAGCCGCACCGCCAGCATCAGGCCCGCCGCCCCCACCGCGAGCACGACCGGCCACGCGGAGCGGGTCACGCTCCCCGCCACGACGCCCGTCGCAATGCCGGTCCCAGTGCGGGCCATCCGGGGGATCGCGTTCGGCTCTACGGGATCCACACCGTCGAGGCGGCGCTGGCCAATCCCGACCGTCGCATCCACAGGCTGATGCTGACCGAAGGCGCGGGCCGCCGGCTCGAAAGCGCGGTCACCGCCCGCGGCATCACCGCCGAGACGACCGAGCCCCGCGAGCTCGACCGGCTGCTCGGCGCCGACACCGTCCACCAGGGGGCCTGCCTCGAGACCGAACTTTTGGAGGAGCCAGACCTGTTCGCGCTCGCCGCCAATTCGGCCGCGGGCAAGGGGCCGATCGTGGTCCTCGACCAAGTCACGGACCCGCACAACGTCGGCGCCATCCTGCGCTCGGCCGCGGTCTTCGGCGCGACCGGGCTCGTGATGACGCGACGGCACAGCCCGCCGCTCGACGGCACGCTGGCGAAGTCGGCGTCCGGCGCGCTGGAGCTGGTGCCGATCGCACTGGTGCAGAACCTGTCACGGGCACTGGCCGAGCTCGAGAAGCTCGAGGTGCGCCGCGTCGGTCTCGATGGCGAGGCAGAGACCCTGATCGAGGATCAGCCGCTGTCGGGCGCGGTTGCGCTCGTACTGGGCGCGGAGGGCAAGGGCTTGCGCC
Source organism: Devosia equisanguinis (assembly GCA_945889015.1). Lineage (GTDB taxonomy): Bacteria > Pseudomonadota > Alphaproteobacteria > Rhizobiales > Hyphomicrobiaceae > CAMDBL01. The sequence goes on from CAMDBL010000055.1 coordinate 6,083, forward strand.
AACTCACGCGCGAGACCTGCGACAGTCTCGTCCGCATCGGTGCCGCGGGTCCGCTGGCGAGCCTCAATGTCTCGAACGCAGCCGCCGTTGCGCTCCACATGGCGGCACTGCAGCGGCGGCGGGCGATCGCGTGAGCCGGCGAGCCGCCCTCAAGGCTCCCTGTCCTCTCCGCCTGCGAGCGACATCACCGCGATGCCCATCGACGCGCTGGCAAATGTGAAACCGCAGAAGATCATCAGGACGGTGATCCCGATCCAGCCATCGGTCGAACTCCACAACAGCTCTCGCAGGCGTCCGAGGTTCATCGAGACGACGAGCAGAGCCACCGAAACTCCGACGGCGAAGCCGGTGGCGCAGCTCTGGGCGAGGAGGCGCAGGATCGGTGGCATCGGTTTGCTCCGCAGGGCGAGACGAGAGCCTAGAGAGCCAGGACGGGACGGGACGGGCAGTGATCATTGTCAGTCCGCCATCTGGTCAATCGTGCTCACCAGCACAACTGCCAGCCTCCACCGTGCGTTCCGGAGAAATGCGCGCGTCCGACGAAAAAGCGAAGGCGGCGCAGCCGACCGGCTGCACCGCCTTCCTCGTTCCGGTGTTTCCACTCGCGCCTGCCTCTGCAAGGCGGGTGCGAGGCAGCCTGCATCAATCGCAGATGCGCGGACGCCAGCAGCGATAGTCACCGCCGCGGCAGACGTAGTCGCCGAAGCGATTGTAGAAGCAGTGACGGCCAGCCCATTCGCACTGGCGCGGGCCGTAGTGGCAGACCGGGCCGGACGCGTAGGCGCGGCGCGACGAGCCAGCGAGAAGTGCGCCGGCGAGGACGCCGCCGACGATCGCGCCAGCCACGAGGCCACCACGGCCGCGAGCCTCGGCAGTCTGCGAGCTGGTGACAACGGCGCCCAGCGCCATGACGAGGGCCAGCATCGCGTAGACGAGCTTTTTCATGATGTCGATCTCCCCATTCGGAGGCGCAAGGCCATTGCGGCTCCCAGGCTGTCGAGCCGGTTCAAAGACCCTCCCCGGGCCGTGAAGCGCTCTCATTCAACGGCAAACCGCATGAATGTGGCATGAACACGGGCAATCGATGATTTCGTAACGAAACCAACCGTTTTGCTCGTTCCGGACTTATCGTTTCAGGGTTTCAGCGATGCCAGTCGCGGCGGCGCTCGGCCTTGTGGGCCAAATACCACTTGCGGGTGTTGTAGCCCCAGGCCTGATAGTAGGGCGGCAGCGCCGAGCGATTGCGGAAGACCTTGCGCATGCCCTCGGCCGGAACCCAATAGCCGGAATTGTAAGCGGGATAGTAACGCGGCAGGAGCGGCACGTAGGAGTAGGGATCCTCGGGCTGACCGACACGGTATTTGAATTTGTCGAAAGCCTCCGCCGGCATCGGCGCTGCAAGGCCGAGCGCCATCGTGGCGGTCACGGCGGCAAGAATGATTTTTGAACGCATGGAACGACGTGCTCCTCGAAGACGCGTGAACGGTCACAAAGTAATAGGTTGTAAAGCCTAACGCTTGGTTAATCGCCGCGGATGGTGTCTGCGAGCCGGGCGGGGTCGATGGTCGCCTCCCCGTAGCCCCGCGGATGCCTCGGTGCTAGCATTGACCAACGTGCCGCAAGCCCGTCGTGTCACGCCTTGAACAGCGTCTTGCGCCTCTCTACGGTGCGCCGATTGAGGCCGTGCCGTCGAAACGAAACGCGGCCCCGTTGGAGGATCTGCCCCTCATGTCCGAGCCCAAGCCCGTGACCAAGCCTGAGTCGAAATCCACATCGAAGCCCGAACCGATCATCGATGCCCACCACCACATCTGGCGTCTAGCCGAGACGGCGTGGCTCAACGGTCCGCCGGTGAAGCGCATCTTCGGCGACTACGAGCCGATCCGGAAGGATTACCTCGCAGCCGACTTCATGGCCGACGTGGTGCCGAACGGCGTCGTCAAGTCGGTCTACATGCAGGTCAACGTCGCGCCCGGAAAGGAGATCGACGAGGCGAAGTGGGTGCAGTCCGAGGCCGACCGGGTCGGCTTCCCGCACGCGCTGTCGTCCTACGCCAACCTGTTCCAGGACAACGTCGGCGAGGTGCTGGATCAGTTGATCGCCTGCTCCAACACCAAGGCGATCCGCCAGCAGATCCACTGGCACGAGAACCCGCAGTATCGCTTTGCCGACCGCCCCGACGTGATGAACGACCCGGCCTGGCGGCGCGGCCTGAAGGAGATCGAGAAGCGCAAGCTGATCTTCGAGCTGCAGGTGTTCTCGCATCAGATGGAGAATGCGCTCAAGCTCGCGCGCAAATTCCCCGACACGACCTTCATTCTGCTCCACTGCGGCATGCTGCAGGACACCAGCGCGGCGGGCGTCGCGGCATGGCGCAAGGGCATGAAAGGACTGTCGACCTGCCCCAACGTGATGGTCAAGATCTCGGGAATCGGCACGTTCGAGCGCGCCTGCCGCGAGGAGACGTGGCGGCCGATCATCGAGCACACGATCGAGTTGTTCGGCGCGGCGCGATGCCTCTACGGCTCGAATTTCCCCATCGAGGGTATGTGGACCAGCTACGCCAACTTGATCAGCGTCGTGAAGGCGTGTCTGTCGCGGTGCTCCCACGCCGAGCAGCGCGCCGTGCTGCACGACACGGCGGCGCGGCTCTACGGGCTCTGATCGCGGCTGCGTGAGCACGCAATACGGACGGCGTGCTCACGGTCAGTCAGTCCCGTCAGATCAGGCTGCAAGGCGTGGCCGTCACCTTGCAGACGGTCGACTTCGGCGTCTGGCGGCAGGCGACGCCGCTGGCATCGGCGCGAATCCAGAACTTATACTGGAAGCCGTGTTTCGCCTGCGCCTCCTTGCTCCACTTCTTCTGTGCGGTGGCGGTGGCTCGCTTGGTGCGGGCCTCCTCGCCGCCCGCGACCGTGGAGCGCGAGCTGACGGTGATCGGCTCCTTGCAGGTCTTCGCCTCGGCGACAGTGGCCGCGCCGAGGGTGGCAAACACGGCGGTGGCAATCAGGGCAAGGCGTGTCATCGGCGGGCTCCCTTTCACAGTCACGGCTCAAATCGATGTCCGGCTCTATCAGGCCGCGGGCTGCGCCGCTGCGCTAGAGGCCTCGTCGTCCACCGCAATTCTGTGCTCGCCCCGCGCACGCAGGTACGCCCGATGCATCGGAACGCATTGCGTTTCACCCGGCGGCGCCTACTCTGGCGCAACCAAATCAAAGGGGCGCCACGACTGGGACCGCCCCCGATAACGCGGGAGGGCGTCACGATGGCATCGAAAGGAACCGCCGGCATCATCGGCGTCGGCATCATCGGCTCGGCGATGGCGAAGAACCTGGCCGAAGCGGGCTTCACCGTCATCGGCCACGACATCGCGCCGGTCGCGATGGAGAACCTGAAGTCGCTCGGCGGCACGCCCGCCGCTTCCAACGCCGAGGTGCTGGCGAAGGCCGAGGTGATCATCACCTCGATGCCCTCGGCCAAGGCGCTGGCGGGCGTGGTCGACGAACTCGTCGCGGCGCCGCGCGTCGCCGGCCGCGTCATCGCGGAGACCAGCACGCTGACGCTCGACGACAAGCAGTCGGCCTTCGACAAGCTGAAGGCGGTCGGCATCACCATGATGGACTGTCCGCTGTCGGGCTCGGCCAACCGCGCGATGATCCGCGACGTGCTGGTCTACGCCTCGGGCGACCGTGCCGCCTACGACAAGGCGCTGCCGGTGTTCGAAGGCTTCTCGCGCGCGCCGTTCTATGTCGGGGTTTTCGGCAACGGCTCCAAGCTCAAGTACATCGCCAACCATCTCGTGGCGATCCACACCGCAGCGGCCGGCGAGGCCTTCGCGCTGGCCCGCAAGGCCGGGCTCGATCCCGCCATCACCTACGACGTCATCATCGGCGGCGCCGGCGGCTCGCGCGCGATGGAGGCGAGGAAGGAGATGCTGGTCTCGAACGAGTATCTGCCCGTGCGGACCGCGCCGATGGACCTGTTCCGCAAGGACCTCGAGGTGATCGGCGACTTCGCCAACGACATCGACTGCCCGCTGCCAGTCTTCACCGCGACCTTGCCGCTCTACAAGGCCGCGCTCGCCAACGGCATGGGGCGGGACGATACCGCCGCGATCTCCCTGTTGCTGCAGCAGATGGCGGGGATGGGAAGGAAGGTGTGAGCAATCGAGCGGGACGAGTACGATGCAGAGGCCCGCGGGATCCGCACTCTCGCCCCGCACAATCTCTCTCGTCCGCGGCGACGGCGTGCTTGAACCTGCAGGCCCGGAAGATGTAGCCTTTCGCCAAGATCGACTGCCGCCCCACGCGGCACCATCCCGAGGAGACACCCATGATCACTGCTGTCGTCACCGCGCCGATGCCGAAGGGATTGTCGCGCGAGAAGTATCTCGAGAACACCAAGGCCATCGCCGGCCGCTTCACCGACATCCCGGGCCTGATCCGCAAGCAGTTCCTGTTCGACGACAAGGCCGGCGTCGTCGGCGGCGTCTACCTGTGGGAGACGCGCGAGCAGGCGGACACCTGCTACAAGGGCGTGTGGCGCGAGAACTTCGTCAAGTCGACCGGAAGCCAGCCCGACATCCGCTTCTTCGAGAGCCTGGTCGTCGTCGACAACGAGATCGACGAGATCAAGGTCGCGGCCTGAGCCGGTGGCGATGCCGGCTGCGCCCGACAGCTCGCGCTGGGTATCGGAGACGCTGACCACCTGGGGCCGCGCGCGTCATGCCGATACGCTGACGCTGCGGGCGGCCGGTGACGATGCCGTGCTCGCACGCGAGTTGGCCGCGGCCGGCGACCTGCCCCTGATCGTCTACGGCAGCGGCCGCTGCTATGGCGACGGAGCGCTGAACTCGGGCGGCCGCACGCTGTTGGCGCGCGGCCGTGATCGCATCGAGGAGATCGACCGCGAGGCCGGCGTCGTCGTGGCGCAATCGGGCGTCACCTTCGATGATCTTTCGGCCGCGCTGCATCCGATCGGGTTCACCTATCCGGTCGCCGCGGCGACGGGTGCCGTGACGCTCGGTGGCGCCACGGTCAACGACCTGCACGCCAAGAACAATCACAGCACCGGCAGCTTCGGCCGCCACGTGCTGTGGCTCGACCTGATGCTGGCCGACGGATCGATCGTCCGCACCGGCCGCGAGCACGAGCCGGAGTTGTTCCACGCCACGCTCGGCGGGCTCGGCCTCACCGGCATCGTGCTGCGCGTGGCGTTGAAATTGTTGCCCATCGCAACGCCCGCCGTCGATGCCCGCTACCGCCGGGTCGCCGATATCGACGAGTATCTGGACCTGATCCAACCTGAAAATCTGAAGTCGGGATTCTGGTTTGGATGGGTCGATGCGCTCACCCGCGGGCGGCACATGGGACGCGGCATCCTGGAGACGGGCGACTACGCACCGTCGAGTGCGGGAATGCAGGCCGCGCCCAAACCGACCAAGGTGCCTCTCGATCTGCCGCGCGTCGCGACGCATCCCGCTCTGATCGAGCGCTACAACGCGCGCCGCATCGCCAACCTGTCACCCGATGGCCTGAGCATCCGCAAGCCGGTGGCCCCGTTCTATTTCCCGCTCGACCACATCAAGGGCTTCAACCGCGTCTACGGCCGGCGCGGCTTCTACTCCGTGCACCTCGGTATTCCGTACTCGGAGCGCGACTGCATCAAGAAGCTGCTGGCCGAAATCGTCTCCGCGCGCGCGGGCTCCATCGCGTCGGTTCTGAAACCGATGGGCGGGCCGGGCGAGGGGCTGATGTCGTTCCCGCTCAAGGGCATCGCCTTCGCCGTCGACCTGCCGCGCCGCCCGGGTGTCGAGGAGCTGCATGGACGCCTCGAGCGGATCGCGCTCGCCCACGGCGGCCGCTTGTATGTCGCCAAGGATGCGCTGATGAGTGCGGACGGCTTCGCCGCGATGTTCCCCAATCTCGATCGCTTTCGCGCGGTGCTGCGCCGCGTCGATCCCAAGGGCCGCTTCCAGTCCGACATGAGCCGCAGGCTGCGGATCAGGCCCGAGCTGGGTTGACAGATCCGTCCGTCCGGAAACGCGAGGCGACGACTCGCGTTTCCGGTTTGGTGCGCGATGATGATCAGACCGTATACTTCTTTACCGCGTCCTTGCTGAAGGCCATGCCGTGGCCGGGCCGGGTGGGCGGCAGCAGATGGCCGGCGACGATCTCGACGGGATCCTGCCACAGCCCGACCGGACTGCCGGCCAGCACCTCGACCAGCGTGCCGTTCGGGATCGAGGCCAGCACCGTCACCGACAACTCGGGCACCAGATGCGGCGCGATCTTGGCGTCGTAGGCGGCGGCGAGGTGGGAAATCTCCATCATCGCGGTGAAGCCGCCGGCACGATGGATGTCCGGATTGAGATACTGCGCCGCCTTCGCCTCGATCAGGTCACGGAAGCCGTAGCGCGTGTACTCGTTCTCGCCGGTCGCGACGGGAATCGGGATCTGGCGCGCGACCTCCGCACACTGGGCGATATTGTCCGCATACACCGGCTCCTCGTACCAGAACAGATTGCAGTCGTCGAGCGCGCGGCCGACACGGACGTTGGTCGCCACATCCCAGCGCTGATTGGCGTCGACCAGGATCTCGACCTTGTCGCCGAGCGCCTTGCGCACGTCGCGCACCTTCTTGACGTCGAGCATGTGATCGGGTCGGCCGATCTTGAACTTGTAGTGGCGCACTCCCTTCTCGAAGAAGCCTTGCGCCTCCTTCACGACCTGATCGACCGAGTACGACAGGAAGCCACCGCTGCCGTAGACCGGCACCTTGTCGACGTGCTGGCCGAAAATCTGGTGCAGCGGCCGATCCATCGATTTGCCGAGAATGTCCCACAGGCCGATGTCGATGGCGCTGATGGCATAGACCGGAATGCCCTTTTTCCTGAGTCCGCGGTCGTTGTCGTACATCTTGTTCCAGAGTCGGCCAACCTGCAGCGGGTTCTCGCCGATCATCAGGGGCACGAGGTTGTGCTCGAGATAGGCGAGGACGCTCTCAGCGCCCATGCCGCCCATCAGCATGGTGTAGCCGAGCCCCTCGATGCCCGCGTCCGTCTGGATACGGGCGACGACGTAGGTGACGTGCGAATAGTACGACGCGACGGGCTGCTCGTTCGGCACCTTCATCAGCGACGTCTTGATGGCCGTGATTTTCATGGGGCTTTCCTCCGTTGGACGGAGCATAGAAGCGCTCTCGAGATACGGGCAAGAGAAAGCGACCACCGTTTGCGGATAGCTGATCTGTGACGCCGAGGTGCGAGATCTGACGACAGACTCGCGCGGCAGGCTCACTCGGCGGCGCGAGGCGTGCGCACGTCGGCCGCGCTCGACACGGCGTGGTCGTAGATGTCCTCCTCCTGGGCGTTGTGGATGCGCACCAGCGCCTCGATGGACTCGATCACCCGCTGGGCATCGCGCACCAGATACCGGTCGGCGGCCTCGGCCTTCAGTCCCTCATCGAGCCGCGCCAGCAGACGGGCGAGGTGAAGGATCTCGCGGTGCGCCCGGCTCATCGCGGCGAGGCCGTGACCGTCGTGCAGATAGCGGGCGAGGCGTGGATAGACGCTCACCTCGTCGGTGCGCTCGTGCTCGACGATGGTGCCGGCGACGAGACGGCTCGCCTCCCCGATCAGCGCGACACAGGCCGCCGGCATGGCATCGTCCAAGGCGTCGGCAATTTCGCGCAGCCGGTCCAGGCTGGCTTCGAGCACCTGATGTTCCTGACGCAGCGCGTGCGCGGCAGTCGCCTGCATCGTCTCACGGCCGGGATGCCAGCCGCCACTCAGTGCCCTCAGGGCGTTGAGGATCACCGCGACGTCGATCGCCTCCTGGCTGAGCGCACCCGCGACCGGCGTCAGCCAGCCGAAGGCCGCGGCCAGCATCGCGATCCCCGACAGCGCCATGCCCGCGATCACGCTCTGCAGCGCTATCCGCCGGGCACGGCGGGCGATGGCAACAGCGTCCGAGACCCGGTCGAGGCGGTCGACCAGGATGACGACATCGGCGGCCTCGGAGGACGCGCTGGCGCCACGCGCGCCCATGGCGATGCCCACGTCGGCGGCGGCCAGGGCCGGCGCGTCGTTGATGCCGTCGCCGACCATCAACGTGGGGTGGAACCGCTGTTCGACGGCGACCGCCTCGACTTTGTCGGAGGGCACGCGGTCGGCCAGAACGGCGTCGAGGTCGAGCGCGGCACCGATGGTCTCGGCGGCGTCGGCCCGGTCTCCCGTCACCATGACGATGCGCACGACGCCGGCGGTGCGCAGCGCCTGCACCGCGCGCGGCGTCTCGCGACGCAACTCGTCCGCCAACAGAATGGCGCCGATCACCTGCCCGTCGACAGACACGAACACGGACAAGGCCGAGCGCCAGGAGGCCCGGCGCAGCGCGCGCTGCTGCCAGCCCTGCGGCCGCCCCTGACCACAGACGAGATCGTAGGCGCCGACCTTGACGAGACGCCCGTCGACCCAACCCTCGACGCCCGAGCCCATCGTCTCGCGGACTTCGCTTGCCGTCGCGAGCCTGAGCGAGCGGTCCGCGGCAGTCTTGACGATGGCGGCGGCGACGACGTGCTGGGAGGATTGCTCGAGCGACCCCGCGATCCGCAGCACCTCGTCAGGCGCGATACCCGGCGCGGTCTCGATCGCGACCAGTCGCGCACCACCGACGGTCAGCGTGCCGGTCTTGTCGAAGATTACGGTGTGGGTGCGGGCCAGAGCCTCCAGCGCGCCGCCGCCCTTGATCAGGATACCGAATCGGGCGGCGCGTGAGACGCCGGCAATGAACGCGACAGGCGCGGCAAGGATCAGCGGACAGGGGGTGGCCGCGACCAGCACCGCGAGGCCGCGGATCGGATCGCCGGACAGCCACCACGCGAGCGCGGCAACTGCGAGCGAAACCGGCAGCAGCAGCAGCGCATATCGGTCAGCGATGCGGATGAACGGCGCCTTCGCCGTCTGCGCCGCCGTCACCATGCGGACGATGCCGGCATAGGTGCTCTCGCCGGCGGCGGCAGTGGCACGCATCTGGAACGTCTCGCCGGCGTTGAGCGTGCCGCTGTGCAGCCGGGCGCCCGCCGCGTGCGTCACCGGCATCGGCTCGCCGGTCAGCGCCGCCTCGTCGACGGTGGCCGACCCGGAGACGACGACGCCGTCGACCGGCAGCACTTCGCCGGCCCGGACCAGAAGCACGTCGCCGACCGCCACCTGATCGATCGGTACGTCCTCGACGGTATGATCGACGCGGCGGTGGGCGATCCGCGGGGCACGGTCGACGAGCGATTTCAGGTCCCGCTCGGCGCGGTTGACGGCGAAGTCCTCGAGCACGTTGCCGCCGGCATACATCACCGCGACGACGACGGCCGCGAGGTTCTCGCCGAGCAGCAATGCGGCGGTCATCGATACGAAGGCGACGGCATCGACGCCCATGCGACCGGCCAGGAAATCGCGGATCATCGACACCAGCAGGCCGATCACGACCGGCACAGTGCCAGCCGCCCACAACCGGCTGGCCGCCGTGCCGTGGCCCATCCACCAGGCGAGGGTGCCGAGCACGAGGCCGCCGAGCGCGACGGCGATCAACGCGCGGCGCAGAAGGCGCTCATCGACGAGACCGGTCATGCGCGGTGCCGTGCCCTCCCGATGCTGATCGCAACAAATCCGAACGGGCGCCCGTGTGGCGCCCGTTGCAAGTGTTCCGCATCAGAATGGCGGCGTCGTTGTCGCCGATCAATCCCGGCTTGCCGCATGGAGGAGTTCTGCGGGGAGCAGTCGTCAGGCCTTGCCGGGCTCCAGGAACAGATCCGACGTGTAGTAGCGCTCGGCCGAGGACGGCGCGAACGTCAGGATGGTCTTGCCGGCGTACTCCGGGCGCGCGGCGAGGGACAGCGCCGCCGTCAGGTTGCCGCCGGTGGAGATGCCGCCGGGGACACCCTCGGTCCTGGCCAGCAGCCGGGCGGCGCTGAACGCATCGTCCTGCTGCACCTTGATCACCTCGTCGATCAGCGTCATGTCGAGGATCGAAGGCACGAAGCCGGCGCCGATACCCTGGATCTTGTGCGGACCTTTTTGGCCGCCCGACAGCACCGGGCTCGCGGTCGGCTCCACCGCGATCATCTTCAAGCCGGGGATGCGCGGCTTCAGCGCGCGGCCGACGCCGGTCAGCGTGCCGCCGGTGCCGACACCCGCGACGATGGCGTCCACCTTGCCTTTGGTGTCGTTCCAGATCTCCTCGGCGGTGGTGAGCTCGTGCACGAGCGGGTTGGCCGGATTGTCGAATTGAGCCGGAATCACCGCATTCGGGATGCTCTCGGCCAGCTCCTTGGCGCGCGCGATGGCGCCGCCCATTCCGGCCGGCCCCGGCGTCAGCTCGAGTTCGGCGCCAAGGTGGGCGAGGATCTTGCGCCGTTCCAACGACATCGTCTCGGGCATGGTCAGGATCAGGCGATAGCCGCGAGCGGCGGCGACGAACGCCAGGCCAATGCCGGTGTTGCCCGAGGTCGGCTCCACCAGTACCGACTTGCCGGGCGTGATGCGGCCCTGTGCCTCCAGCGTATCGATCATCGACACGCCGATGCGGTCCTTGACGCTCGACAGCGGATTGAAGAACTCGAGCTTCATCAAGATCTCGGCCTGCACCCCGGCGGCCTTGGTGATCTTGGAAAGACGCACGATCGGCGTATGGCCGATGGTCTCCGCGATATTGTCGTAGATGCGCCCGCGGCCCCAGGTCTGGGTGGCGGCGAGAGTCTTGATGTCGGTCGATTGGGCCATGGGGGGAAATCCTGCCGTTCTGGATGCTGTCTCAGGGGTCGGGCCGATGCAGCGGCGTATGGTCCGCCTTTAGCAGTGTCGCGGCAATGCCTCAAAGGTGGGCGGGCGCAATCGACTTGTCGAGACACGGCATCCTAGCGTGAGCGGTGTCCACGTTTGGCGGCGCCGGCGGCAACGGCTTTCCCGCGGACGGCCTGCTTGGCAACTTTGTTGCTTTTCTTCACGACGCGGACGGGCGTGGACCCGGCGGCAGCCTTTGCAGCGGCTTTGACCACGGATTTGGGCTTGGCCTTGGATGTGGTCCTCGCTCCTCCCGGAGCCGGCTTGGCCGGCTTACGTGCCGGGGCGCGTGCCGCTGCAACTGTCCCGGTGGAACCGAAGCCGCCGGCACCGCGCACGGTGCCGCCGAGCGTCACCGCCAGTGTCAGCTTTGCCTGCGTCACCGGCGCGATCACCATCTGCGCGATACGGTCACCGCGGCGGACGACGGCGGTCTCGCGGCTGAGATTGACCAGGATCACCTGCACCTCGCCGCGATAGTCGCTGTCGATGGTACCGGGGCTGTTCAAGACCGTCAGCCCCTGTTTCAGCGCCAGCCCCGAGCGCGGTCGCACTTGCGCCTCGGCCCCGGCGGGAAGCGCCATCACGAGGCCGGTCGGGATCAAAGCGCGCGCCCCGGCCACGAGCCGTACCGGCTTGTTCGCCGGTACCGCCGCCGTCAGGTCCATGCCCGCCGAGCCCGCCGTCTGGTACGTGGGCAACGCCAACCCGTCCGCGTGCGGCAACTGCTGCACAGGTACGGTCAGGCCCCGGAGGGCGGTCTTGGTCATCGTCATCGTCTGCTCGCATTGTTCCGGATCGAACGGGCGCCCAGGGGACCAGCCGATCGTCGCGGTGCTGCGTTTCGACATCACTCCGCCACACCGGGATGCTGCCGTCTATCCTTCGAGGCCGGCCGCTCCTTCACGATCGGCCAGTTGAGGTCGGCCAATCTGGTCTCGTTTCGAGAAGGGAACAACCCCCCATGCTTTCGAACAGGTCACTCTCCATTCGCACGACGGTCGCATCCGCAGCCATTGCACTGGGCGCGCTGGCGCTCGCGGCGCCGGTCTCGGCCGCACCTTCCGGCCCCGCCCTGGCGCTCAAAGCGGCGGCTCCGGCGTCCGGCATCGAGCAGGTACAGTTCCGCCGGGGTTATCGTGGCGGATACTATCGCGGCGGTCGAGGGATCGGCATCGGCGCCGGCATCGTCGGTGGCGCGATCATCGGCTCGATGCTCGCCGCGCCGCGCTACTACGGCCCCTACTACGGCCGCCGCACCTACTACTACGACGCTCCGCCTCCAGCGCGGGTCTACGTCGCGCCGCCGGACGATGCGATCAGCTACTGCATGAGCCGTTTCCGCTCGTACGATCCGGCGTCGGGCACCTACCTTGGTTACGACGGCTACAGGCATCCCTGCCCGTGACCGTCTGCGGTGTCGGACTCCAGGGTCCGACACCCCCTCAAGGCAGCGCGCCGATCAGCTTCCACCACAGCGCGTTGAGCGGGATGATGGTGACGTAGGAGATCAGCGCGCTCCACAGCGTGAATTTGGCGGCGATGCGCTGGTCGACCTTGCCGATGGCGAGGCCGACCACCATCGGCGCTGCCACATACGGCAGCAGCAGCGCCGTCGCGCCGGCCGTCAGCGACACCATCCCGGTCTCGATCGGAAGTCCGGTCGCTTGCGAGATACCCCCGACCGCCGCCATCATCGTCGGTACCGTGCCGCCCATCGTCGCCACCATGGTCAGCAGCGAGAACAGGTAGGCAATGGCGAAATAGCCGTAGGTCGGGCTCTTGCCCTCGATGCCGGCGAGCTTGCCGAGCACTGTCGACAATACCTCGCTCGCCCCCGTCTCCGAGAACATCGCGCTCAGCGCCAGCACGCCCGAGATCCACACCACGATCAGGAATCGCTGCTTCTCCAGCAACTCGGTCCAGGGCAGCACGCCGATCCGAGGCAGGTACAACAGCATCGCGGCTCCGATCGCCACCCAGCCGGGTCTCAAGCCGTGCACGAAATCCGTCGACCACAGCACGATGGCCAGGCCGAGCACCATGCCGACGCGCATCGCCTCGGTGCTGAGCGGCCCCGTGGAGGCGGCCATCCCTGCGAGCGAATTGGGCGGCGGCGCGGGGTAAAGCCGAGGGACGAGGACGTAGACCAGGAAGCCCTTCGACAGCCCGAGCACCGGCCCGCACAGCAACAGCCAGCGCATGTATGTCACGCTGACGCCGTACATTGCCTCGCCGGTCCCCGCGATCATGATCGAGAGCAGGTTCGCCGGCAGCACCGCGAGCGCGGTGGTGAAATTGCCGAGAACGGCGGTGATGACGAGGCCGTTGTAGCCGTTGGAGCCGAAGGCGTAGCCCGCCTCTCGCGCGATGGCGACCACCACCGGAACCGTGATCGCCACACGCCCCATGTTGGACGGCACCAGAAAGCTCAGCGTCGATGTTCCGACGAGTATGCCGAGCACAAGGCTCTGATAGGAGCCCTGGAAGCCGCCGAGAAATTTTCGCGCGACCCAGCGTCCGAATCCGGTTTTTTCGGTCGCCGTGGCAATCAGCAGCCCACCCAGCACCAGCCACGCCGCGTTGGAGACGAAGCCTGCCGCGATGGTCCTGAGCGAGCCGATGCCGGTCGCCAGCAGCAAAGTCATGAAGATCAGCGAGGCGAGCGGCTGCGAGATCGCCTGCGTCGCCCAGAGGATGACGGTGAACGTACCGAGACCGAGAGCCAGCATCGCCTTGGGCGGCGCGCCCGAAGGCGCGGGAATCAGTGCGATGAGGATCCCGAGAAGGACAGCGGCAGCAACGATCAGTGCGTTCTTGGGCTTCAGCCGGTGGCACGGCCAGGGCAGCTCACTGGCGAGCCAGGCTTCGAACTTCTCCTGCAGTTGCCCCAGTCGCATGCCGGCCGCGCTTCCCTGCCCGTGTACTTTTCACCCTCCACTTGCACGGAGGGGGCAGAGGCGGGGAAGCCCCAATTTTGCGGGGCTGCCATCCCTGTAGCCCTTCCTGATGCCGCACTGGTGGTTCGCCCACCCTGCGGGGCAAGGTGGGCAAACGATGGAGCGATGCGCTCCGTCAGGCCTGACCCTCCGGCGGCGCGGCGCCACCGTCACCCGGCTCGCCGTTCTCCTCGCCCGAGGTGTCCTCCGGGATGCGCTCGACCGAGACCACCTTCTCGTCCTCGTCGGTGCGGAAAATGCGCACGCCCTGCGTATTGCGACCGGCGATCCGGACTTCGCCGACCGAGGTGCGGATCAGTTGGCCGCCGTTGGTGACGAGCATGATCTGGTCGCCCTCCTCGACCGGGAACGAGGCCACCAGCGGCCCATTGCGATCGTTGACGACCATCGCGCCGATGCCTTTGCCGCCGCGCCCAGAGGTGCGGTATTCGTAGGACGAGGAGCGCTTGCCGAAGCCCTTGTCGGACACGGTGAGCAGGAACTGCTCCTTGCCGCCGAGCTCGGCGAACCGCTCGGGCGTCAGATCCGCCGTGCCCTCGGCCTCCTCGTCGGCTTCCACCGCGGGTGAGCCGCCGTTCTCAGGCTCGGCGTCCTCCGCACCGGTGGCACGCCTCAGCGCGCTCGCCTGCTTGAGGTAGGCGATCCGCTCGGGTGACGTCGCCTCGACATGGCCGAGGATCGCCATCGAGATCACGTCGTCGCCATCCTCGAGCCGGATACCGCGCACACCGTCGCTGTCGCGGCCCTTGAACAGACGCACCTCCTCTCCGATCAGGAAGCGGATGCACTGGCCGCGCGAGGTGGTCAGCACCACGTCGTCCGTCGGTCGCGCGATCGCGACGGAGACGATCTTGTCGCCGTCGTCGAGCTTCATCGCGATCTTGCCGTTGCGGTTGATGCTCTCGAAGTCGGTGAGGGAGTTGCGGCGGATGTTGCCCGAGCGCGTCGCGAACATCAGCTCGAGTTCGCCCCAGGTCTTCTCGTCCTCCGGCAGCGGCAGGATGGAAGTGATCACCTCGCCCTGCTGCAGCGGCAGCAGGTTGATCAGCGCCTTGCCCTGCGATTGCGGCGTGCCGATCGGCAGCCGCCAGACCTTCATGCGATAGGCCATGCCACGCGAGGAGAAGAACAGCACCGGCGTGTGCGTCGAGGCCATGAACAGCTGCGTGACAAAATCCTCGTCGCGCATCGACGCGCCCGACCGCCCCTTGCCGCCGCGCCTCTGGGCCCGATAGGTCGAGAGCGGCACGCGCTTGATGTAACCCTTGTGGCTGACGGTGACGACGACGTCCTCGCGCTGGATCAGCGCCTCGTCCTCGACGTCGCCTTCGATGTCGAGGATCTCGGTCTTCCTCGGGGTCGCGAACTCGGTCTTGATGTCGGTGAGCTCGGTCCTGATGATGTCGACGATGCGGGCACGCGACGACAGGATCTCGAGGTAGTCCTTGATCTCGTCGGCGATCTTCTTGAGGTCGTCGCCGATCTCGTCGCGGCCGAGAGCCGTCAACCGCTGCAGACGCAGGTCGAGGATCGCCTGGGCCTGCTCTTCCGACAGTTTGTAGGTTCCGGCTTCCGTCATGCGGTGGCGTGGATCGGCAATCAGAGCCAGGAACACCTCGACGTCGCGCGCCGGCCAGTCGCGGCTCATCAGCTGCTCCTTGGCGGCCGAGGGCGAGGAGGCGCGGCGGATCGTGTTGATCACCTCGTCGATGTTGGCGACGGCGATCGCCAAACCCACCAAGACGTGCGCGCGGTCACGCGCCTTGTTCAGCAGGTACTTGGTGCGCTTCGATACGACCTCCTCACGGAAGGCGTTGAACGCGGCCAGGATGTCCTTGAGGTTGAGCTGCTCGGGACGCCCGCCGTTGATCGCCAGCATGTTGGCGCCGAACGAGGTCTGCAGCTCGGAGAAACGGTAGAGCTGATTGAGCACCACGTCGGCCACCGCGTCGCGCTTCAGCTCGATGACGATGCGCATGCCGTCGCGGTTGGTCTCGTCCCACAGGTCCGAGATGCCCTCGATGCGCTTCTCGCGCACCATGTCGGCGATCTTCTCGATCAGCGTCTTCTTGTTGACCTGGTAGGGGATGGCCGTGACGATCAGCGCCTCGCGATCCTTGCGGATCTCCTCCACCTCCACCTTGGCGCGCATGATGATCGAGCCGCGGCCCTTGTGGTAGGCGGCGAGAATGCCGCCGCGGCCGAGGATCATGGCGCCGGTCGGGAAGTCCGGGCCGGGGATGATCTGGCACAGCTCCTCGATCGACAGCTCCGGATTCTCGAGCAGCGCCATCGCCGCGTCGATCACCTCGCCGAGATTGTGTGGGGGAATGTTGGTCGCCATGCCGACGGCGATGCCGCCCGCGCCGTTGACCAGCAAGTTGGGAAACTTGGACGGCAGCACGGTCGGCTCCGACAGCGAGCCGTCGTAGTTCTCCTTGAACTCGACCGTGTCCTTCTCGAGATCGTCCAGCATGCGGCCGGCGATCTTGTTCAACCGGCACTCGGTGTAGCGGTCGGCGGCGGGCGGATCGCCGTCGACCGAGCCGAAGTTGCCCTGACCATCGATCAGCGGCACGCGCATGGAGAAGTCCTGCGCCATGCGGACGAGCGCGTCGTAGATGGCGAGGTTGCCGTGCGGGTGATACTTGCCCATCGCCTCGCCGACGACGCGGGCGCATTTCATGTACTTCTTGTTGTGAT
>CAMDBL010000056.1 GCA_945889015.1 Devosia equisanguinis
GGCCAGCGTGCGCGCGCTGGTCTTGCGCGCGAACGGCTGCTTCCAGCGGTCCATCAGCTCCTTGCGTCCCTGATAGACGACGCCGGCGATGTCGGCGACCATGATGTGCTCGCGCTTCATGCCGAGCGCGACGAGTAGGTTGAGACAGGCGAGCGCCGCCGCCCCCGCGCCCGAGCAGGTCAGGCGCACCTTCTCGATCTGCTTACCGGCGACGCGCAAGGCGTTCATCATGCCGGCCGCGACGACGATCGCGGTGCCGTGCTGGTCGTCGTGGAAGACGGGGATGTCGAGCAGCACCTTCAGCCTGTCCTCGATGACGAAGCAGTCGGGAGCCTTGATGTCCTCGAGGTTGATGCCACCGAACGAGGGGCCGAGGTAGCGCACGCAGTTGATCACCTCGTCGACGTCCTCGGTATCGACCAGCAGGTCGATGCCGTCTATGTCGGCGAAGCGCTTGAACAGTACGGCCTTGCCTTCCATCACCGGCTTGGCCGCGAGCGCGCCGCGGTTGCCGAGGCCGAGGATGGCGGTGCCGTTGGAGACGACGGCGACGATATTGCCCTTGTTGGTGAGGTCATAGGCGCGACTCTTGTCCTCGGCGATGGCGAGGACGGGAATGGCGACGCCGGGCGTGTAGGCGAGCGAGAGGTCGCGTGCCGTCGTCAGCGGCTTGGTCGGCGTGATCTCGAGCTTGCCGGGCTTGCCCTCGGAATGGAATTGCAGCGCTTCCTGCTCGGTGAATCGCGCGCCCTGGAATTTGATGGCCATCGTGAATGCTGGTCCCGGCTGGATGTGAGCGGAGCCGGACGTCCCCTGGCGCACGCCCCCCCCGAATGTGAGGAGCGACCCTATGCGGGCTTGCCGCGCCGCACAATGGTCGGTTGGTCGAACTGGAACGCGACGCTGCAGGACCGGCCGCCGAGATCATGCGGCGCGGGTGGGTACCCCCGAGTAGTCGTTCTCGGCCTCGGCCTTCGACAGATCGTGCGCAGCTTGCAGGTTCAGCCAGAAGCGCGGGTCCGTATCGAAGTACCGACCGAGGCGGATCGCCGTATCGGCCGAGATGGAGCGGCGGCCGGCAATGATCTCCGTGTCGGCGGGATGCCGATCGCGGTCGCAAGTGCACGCGCGCCAGACGCCATCGCGGAACAAACGCTCGGTGGGAGTATCGGCAAAAATTCGTATCATACTCGCGCCATGACACGATACGTGCAGCGCATCAAAAAACCTGCATTGGTATCATACACTTTCCACTGTCCAAACGCCGCCCGCTTTGCCTCTCCCGCCAGGACACGCTATCGATGGCCGGTTGCGAGGGGGGCACGGTCGGCATGGCGCGCAGAGGCAAGCAGCAGGTGGCGGATGCGACGGAGGATGCGGGCGGCGTGACGAGCGCGCCCGCCCCCGAGCCGTCGACTGCCGATGCCCCGGCCTACTCCTCGCTCGATCATCCCGCCCCGCGCGATGCGGCCGCCATCGCTCAGGCGACGCCCTCGATGGCGCAGTTCCTGGAGATCAAGGCGGCCAACCCGGACTCCATCCTGTGGTACCGGATGGGTGACTTCTACGAGCTGTTCTTCGAGGACGCGGTGGTCGCCTCGGAGGCCCTCGGCATCGTTCTGACCAAGCGCGGCAAGCATCTTGGCCAGGACATCCCGATGTGCGGCGTGCCGGTGGTCCGCGCCGACGAGTATCTGCAGCGGCTGATCAGGAAGGGCTATCGCGTCGCCGTCTGCGAGCAACTCGAGGAGCCCGCCGAGGCCCGCAAGCGCGGCTCCAAGTCCGTCGTGCGCCGCGACGTCGTGCGCCTCGTCACGCCCGGCACGCTGACCGAGGAATCGCTGCTCGATGCCAAGGCGCGCAACTACCTGACAGCCCTGTTCCGCGGCCCTCCGGCTCCCGGCGAACCGTCTTTCTACGCGCTCGCCTCGCTCGACATCTCGACCGGCGAGTTCGAGGTCGGCGAGGTGTCGCAGGCCGACCTGTCGGGCGAGCTCGTGCGGCTGTCGCCGGGCGAAATCATCGCCGCCGACGCGCTGATCGGCGATCCCGCGCCGAAGCTCGCCATCGCCGTCTCGGGGGCAGCGACGACGCCGGTGCCGGCGGCGCACTTCGACAGCCTGTCGGGCGAGCGCGAGCTGAAAGCGCAGCTCGGCGTCTCCGAGCTCGGCGGGTTCGGGGCGTTCAGCCGGGCGGAGCTGGCGGCGGTCGGCGCGCTGCTGAAGTACGTATCGCTCACCCAGCTCGGCAAGCGGCCGGTGATCCGGGCACCCAAGCGCGTCGGCTCGAGCGAGATCATGCAGATCGACGCCGCCACTCGCACCAGCCTCGAGCTGCTGAAGACGACCAGCGGCGAAAAGGCCGGCTCGCTGCTCGGCGCCATCGACCGCACCGTGACGGGAGCGGGCGCGCGCGAATTGTCTGCCCGCCTCGCCACGCCGCTGCGCGATGCCCGCCGGATCGCCGCGCGCCTCGACGCGGTCGGCTTCCTGATCGGCGAGACGCACGCGCGCGAGGACGTCCGCGCCGCGCTGCGTGGCGCTCCAGACATCGCACGCGCCATGTCGCGCCTCGCCTTCGGCCGCGGCGGCCCGCGCGATCTCGGCGCGGTGCGTGACGGTCTCGGCGCAGCCGTCACCTGCGCGAGGATCGTCGAGACCGCCGCCGGCGCTATCGGCCTGCCGGAGGAATTGCAGACCGTCGCGTCGCGCCTGCGGGCGGTGGATCCAACGCTCGCAGAGCGATTGACCGCCGCGCTCGTCGACGAGCCGCCGCATCTCAAACGCGACGGCGGTTTCGTCCGGCCGGGGTTTCGCCCCGAGCTCGACGAGACGCAGAAGCTGCGCGACGACAGCCGCAAGGTAATGGCCGCGCTCGAAACCAAGTACGTCGACCTCACCGGCGTGAAGGCGCTGAAGGTGCGCCACAACAACATCCTCGGTTTCTTCATCGAGGTGACGCAGCTCAACGCCAAGCCGCTCACCCTCCCGCCGCACGACACGTTCTTCCGTCATCGCCAGACCATGTCGAACGCAATGCGGTTCACGACCGTGGAGCTGGTCGAGATCGAAGGCCGGATCGCGTCGGCCGGAGAGCGGGCGCTGGCCCTGGAGCAGGAGATCTTTTCAGAGCTCGCGGGCCTCGTCGCCGCCTCAGAGCGCGGCCTGTCGGACGTCGCCGCAGCGTTGGCCGAGCTCGATCATCTGGCAGCCCTCGCCGAGCTGGCCGAGGACGAAAGCTGGGTGCGCCCCCTCATCGACGGCGGCACCGGCTTCGAAGTGCGCGGCGGCCGGCATCCCGTGGTCGAGCAGGCGCTGCGCGCGGCGAAGGGCGGGCCATTCATCGAGAACGACTGCATCCTCGGCCGCAACGCGCCGGCAGCGGCGAAGGGGCCGGGGTTCGAGGAGGCGGCGGAAGGCCGCATCTGGCTCGTCACCGGCCCCAACATGGCCGGCAAGTCGACGTTCCTGCGCCAGAACGCGCTGATCGCGGTCCTCGCCCAGATGGGATCGTACGCACCCGCACGATCTGTCGAGATGGGCGTCGTCGACCGGCTGTTCTCCCGCGTCGGCGCTGCCGACGATCTCGCGCGCGGCCGCTCGACGTTCATGGTCGAGATGGTCGAGACGGCCGGCATCCTCAATCAGGCGACGGAGCGCTCGCTCGTCATCCTCGACGAGATCGGGCGGGGAACCGCCACCTTCGACGGCCTGTCGATCGCGTGGGCGTGCGTCGAATACCTGCACGACGTCTCGCGCTGCCGGGCGCTGTTTGCAACTCACTACCACGAGCTGACCGCCCTCTCCGGCCGCATGGGAGAAATCTCCAACGTCTCGATCGAGGTGCGCGAGTGGCACGACGAGATCGTGTTCCTGCACAAGGTCCGCCACGGCGCTGCCGACCGCAGTTACGGCATTCAGGTGGCGAAGCTCGCGGGGCTGCCCGCGCCCGTCGTCGCGCGCGCCGGCGAGGTGCTGAAGCTGCTCGAAAAGTCCGACCGCCGCGGCGCTTCTGGAGGCACGCTCGACGACCTGCCGCTGTTCGCCGCGAGCCGCCCGAAGAGCGTGGTGCCGTCGGCCCCGACCGGCCCCTCCGAGGCCGACCTCGCGCTCGATGCGCTGAACCCGGACGAGCTGACGCCGAAGGCGGCGCTCGAGGCGCTGTACAAGCTCAAGCAGATCCGGGCGAGCGCGGAAAAGAAGCAGCGGCCGTGAGTTCGATCGGGTCGGACCCCTTGCCCAAATCCGCGATCCTGCCAGAGACGTTCGCGCAAGGGGTCTGACCCCGCGCCTCTCCACGAGAGAGCGTCCACCTGCACAACCGAGGCCACCTCCCTTCATGGACGCACTCGCGATCGTTGCTCCCATCTTCGCGCTCATCGTGGTCGGGTATGCCGCCTGTTACTGGCGACTGCTCTCGGAGGGCGCTCATCGCACGCTGACCGAGTTCGCCTTCGTCGTCTCGGTGCCGGCACTGATGTTCCGCACCATAGCGACGGCCGAGCTGCCACCGGTGAACCCGTTCCGCGTCTGGGGGGCCTATTTCGGCGCCATCGCCGTCACCTGGATCATCGCGGCGGTGGCGACGCGGCTGTTGTTGCGCAGACCGGCCGCCGACGGCGCGACCATCGCCATCGGCTCGACCTACGGCAACATCGCCATGCTGGGCATCCCGCTGGCGCTGGCGGCGTTCGGTCCGGCCGCGGCCGGGCCAATGGCACTGATCCTCTCCGTCAACACGCCGGCGCTGTGGCTCGCGGGTACCTTGAACATGGCCTGGGCCGAGCGCAGTACGGACTCCACCGTCGGTGCCATCGTGCTCTCGCTCGCCAAGGATCTCGCGCGCAATCCGATCGTGCTCAGCGTGCTCGGCGGCTTCCTGATGCGCGTCTCGGGGCTCGGCCTGCACCCGGTCGCCGACAAGACGCTGCAGCTGCTCGCACAAGCCGCGGTGCCGACCTCGCTGGTGGCGTTGGGCGGCAGCCTGCTTGCTTTCCGCATCCACGGCCAGGTTCCGACACTGACCACGATGTGCATCCTGAAGCTCCTGATCATGCCGGCGATCGCCTGGTGGCTGGCGTTTTCCGTGCTCGACCTGCCACCCGTCGCGGGCGGCGTCGTCGTGTTGTTCGCGGCGATGCCGGCGGGCGCCAACGTCTACATCTTCGCCCACCGCTACCAACGCGTCGTCAACTCGGCCTCGGGCTCCGTCGCACTCGGCACGCTCTTGTCGCTGGCGACGCTCGCCGTGCTGATCGGCGCACTGTTGCGCCAAGGGTAGCTCACCGCCCCAGTCGCGCCCGCACGATGGCGTCGCAGATCGCCAGAGGTGTCGTTCCAGTCGCGCGAGCCTTGGCCAGAACCTCTTCCGCGATCCTCCCGATCCGGCCGACCGCGGCCAGTACCGTCTCTGGCTGGTCGTCGACGGCTTCCTGGGCGAAGTCGATGACGCCACCGGCGCCGACCAGATAATCCGGCACGTAGACGATGTCGCGCGCGGCGAGCCGCTCCGCGTCCGCAGGTGTCGCGAGCTGGTTGTTGGCGCCGCCGCAGACGATCCGCGCCCTCAATCGCGAGATCGTCGCCTCGTTGAGGATGCCGCCCAGCGCGCACGGCGCGAAGATGTCGGCCTCGGCCTCGTAGATGGCATCCGGCGGCGACGCGACTGCACCGAAGCGCTCGACCGCGGCCGCGACCAGCTCCGCATTCGGATCGGCGACAACGAGCCGCGCGCCACGCTCGTGCAGCAGACGACACAACGGTCCGCCCACGTTGCCGAGGCCCTGCACGGCGATGGTGAGGGAGGAGAGGGCACTACGCCGTTCCCCTCGCCCTCCCCAACCCTCCTCTGCGAGGGGGGAGGGAGATGCACCCCGCAGCGCCACCCGCGCCGCCGCCTCGATCGCCGACAGCACACCGTGCGCGGTGACCGCCAGCGGCTGCATCGCGCTCGCCGTCGCTGCAGCCGTGAACCGCGTTTCGGCCCGCATGACGGCGAGATCCTCAAGCGTGGTGCCGACGTCGTCGGCGACGATGTAGCGGCCCGCGAGGCTGTCGACGAGGCGGCCCATGGCGGCGAGCAATTCAGGTGTCTTGTCGCGCCTGGGATCGCCGAGAATGACCGACTTGCCGCCACCATAGGGCAGGCCGGTGATCGCGCACTTGCAGGTCATCGCCCGCGACAGGCGCAATGCGTCGCGCAGTGCTGCCCGCTCGTCGACGTAGGGGAACATGCGGCAGCCGCCGAACGACGGGCCGAGCGCCGTGGAGTGAATGGCGACGATCGCCTTCAGGCCGCTGGCGGCATCGAAGGCATGGACGACGCACTCGTGGCCGTCGAAATCGGGATGATCGAACATGGACCGCGCCTTTCCTCCTGCGCCGCCCCCCGTCCTCTGATACCGTCCCTCGATGATCGCAGACCCCCGATAGCCGGGAAACGGGCCCGATCTGTGTCCGCTTCCCGCTGACGCATCCGCTCATGGATCCATCGGCCGTCGAACATCGTAACATATCGGCAATAACCGATCGGAGCCCACGACGTGACCTCGACGACGACGCGCAATCTCGTTTTGATCGGCTTTGTCCTCGTCACCGCGCTCGCGGCCACGACCGGTGCAAAGTTCATGCCCGGGACCTGGTACGCGAGCCTCGCCAAGCCCTCCTGGACGCCGCCGAACTGGCTGTTCGGACCGGTCTGGACCGTGCTCTACATCATGATCGCGGTCGCCGGCTGGCTCGTATGGCGGGAGGCCGGCTGGAGCGCGCCGCTCGTGTTCTGGGGCGCGCAGCTGATTCTCAACACGGCTTGGTCGGTGATCATGTTCGGCGCCCACAAGATCGGCTGGGCGCTGGCCGACCTCGTGCTGCTCTGGCTCGCCATCGTCGGCTTCATCGTCACGGCCTGGCCGATATCGAGCACGGCAGCATTGCTGTTCGTACCTTATCTCGCCTGGGCCAGCTTCGCCGGCGCGCTCAATTTCGCGGTCTGGCGGCTGAACTGAGGCTGCCGTCGGGGGAGACTTCGCGCGCGACTTGCGCTATGGGGAGCGCCAGCACATTCGCGAGCGCGCTCCGCATCGGCCACTGGGGCATTCCCACAGGCCGACCATCGGCTTAGCCGCGCGCCATGACCCGACGGGACACGGCCTTGAACGACGTCACCACTCCCAACGAGCCCTCCGCGCCAACCACGGCACCGGTCGCGACGCCCGCCCCCGGCGCATCCGCGGCCCGGATGGCGAGCGAGATCGCGCGCCGGCGCACGTTCGCGATCATCTCGCATCCCGACGCGGGCAAGACCACGCTGACCGAGAAGCTGCTGCTGTTCGGCGGCGCCATTCAGCTCGCGGGCCACGTCCGAGCCAAAAAGGACCACCGTTCCACCCGCTCGGACTGGATGGCGATCGAGCGAGCGCGCGGCATCTCGGTCGCGACCTCGGTGATGACCTTCGAGTACGGCGGGGCGATCTTCAACCTGCTGGACACGCCGGGCCACGAGGACTTCTCCGATCACACCTACCGCACGCTGACCGCGGTCGACAGCGCCATCATGGTGATCGACGCGGCGCGCGGCATCGAGAGCCGGACGCGCAAGCTGTTCGAGATCTGCCGCCTGCGCGACATCCCGATCATCACCTTCGTCAACAAGATGGATCGCGAGAGCCGCGAGCCGTTCGAGATCCTGGACGAGATCGAGAAGACGCTGGCGCTGGAGACCGCGCCGATGGTCTGGCCGGTCGGCCGCGGCCGCGACTTCAAAGGCACCTACGATCTCGGCAGCCCGCGCATCCGCCAGATCGACAAGGAGGACGACGGCTTCGCCGTGTCCGGCGCCGATGATCCCAAGATCGACGAGTTGATCGGGGACGAGGACGTCACCGCCCGCTGGCGCGAGGAGATCGAGCTCGCCGCCGGCGCCTGCAACACTTTCGACCTCGAGGCTTTCCGCGCCGGCACGCTGACGCCGGTTTTCTTCGGCTCGGCCTTGAAGAACTTCGGTGTGCGCGACTTGCTCGACGCGCTGATCGCGCACGCGCCCTCCCCGCGCCCGCAGAAGGCCGCGACGCGCACGGTCGAGGCGTCGGAAAAAGCCATGACCGGCCTGATCTTCAAGATCCAGGCGAACATGGACCCGAACCACCGCGATCGCATCGCCTTCATGCGTATCTGCTCCGGGAAATTGACGCGCGGCATGCGTGTGAAGCTCGTGCGCACCGGCAAGCAGGTCGTGCTGCAGGCACCGCAGTTCTTCTTCGCCCAGGACCGCTCGCTCGCGGAGGAAGCCTATGCCGGCGACGTGGTCGGCATCCCCAACAAGGGCCTCATGCGCATCGGTGACGTCCTGACCGAGGGCGAGGATCTCTCCTTCATCGGCATTCCCTCGTTCGCGCCCGAGGAGCTGCGACGCGTGCGGCTCGAGGACGCGATCCGTGCGAAGAAGCTCAAGGACGCACTGCGCGAGATGGCCGAGGAGGGCGCGGTGCAGCTGTTCCAGCCCCTCGACGGCTCGGCGCCGCTGGTCGGCGTGATCGGCGCGCTGCAGCTCGACGTCTTGGCCGACCGCCTGAAGAACGAGTACAACCTGCCGATCGCGTTCGAGCAGGCTCCCTCCGACGGCGTCCGCTGGATTTCCTCCGACGACAAGCCGGCGCTCGCGACGTTCCTGGAGCGCCAGAAGAATTCGATCGCCACCGATCTGGACGGCGACACCGTGTTCCTGCCGACCTCGAGCTTCAACCTCAACTTCGTCCAGGAGCGCAACCCCGCCATCAAATTCTCCGACATCAAGGAGATCAAGGCGGGGTAGCAGGACACACGGCTATGATCGCGATCAGCGACGGAAGCGGCGCGAACTATAGGCAGCAACCGTGAACCCACTGCTAATCGACACCTGCGAACAAGGCACAATCGATTTCCGCAACCGGGGGGACCAGGACCCGACGCTTCCACCCGAAGGCACAAAGCTCTTGTGGGTGCGGGACGCAGGAAGCGGGAATTTTCGCATTCGTCGCGAGCCGGTCTAAACGGCGTTCGAAATACGAGGAAACTTTACTTCCTGCCTGTACCGTCCTCGCCCAACGGATACATTGCAGGGGCATCCGCGAATGAACATCGGCAGCGTTGTGGTTTCCAGGGGCCTGGCCTCGGCACAAGACATCGACCGGGCAATCAATCACCAGAAGGCGACCGGCGGCCGAATAGGCGACAGCCTCGTTGCACCGGGCATTCTGACTAAAGAACAAATTGACGAACTTCTTGCGGATGCACCTCAGGTGCCGACGACAGTCGCTGGCACCGGCATCGATCTCGTGCTCTTGCTGGAGCTGACCGTAAAAGGAATGTACACGGATAACATCGAGACGGCGTCGCAATTGTCTCGCGTCTTGAAGTTGTCCAACACAGTGGTAGATCAAGTCCTCAAAGCTGCGACCGATCGCAAACTCGTCGAGACGCTGTCATCGGCCAGCGGGGCCAATGCACGGAGCGAAATTCGCTTGACGCTGACCCGTGCAGGGCGCGAATGGGCAGCCGATGCTTTGAGCCGTGGACAATACTTCGGACCGGCACCGGTTTCACTCAAAGACTGGCAGGAGCGTATCCAACTCCAACGCATCACCAACGAGGTCGTTTCGCGCGACAAGATGATGAAGGCATTTTCTGGACTAGTCATTCCAGACCGTTTTTTGAACCGGCTGGGACCAGCGGTCAATTCCGGCAATGCCATCCTCATCTATGGACCCGCAGGTAACGGTAAGACAACGATCGCCGAGATCGTCGGCAAGATGTTCGAAAACACAATTTACGTCCCATACTGT
This sequence comes from Devosia equisanguinis, assembly GCA_945889015.1. Lineage (GTDB taxonomy): Bacteria > Pseudomonadota > Alphaproteobacteria > Rhizobiales > Hyphomicrobiaceae > CAMDBL01. The sequence continues at coordinate 9,818 of CAMDBL010000056.1, forward strand.
GTCGAGATCAATGGCGAGATCATGAAGGTTTTCGACCCCACCGTTCACCGGGTCGCGGACGATGCACAAGCCAGCTCCGGCCTATCCAGCCTGCGGCGCAGCCGCCTGGATCCGCGCTGGGTCGCATGTCACCGGCCGATGGTGGTCACAGGCGGCGAGCTGACCATCGACATGCTCGATCTAAAGTTCAATCCAATTGCCAAGTTCTATGAAGCGCCGCTGCATATCAAGGCACTGAATGGCACATTTCTCATCGACGACTTCGGCCGCCAACGCGCCAAACCCGAAGACATCCTGAATCGCTGGATCGTACCGCTGAATAGCCGTGTCGACTATTTGACTCTGCACACTGGCAAAACGGCGATGATCCCATTCGACGAGATCGTGATTTTTTCAACCAACCTGCACCCTAACGACCTGATGGACCCTGCGTTTCAACGCAGGATCAGCTACAAGCTCGAAACGGTGGAGCCTCCGGAAGATATTTTCTGCGAAGTGTTTTGGAACATGGCGACGAAAAATGGCCTCGAACTGACGGATGTAATTTTCGATCAGGTCGTACAGGGGATCCGGAGCAACAACGCACCGCTGGCCTACTTCCAGCCGAAATTCATCATCGATCAGGTCCTTGCCTCGTGCAAATTCGAAGGCGCAACGCCACAGTTCACTGTTGACAACATCGACGACGCGCTTGCGAATCTGTTCGTCAAAATATCGGAAACCAGCATGTTCGGGGTCAAGAGGAGTTGATCCCGTCGCAGTCGAGCATGCTGGTCGAAGGGTGCAGCCCGGTTGGGTGATGCGGTGGATCGTGCGTAGCACTCGGGCGGATTGCGGACAGATTGCCAAATGGCAGCGCCGATCCGACCTGCATGACTGCGCATAGGTGCGGGGCGGGAGCAGCAGTCGGATACGTGGGCGTCACGCGCGCTCGACGATCCGAGGCTCGCGTGACCGACTGCGGTGCAAATCCGCAGACCAGGGAATCCGTGGGCGGTTGGGAGGCCGCTCAAAAAAATCAACCGCGGCGCTCATCGCCCCGGCTCCCTCGACCGGAATTCTCCAGCCGGCTGCGAACCGAAGCATGAGATGTATGTCGAATTCACCTCCCTCAATCGTGCTACAACTCGGCGAAGTGCATCGACGGGAAACCACACATGACCCAGCGCATCGCCATGCTCGGCACGGGGGCCAATGGAAGCTGTATCGCGGCGGATCTGACGCGGGCGGGGTTCGACGTCACGATTATTGATCAGTGGCCCGCGCACGTCGAGGCGATGCGCCGCCAGGGGCTCAGGATCTCGATGCCGGAGGAGGAGGTGCACACCGCCGTCCGCGCCCACCACATCACGGATCTGCGCGCCTTGAACGCCACCTTCGACGTCGTGCTGCTGACGCCCAAGGCCTACGACACGCGCTGGATGTGCGAGCTGATCAAGCCCTATCTCGCCGACGACGGCCTTCTGATCGGCATCCAGAACGCGATGACCGTCGACGACATCGGCTCGATCGTCGGGCCAGAGCGCACCATGGGCTGCGTGATCGAATTGTCGTCCCAGCTGTTCGAGCCGGCGCATGTTCAGCGCAATACGCCCCCCAAGGGCACCTGGTTCGCGGTCGGCAGTACGCATCCCGCAACCCAGGGCCGCGAGAGCGAGATCACAGACATCCTGCGCCACGCCGGCAAGGTCTCGATCTCCGACAACATCCTGTCGGCGAAGTGGATGAAGTTGTTGATCAACGTCATGTGTCTCGCCCCCGTCGCCATGACCGGCAAGCGGGTGCACGAGGCGTTCCGGCTTCCGGGCATGCGGGAGTTGTCGCTGAAGGCGGGCGCGGAGGCGCTCGAGGTCGGGCAGCGGCTCGGCTACAAGCCCGAGCCGATCATCGGGCTTACCGCCGAGGAGATGGAGAATACCAACCGGTTGCTCGAGAAGCTGATGGACAAGATTACCCACGATGTCGGCCCGCGCTCGATGGACTGTTGCCTGCAGGATCACATCAAGGGCCGATTCACCGAGACCGACATGATCAACGGCCTCGTCGTCGACGCAAGCCGGGACTTCTGCGCGTCCGCGCCCGTCAACGCCGCGATCTGCGAGATCACCCGGCGGATCACCGCGGGAACGCTGAAGCCAGAGGCCGAAAATCTCGGGCTGGCGCAGAGCATGGCGACCGCCTAAAAATGTGCCGATCCGACGGCGGGCTCCGCAACCCCAGGCTGCGCAGGGCGCGAGCAGCGAGGCCTCGCAAGGGCTACACGGAAGCCGACGACAAAGCGCCTTCGCTTGGTTGTTCCGATTGAACAACAGTCAAACCTGCGCATGGGTCAGCTCATCATTCCAAATTCGCATAGCTGCCGCTCGAGCGAGGCTGCGGGGGCACTGCCAACCCGTCAACGCTCAACGGGAGTTCGCTGCGATGATGCTGGAGTCCGACGCTCGCAACGCTGCATGGCAGAACGAGGAGGCTGCACGGGATCCCAGCTGCACCCTGCAGCCGCTAGACATTCTGCCACTTTTCAAAAGCGCGTATTGTCGACACTGTCCTTTTTGTATCGATCACGCCCACAACCATGAGTGGCAGGCATGCCGGATACTGTAAGACGATTGCTCCAGTCTCACGCGTTTCTCCATCGAGCCCTCCAGGATCACGGACCCAAGCTCGCGACGGCCGATCGTGAGCGCATGCAGAATGAGCGCGACGGCATCATGCTCGAGCTGATCAAGTATCGCTCGTCGGAGCCGCTGATCACACTGGCGCAATTCGGCATCCTGATCCGGTCGCTGGCCGAGCTTTGCCAGAATCAGGACACCGCACAAGCCCTGAGCAAATCCTGCCTGGAGTCCGCCGAGCGACTGGTGAGGCAGGCGGCACGCTCGAAGGTGACGAGCATGGCCGCGAGCATGGCCCCGAGCACCTCACGCGAAGTCACGGCCGCCTCGATCGCCCCGGATGCAAATTACCAGAAGGTGTTGGACAGCCTTCCCGACCGTGCCGGCGTGATCGACCGAAACTATCGTTACGTGTGGACCAACAAGGCCAATGCCAGCTTCTACGACAGCGACCCCTCGAGTTTCGTCGACGTGCCACTGCGCGAGCAGGTCGGCAACAAGTGCTTCTGGGAGCTGAGCAAGCCGCACATTGACCGTTGTTTCGGCGGTCATGCCTTGAACCACATTACCGGTCATTTCGCACGGAATCGATGGTACAAGTACCTGATCACCTTCGATCCCGTGCGAAACGGGGATGAAGCGATCGAATCCGTGCTTATCGTGGCCCGCGATGTTTCGCATTTGCCGGTCGAGCCGGAGTTCATCTGGCCCGCGCGCGACGCATGAGATTCGACGCCCGCGCTCAGCCGATCTCGCCCGGCGTGAAGCGATAGGTGGCGTTGCAGAACTCGCAGGTGACGGCGACCATGCCGTCGGCTTCGCGCATGTCGTCGAGTTCGCCGCCGGCGTAGGCCTTCAGCATCGTCGCGACCCCGTCGCGCGAGCAGCGGCAATAGCCCGCGAGCGGCGTCGGATCGACGGCCCGCACGACGCCCTCCTCGTTGAACAGACGCCACAACAGATCGTCCGGCGACAGCGTCGGATCGAGCAGCTCGTGATCCTCGACCGTGGAGGCGAGCATGCTGACACGCCGCCAGTTGTCGTCGTCCTCGCCGAGCATCGGCAGCTCGTCGTCCTCCGCTCCCGCGATGGGCGGCGGCGCCGGTTGCGGCGTCCCGCCGAGCGGCGAGAGATGCTGCACCAGCAGGCCACCGGCCCGCCAGTGCCAGCCGCCGCCATCGGGGCCTTGCCGGTCTTGCCGTGCCACCGAGAGACGGAGGTAGGTCGGCAGCTGCTCGGACTGACGGAAATAGGTCAATGCCGCATCCGCCAGCGACTCTTCAGCGACCTGGACGATACCCTGATAGCGGTCGCGGTCCCCGCCTGGGTCGACGGTCATCGCCAGCATGCCGCTGCCGAGCAGCAGCGACTGGCTCGCGGAGCCGTCCTTCTCCATCGCCAGCACGCGATCCTCGTCGAAGCTCGCATAGCCGCGCAGCTGGCCGGGGCTCTCGTAGTTCACCACTAGGAAACGCAGCGGGCCGTCCGTCTTGGTCTGCAGGATCAGCCGCGCGCCTTCCTTCAGGGGCGCACCGAGCAGCGTCGCGAGCACCACCGCATGCCCTAGCGCCTCGATCACCGGCGCTGGGTAATCGTGCCGGGTCAGGATCTCGTCGGCAACCGCCCCCATCCGCACCAAACGCCCCATGATGTTGGAGCGCAGCGTGCGGAAGCCGAGCACGATATCGTCGCCCCCCGCGGCGAGCTCAGAGCGGCTTTCCGTGGGCATGGGGCTCATCTGCGTTTCCGGCTCCCAGATCGTTCAGGCGGCCAAACGGCTCAAGCGCCGAGGCACCAGGCGAGGATCGCCTTCTGCGCGTGCAGCCGGTTCTCCGCCTCGTCGAACACCGCCGACTGCGGCCCTTCCAGCACCTCCTCCGTCACCTCGTGTCCGCGATAGGCGGGCAGGCAATGCATGAAGATCGCGCCCTTCGCGGCCTTGCTCATCAACGCCTGGTCGACGGCATAAGGTCCGAGGAGCTGCTTGCGGCGCGGCGCATCGGTCTGGCCCATCGAAACCCAGGTGTCGGTGACCACGCAATCGGCGCCGCGCACGGCCTCCACCGGATCGTCGGTCACCTCGACGTCGGCCTTCTCCAGCTTGATCCACTCGAGCACCTCGGGCTCGAGATTGAGCTGGGGCGGACAGCCGATGCGCAGCTTGAAGCCGAACTTGCCGGCGGCATGAACCCAGGACGCGGCGACGTTGTTGCCGTCTCCGACCCAGGCCACGGTCTGCCCGGCGATGGCGCCCTGACGCTCCTCGAACGTCATCAGGTCGGCGATCACCTGGCAGGGATGGCTCTTGTCGGTCAGTCCGTTGATCACCGGCACGGTCGCGTGTTCGGCAAGCTCCGTCAGCGTTTTGTGCGAATTGGCGCGGATCATGATCGCGTCGATGTAACGCGACAGCACGCGAGCCGTGTCGGCGATGGTCTCGCCACGGCCGAGCTGCAGGTCGGTGTGATTGAGCCCGATGGTCTGGCCGCCGAGCTGCCGCATGGCCACGTCGAACGAGACGCGCGTCCGGGTGGACGGCTTCTCGAAGATCATGCCGAGGACGGCCGTCTCGATGCCCTTCGGCTTCAGCGCCGCCGGCACGATCTTGCCCGCCCGCTTCATGCGGTGCGCGGTGTCCACGATCGCCCGCAGGGTGCGGGCATCGATCAGGCTCAGGTCGAGAAAATGCCGTATCGACATGGCGCGGGGCCAGCCTCGGTCTATGACGTTGCGGATATCTTCAGGTCGACTTCGGCAGCGAGGCCAGCGCGCGCGAGACGCGGTTGACGACCTCGCGCAGATCCTCGTCCGAAATATTCAGCGGCGGCAGCACCCGCAGCACGTTCTCGCCGGCCGAGACCGTGAGCAACTTCTCGTCGAAGCAGGCCTTGACCACGTCGCCGGCGGGCGGCTTCAGCTTGAGACCGGTGAGCAGCCCCTGGCCGCGCACCTCCTCGACCGCGTGCGGGAACTGGTCCTTGAGGCGGGCGAGACCCTGCCGCAGCGCGAGTCCTTTCTGCGCCACGGCTTCCAGGAAGCCCGGCTCGAGCACCGCGTCGAGCACGGCGTTGCCGACAGCGGTCGCCAGCGGATTGCCGCCGAACGTGGAGCCATGCGTGCCGGGCGTCATGCCCTTGGCGGCCGCCTCGGTCGCGAGAATGGCGCCGATCGGGAAGCCGCCGCCGAGGCCCTTGGCCACCGCCATCACGTCCGGCTCGATGTCCGCCCACTCGTGCGCGAACAGCTTGCCGGTGCGGCCCATGCCGGTCTGCACTTCGTCGAGCACCAGCAGCAGGCCGTGCTTGTCGCAGAGCGCGCGCAGCGCCCGCAGGTGCTCGACGGGGACGGTGCGCACCCCGCCCTCGCCCTGCACCGGCTCGATCATGATCGCGGCCGTGGTCGGCCCGATCGCCTTCTCGACGGCGGCGAGATCACCCAATTCGATGTGGTCGAAGCCCTCGGCGGGCGGACCGAAGCCCTCGAGATACTTCTCGTTGCCGGCGGCGGCGAGGGCAGCCAGCGTCCGGCCGTGGAACGAGCCCTTGAAAGTGATGATCCGGACCCGCTCGGGGTGGCCGTTCACGAATTGGCAGCGGCGGGCGACCTTGATCGCGCCCTCGCAGGCCTCCGCGCCCGAATTGCAGAAGAACACCTTGTCGGCGAACGTCGTCTCCACCAGCCGCTCGGCGAGGCGCTCCTGGCCTGAGATCCGGTAGAGGTTCGACGTATGCCAGACCTTGGCGGCCTGCTCGGTCAGCGCCGCGATCAGCTTGGGATGGGCGTGTCCGAGCGCATTGACGGCGACGCCGCTGGCGCAATCGAGATAGCGGTCTCCTGCCGTGGACACCAGCCACGAGCCTTCGCCCTTCTCGAACACGACGTCCTGGCGGCCATAGGTCGTCATCACGGCAGGCGAGGGGCCGCTGGAACGCTTGGCCTGAACGGGCTTGGACATGTCGCTCAGATCCCTTCGAAGGGAAACGAAAAAAGCCGCGCGATGCAGCGCGGCTGGCGATCGCCCCCGCCATCGGCCGCAGGAGCCGCGCTCGACACCCGGCCGGAAGCCGAGCCTTCAACGGAAGCGCTGCTATTTATTGGATGCCCGCACCGGGTGTCAACGAAATGTCCCGGATTCCTGCCGCTGCCGCCTGCAGGCGGCTCGCACGGCCCTCCAATGGCCGCCGGGATGTTGCCCTCGCCCTCATCCATCGCTATAAGGCTCGCCGCAGCCCACATCTCGTGGATGACCCGCCACGGCACCCTTGGAGGCCGAGACACGGCGGAGGGCCTGCGTCCGAATCCGCGGACGAGGTCGTTTTTTCTTTGGAGATCAAAACGATGGCCGACAGCCAGACTTTCGAGCTCGCAGCCACGGTACGCCCGCGTAGCGGCAAGGGGGCCGCTCGTCAGGCCCGCCGCGAGGGTCGCGTGCCCGGTGTGATCTACGGCGACAACCAGCCCGCCGAGACCATCTCGCTCGAGTTCAACGACCTCTTCAAGCAGTTCATGAAGGGTCAGTTCACCTCGACGCTGCTCAGCGTCAACCTCGACGGCAAAAAGATCTTCGTGCTGCCGCGCGATGTCCAGCTCGATCCGGTCAAGGATCTGCCGCTGCATGTCGACTTCCAGCGCGTGAGTACCACCAGCCGCGTCCGCGTCGCGGTGCCGGTGCACTTCATCAACGAAGGGCTGTCCCCGGGCATCAAGCGCGGCGGCGTTCTCAACATCGTGCGCCACGAGATCGAGGTGTTCGCACCCGCCACCGCCATTCCGAAGTTCTTCGAGGTGAACCTCGAGGGTCTCGAGATCGGCCGCTCGGTGCACATCTCCGCGGTGAAGCTGCCGGAAGGTGTGCGCCCGACCATCTCCAATCGCGATTTCACCGTGGCGACGATCGCCGGCGCGGTGGCCGACGATGAAGCTGCCACGACGCCGACCGCCGGTGCGGCTCCCGCCGAGGCCGCGGCTGCGGGCGATGCCAAGGCCGCAGCGCCTGCCGGCGGTGCGAAGGCTCCGGCCGCCGCGGCCAAGGCCCCGGCCGCACCCGCCAAGAAGAAGTAAGGCGCCACTTCCGCGCCTATATTCCCAGGCCCTTTCGGGGTCCTGGGCCCACCCCGGGCAGGGGCTTTCGGGGGGCTTGGCGCCCCCCGATGTGTTTCGGGCTCCCGTTCATCGCATTCTGCATCGGGTGACGCGTCATGAAGCTCCTGGTCGGCCTCGGCAATCCCGGCGACAAATACGCCCGCAACCGCCACAACGTCGGCTTCATGGCGGTCGAGCGGATCGCCCGAACGCACCGCTTCGGACCGTGGAAGCGCAAATTCCAGGGCCACGCGGCAGACGGCGAGATCGCGGGTGAGAAGGTCATGCTGCTGAAGCCCGACACCTACATGAACGAGTCCGGCCGCGCGGTCGGCGAGGCGTCGCGGTTCCTCAAGATCGGGCTGTCCGACATCGTCGTCTTCCACGACGAGCTCGACCTGCTACCCGGCAAGATCAAGCTCAAGACCGGCGGCGGCAATGCCGGCCACAACGGCCTGCGCTCGATCACGGCACACCTGGGCAACGAGTATCAGCGCGTGCGCATCGGCATCGGCCACCCCGGCCACAAGGATGCGGTGCAGCACTGGGTGCTGAACGATTTCGCCAAGTCCGACGCCGAATGGCTGAACGAGTTGCTCGACGCGATGGCGGACGCGGCAGGACGGCTCGCCGCGGGCCAGGCGGAACGGTTCCTTACCGACGTCGCCCGCAAGCTCGGCGAGGACGAGCCGAAGAATGGGAAGGCTGCGGCGGCCTCGACGCGGCCCGCTGGCGCGGTTCAAGCAGACACTGAGCCGGCGCCTGCCAAGGATGCTGGCAGGGATCCAGGCAAGGGTCCTGCCAAACACCCCGCCGGCGAGCGCGCCAACAAGCGCCAGTCGGCCATCGCCGAAAATCTCAAGAAGTGGATGGCGGCACGGAAGCCCGGCGGCGGACAATAAGCCAGGCATTGACACGAAAATCGTGTGACACTATTTTTGTGTTCCGGCCCACGATCGGATCGAAACCATGAAAAACGTCACCGTCACGCTGCGCGAGGACGTCGCCGACTGGCTCCGCGTCGAAGCCGCCAAGGCGGATCTCAGCATGTCCGCATTCATCGGACAGATGCTGGAGGAGCGGATGGGTCGCGGACAGGAGCAGCTCGACACGCTCGAGCGCTTCCTCGGCGGCGCTGGATATGCGGGAATTGCTGCGGATCTACCCAAGCGGGACGCGCTCTATGACCGGCCGGCTCTTCGTCGACACCAACATCCTGATCTACGCGCTCGATCCGGCCGATCCGGTGAAGCGCAGGGTATCGGCGGATTTGCTGAGGCAGACGATCAGGAGCCGTTCGCTTACCCTGAGCCCTCAAAACCTGAATGAGTGCTACCGCGTGTTGACCGACCGGCGACACCTGATGCCGGCCGGCGACGCGCGGGGCTATGTGCGCACCCTGGCGCCCTGGGCCATCGCGCCGCTCGATGCCGCGACCACTGAAAAGGCCTGGGAGGTGCAGGACACGGCCAAGCTCTCCTGGTGGGACAGCCTGCTGATCGCCTCCGCACTGCGTGCCGGCTGCCGCCTGTTCGTCTCCGAGGACCTGCACGACGGGCTGCAGATCGAGGGCCTGCGGATCGCCAACCCGTTCAGCGCAGGGTTCGTGGCAACGCTGGGACGCGGCTGACATCGACACCGCGGAACGAGGTCAATAAGCTCCATCCATTCGAGTCGCAGGGAGCCGCCGGCCATGCTCACGCTTATTTTCGCGGTTTTCGTCGGCTGCTTCCTGCTCGAGCGGATGATGCCCGGATGGCCCTTGCCGCACGTGCGCACCTGGCCTCTCCGGGTCGTGCTCGTCAATGCGATCCAACTCGGGATCGTCGTCCTTGCGGGGCTGACCTGGGAGCGGTGGCTGTCGTCCGCTTCTTTATTCAAGCTGTCGGATCATACCTCGCCACTCGTGGGCGGCTTCATCGCCTATTTCATCGCGACCTTCATTTTCTATTGGTGGCATCGCTGGCGGCACGAGCACGACTGGCTCTGGCGCCTGTTCCACCAGATCCATCACAGCCCGCAGCGGCTCGAGGTCATCACCTCGTTCTACAAGCATCCCGGCGAGATGGTGGTGAACTCGATCCTCGGCAGCCTGATCGTCTACACGGTGCTCGGACTGTCGATCGAAGCCGGCGCGATCTACACGGCCTTCACCGCGCTCGGCGAGTTCTTCTATCACACCAACATCCGCACGCCCCGCTGGGTCGGCTTCGTGTTCCAGCGGCCGGAGATGCATCGCATCCATCACCAGCACGAGCGCCACAAGAACAACTAAGGCGACATCACCTGGTGGGACATGATGTTCGGCACCTACGAGAACCCGAAGGAGTGGGTGCACACTTGCGGCTTCGACGACGACAAGGAGCAGCGTCTGCTCGACATGATCGCCTACAAGGACGTTCATAAGCCGTGAGCGACCGCGGGGTCGGCGCCGCGGGCCAACCGGACCCACCGCGGCGTCACCAATCCAAGCCACCACCCTTGCCCCTCGCGCCCTGCCGGTGTACCCCACTCGCAACCAGCAAAACCTGCGAGACATCATGGGCTTCAAATGCGGCATCGTCGGCCTGCCGAACGTCGGCAAGTCGACCCTCTTCAACGCGTTGACGCAGACCGCGGCGGCCGAGGCGGCCAACTATCCGTTCTGCACCATCGAGCCCAATGTCGGCGAGGTCGGCGTGCCCGACCCGCGCCTCGACATGCTGTCCAAGATCGGCAAGTCGCAGACCACCATCCCGACCCGGCTGACCTTCGTCGATATCGCCGGCCTCGTGCGCGGCGCGTCCAAGGGCGAGGGCCTCGGCAACCAGTTCCTGGCCGTGATCCGCGAGGTCGACGCCGTCGCCTACGTCGTGCGCTGCTTCGAGGACGACGACATCACCCACGTCGAGAACCGCATCGATCCGGTCTCCGACGCCGAGGTGGTCGAGACCGAGCTGATGCTGTCGGATCTCGACAGCCTGGAGAAGCGGCGCAACGCGGCCGAGAAGAAGGCCAAGGGCGGCGACAAGGATGCCAAGGCGCTGGTGGCGCTGATGGACAAGGCACTGGACTTGCTGCGCGAGGGCAAGCCGGCGCGCATGGCCAAGCTGACGCCCGAGGAGGAAGCCCCCTACAAGGCGTTGCAGCTGTTGACCTCCAAGCCCGTGCTCTACGTCTGCAACGTGGACGAGGGTTCGGCCGCGACCGGCAACGCCTTCTCGCGCAAGGTCGAGGAGCGGGCGAAAGCCGAGGGCGCGGGCTGCGTCGTCATCTCCGCCAAGATCGAGTCGGAATTCTCGGGGCTCGCACCGGAGGATCGCGACGCGTTCCTCGCCGATCTCGGTCTCGAGGAAGCGGGCCTCAACAAATTGATCCGCGAGGGCTACAAGCTGCTCGGCCTGATCACCTACTTCACGGTGGGGCCGAAGGAGGCGCGCGCCTGGACCGTGACCAGGGGCACCAAGGGCCCGGGCGCGGCCGGCGTCATCCACACCGACTTCGAGAAGGGCTTCATCCGCGCGGAAACCATCGCCTACCACGACTTCGTCGCCTGCGGTGGCGAGGTCGGCGCCAAGGAAGCTGGCAAGATGCGGCTGGAAGGCAAGGAGTACGTCGTCAAGGACGGCGACGTGATGCACTTCCGGTTCGCGAATTGAGGGGTGCTTACCAAGGGGTGACACCCGCATTCATCCGGTCTTTGCCTTCTTGGTAGGCGCGCTCTTTGAGCTTCGTCTCGATGGCTTTGAGTGCCTTCGCTTTCGTCGCGACAGACGTGACGGAGATACCGGTGAAGCGTGCTCCGATCGCGGATAGCCGCTCCTTCGGAAATCCCTTCAACTCAGTAAGCAGGCTATCGGCCTCGTTCCGCTTTGCACCGACAGCATAGAGCTGCACAAGAACCTCTTCGTCTCCCTGGCTCGAAAGTAACTTGCGATCCAAAGCATCGACGGTCCGCTGGACGAAGTCCTCCACAGTGGGATCACCGGAGTCAGCCAGCAGCTTCTCGACGTCTTCGAGGTCTTTCTGCTGTGATTTCGCACCCGCCGCAGCAAATAGCCCTGCCGCTCGCTTGAGAACGTCCCGTAGCTCGGAGATGTTCATCGTCAGCCTCGTTGCCACTCGCACAACGCCGCACGTGCCGTCATCTACGGGGCTTGATATCCCGCTTCCGGCGAATCTCGCTCAGAAACTTGTCTACCTTTTGTTCGCCGTGCTTGTCATCAAGCACCTCTGTCAGTTTCAACAGGCCTGCGGACTTCTGCGCGTCACCGGCATCGGCATAGACCCCTGCCAGGTTCTTCAACGTGGACTTCAGCTCCGCGACTTTCATTGGCGTACCCGCGACAAGAGTTGCTGACCAATGGCTTCGATGACTGAGCGAGTAGTCTGGTTGGGGGCCCGCTGATCAAGATAGGCAATATCGCGTCCCGCGTCCTGAGAAAATCTAGCGGTGTCCGCAACGTAACCCGAAAGGACATAAGCATCGACCGGCCAAGGTTCCAGCGCTCGCTGCGCGATCTGCAAATCGGTAAATCTGCCCCAGTGCTTCATGGCCGCCTCTTCGACGGACTTCCTGGCCGCAGCCTCCACACCATTGAGAGACGGCTGTGTTCGCGTCATTGTACCCACAATGCCGGCCAACTTCAGATTGGGATTGAGGTCATTGCGGAACCAACTATCCATTTGTGAAAGAAGTCCACCCACGTTGTCGACTGAAAGCTGATCCAGCACCGTCGGGACGATCACGTGCGTACTCGCACACAATGCATTAACAGTTGCAAGCGTCAATCTCGGTGGTGTGTCGATCAGAACAAACTCAAATTGCTTCATATCCGGCTGCGCGAGTAATCTCGCCAGCGCGTATCGTGGATCCGCATCGTCGAGCTTGAGCAGCCACCTCATCAAAGCACGAGTTT
>CAMDBL010000057.1 GCA_945889015.1 Devosia equisanguinis
GAAAACCGACAAACCGGACGCTGATTGACGCGGAACGTCAATCAAAGCGCTTGCCAATGGCGCGGCCAGCGTCAATCATCACTTCGCTCGGCCGCCTCGTCTCATCCTGATTGACGCGCCGTTCTCATCCAGATTGTCGCGCTATAGCCACGCCGACGGCGGCGAGGCCGCCGAAAGCGATCAAGGCGATAGTCGGAACGCGTGACATGAAACCTGACCTCGAACAGATACCCGCTTGACAGTATCAAATTTAACCCACGGTTAAACCAAAAACCACCGTGCCCGATCAGGATTGAACCTTATGCTTTCCAAGCTGAACCGAGGCAGCCTCGCGGAAGAGGCTTACGGCCCCCTGCTGAACACCGATTTTTCACGCGATCCGGGCCCGCATTGCCCCGCTTCAGTCAGTGCGGTGCGCCAGCGCTAGACGGCCGGCTCTTCATAGTTGTGTACGCCACCATTCGCATCCGTGACGACCCAACCCTGATCGTCCGGCGTGCGCCCGATGCGGCCGGCCTCTATCGACACCTTGCCGTGCGCGCCGGGGATATCGAGGACGTAGCTGGGCATTGCGATCCCCGACAGACGGCGGCGCAACTCGGCCATCAATGCCTGCCCCTCGGCGATCCCGACACGAAAATGCGAAGTTCCGGGAGCACGATCGGGGTGGTGGAGGTAATACGGCTTGACACCCGCCTCGACGAAGCCGCGAAACAGCGCCTCGAGTATATCGGCATCATCATTGACGCCGCGCAGCAGCACCGACTGGCTGAGCAGCATCACGCCCGCCTTTGCCAGCCGGGCGAGCGCGGCGCGTGCCTGATCGGTCAGCTCGCGCGGATGGTTGGCGTGCAGGCCGACGACGACGCTCTTACCACCGCCCGTCAACGCCGCCACCAACTCGTCCGAGATCCGCTCCGGCGCCACCACGGGCACCCGCGTGTGCCAGCGCAGCAGCTTCACATGGGCGATCGCCGCCAGCGCCGCCGTCACGTCAGCGACCCGACGCGGCGACAGGATCAGGGGATCGCCGCCGGTCAGGATCACCTCCCAGATCGCGGGCCTCGCGCGGATGTAGGCCAGCGCCGCCTCGACCTCTGCCCGCGACAGCGCTTCGGCGTTGTCCGGCCCGACCATCTCGCGGCGAAAGCAGAATCGGCAGTAGACCGGACACAGACCGGTGATCTTGAGCAGGACGCGATCGGGGTAGCGGTGGACCAGACCGGCGACGGGGCTCTTCAAGTGATCGCCGATCGGGTCGCTGCTCTCCCCGGGCCCGATGTCCAGCTCGCGGCCGTCAGGCACGAATTGCCGCGCGATCGGGTCGGAGGGATCGGCGCGGTCGACGAGGGCCGCCATCGTCTCGGTCACGGCAATTGCATAGCGCGCACCGACCTGCTCGGCCGCCTCCCGCCCGTCCGCCGGCAACAGGCCCGCGGCGACGAGCCCTTCGGCCGTCCTCAACGTGCCCGATGGTGGTGCGCGATCCTGCATGCACGCGGGGTAGGTGGCGCGCCCGTCTCTGTCAACTGCGAGGCCCTTATCGCGAGTCCCCCAACTCGAGCCCGCCAACTCGAGCCCGCCAACTCGAGCCATGCGTGCCGCTCGCCCGTCCACTCCGTCAAAGGCCGTTCACAACCGCCCCCGTCGCCGCCTATGGTGCGGCCAGACAAACAGTCACGAAGGGCGGAGACAGATGGCCATCGAGGCGGACGCGCTCAAGATGAAGAAGATCGCCGTGGTCGGCACCGGCGCCAACGGCAGCTGCTTGTCGGCGGACCTGACGCGCAACGGCTACGACGTCTCGATGATCGATCAGTGGCCGGCCCACATCGAGGCCATGCGCCGCCAGGGGCTGCGGATCTCGATGCCCGACCGCGAGTTGCACGTCGCGGTCAAGGCTTACCACCTCGCCGACGTCGCAGCGCTGAACACGAGGTTCGACTACGTTTTCATCATGCCCAAGGCCTACGACACGCGCTGGATGGCGGAGTTCATCAAGCCGTACCTCGCGGAGGATGCGATTGTCGTCGGTGCGCAGAACGCGATGACCGCCGAGACCATTTCCGAGGTGGTCGGGCCAAAGCGCACCATCGGTTGCGTCGTCGAGCTGTCGTCGGAGGTGTTCACGCCGGGCCTCGTCCAGCGCAACACGATCCCGGAGAAGACTTGGTTCGGCGTCGGCGCGCTGACGCCCGACATGGACCACCGGGTCCCCGAGATCGAAGCGATCATGAAGAACGTCGGACGGGTGACAGTGACCAGCTCGGTGCAATCGGGTAAATGGATGAAGCTGATCGTCAACACGATGTGCCTCGGCCCGTTCGCGCTGATGGGTGTGACGCAGGCGGAGGGCATGAAGCTTCCGGGCATGCAGGAGCTGATCACCCGCATCGGCGCCGAGACGCTGACCGTGGGGCAGAAGGCGGGCTATGGCATGGAGCCGATCTTCGGGCTCAAGCCCGACGAGATGAAGGGCACCAATCAGCTGCTGGAGAAGCTGATGGACAAGCTCGTCCGCGACGTCGGCCCGCGCGCGCGCGACTGCGTGCTGCAGGATCACCTCAAGGGCCGCTACAGCGAGGTCGACGTAATCAACGGCCTCGTCGTCGAGAAGGGCGAGGCGCTCGGCATCTCGACGCCCGGAAATTCGGCCGTCGTCGAGCTGACGCGGCAGATCCACGCGGGAACGCTGAAGCCGGACGTCGGCAACCTGGCCAAGGTCCTGGAGATGATGCGGGGCTAGCCAGCAGCGAGGCGATCGGCAGCACCACCAGCACCACGAGACACAGCACGGCCGCGGCCATGACCGCCACCTCGACCGTGCCCCCCCTCTGGGCGATCTCGGCGGGCTCCGCAACCACTGAAGCCACGCTCAAGCCAGGCTTCCCCGTCCCCGATCACGCCCATCCGTTCCCCCGCCATATTTTCTTCTGCACGCCCACGTCGTCCACGCGCGGCCGGAGCCCAGTCGCGCGGCTGCTGGCCCGTCAAATGAACGGAGCCTGCCGTGGTTGAGCCCGATGTCAGCCTGGAGCCTCGACGACGAGCACGACGCGCCGGTTCTTGTGCTTGTTTTCGGGCGTGACGTTGGGCACATCCGGGCGCGAGTGGCCATAGCCGATCACCGACAACCGCCCCGGGCTGGCGCCGGCCTTGACCAGCAGCTCCCACACCGCCTGAGCCCGGCGCACCGACAACGCCTGATTGCGGTCGGGATCACCATCGGCATCGGCATGCCCCTCGATGATCACCCGGCCGCTGCCGCATGAACTGAGCGACTGCGCGAAGACACCGAGCAGGGCGGCCGTCGGTTCGCCCGGGCTCGCACTGGCATAGTCGAACTGGACCCGGATCGAGCGGGCGGCCGTCTCCATCGCCCGGCACGCGGCCGGCAGCCTCGGCTCGGCCCGCGGAAGCGCTGGTACAGCCGCAGCGATCGGCCGAGCTGGCGCCTCGGGTGGAGGAGCAGCGACGGCGGGACGAGCCACGGGGCCCTGTTCGGTTTTAGCCTCGGCCAGCGATGCGGTTGGGGGCTCTTGCCCCGGCCACTCCGGCGCACGCTCCATCGGCTCGATGGCCGAGTCCGGGATTTCCAGCACAGGGATCTCGCGCATCGCTGGTCGTCCGGCGACGCGAGAGGCCGCGCTTTCGGACGCCGGCTGAGGATCGGACGCGACCGAGGGCGAAGTCTGCGGCCTGTCGATGGAGCCGGTCTCGATCGGCGGCGCGGGGGCGGCCGCCTGCTCGACCGGCGCGGATCCCTCGGCGAATTGGTCGGACGCCGGCGCGCCGGGGAGCAGCCACATCGTTGCCGATCCCGCCATCAGCAACACGGCCGCCATCGTGATCGCCAACCTGCTCCGGCTCCGGCGTACGTGCTGCGCGGGCTCGGTGGCGGCAGGCTCGTCCGCTGCGAGATCGCGGCCGATCTTGTCCCCCGGATCACTCGGGAAGAGCGTTGTGATCGTCGGCTCGGCAACGCCCTGGCGCGTCGATGCTTCGGCGATCTCGGTGTCCCCGGCCGTCTCCATCTCGCCGCCGCTGGCCACATGAACCACGACCGGCGCCAAGGCGCGCGGGGGCTCAGGAACCTCGGGCGGCTCGTCCGGCTCGCCTTCAGCCGACGCAACGGCCGCCAGGGCGGCCTCTCGTTGCGCGTTCAGCACCTGAGCGTCGGCCAGCATGGCAGCGGCAATGACGGCCGTGCTCGCAACCGGAACCTCAACCTCGAACGCGTCTCTGTCCCAGGTCGTGTCCTCGTGCTCACAAGCTTGCTCGTCGACGGGCTCATCGTCCTCGTGCCCATCGTCCGCCTCGGCGTCATACGCATCGGCATCGGCATCCGCGGCGTCCGCGTCTCCACCTGCATCGCTCTCGTCGATCAGCGCCACCTCGGGACCGGCCTCGCCCGCCGTTCCATCCGTCGCATCGAGGCCCGCGTCGATCTCCTTCATCGGCGCACCCGCGTCGTCGCCGGGCAACTGCTCGCCGGCAGGCGCCCCTGCCGTGTCCTCGGCTTTCGAAGGCGCACGCGGCTCGACGAGGCCGAGGCGGGTCGCTTGCGTGACCGTGAGCTCGAGCTCGACCCAGCGGGGCTTCGCGAACCAGCGGTTCGTCTTGTAGGAGACCACCCGCTTCTTCGGGATGACGAGCTTCCACTTCTTCCGGGCCTTCTTGATCCGGATGATGATCTCGTCACCGGTCACGTAGTACGTGCTGCGCGGATAGCTCTTCGAGGGAAACTTGAACAGCCGCGTCAGCGCGCCGTCGTCGTAGGTGGGGCGCGGCTTGCGCGTGCGCGGCTTTCTGGGTGCGACGCGGGGTGCCGCGGCGTCGGCCTCGGGCGGATCGGCCCTTGGCGGCTCAATCGCCGACGGCTCGGCGGCCGGAGCCTCGGTCACGAGCGCAGGCACGGCAGCGCCCGGATGGCTTTCGCCCTCCAGAGACTGATCGAACCGCGAATCCTGCTTCACCATCGCCGACATGGCCGCGATATTCACGACCCGCCGCCCGGGGGGAACCACCGTGCGTCGTTTGCCCCCGGCTTATCCCCAGCCTGCTTCGCCAGCCCGCGACGACGGGCCTGTGGACAACGCAGAGGCGGCGGCACGCAGTTCGCGTGCGCGATCGGCCCCGCAGCGCGATGCGCTCGAAGGTATGAACAGGAGGCGGGGCGGCAGAGCCTCGCTTTGGGTAGTGGTTGGATGCGGCTCGCGCCGCCCCACCGCATGCGACGGGGGTGGGCCCCCTTTTCGGATCCCGGGTCCACCATCCCCGGGCGCATCCACTGAGCCCGAGTTGAACGAGGTTCTTGGCCTCGTCGGCAGAGTTCCTCCGGGCGCGCTGACATCGCCCGGGGTATCCGGCATGCTCTCCCCACTCCCTTAAACCCAGCACGTTCCCGGGTCCTGTCCGTCGCGGAGAGATGCGGGGGAGTATGAGCGCGGGCGGGGAAGCGGGGACAAGTTTGCGGGGCGATGTGGTGAGGTGTGGTTAATTCGGGGGGATCGCTCCCTCTCGATCGCCATGCCGGCGAAGGCCGGCATCCACGCCAGGGTAGGGATGATGGTGGCTGTCCCCGGTTTCGTCCCGCGCCCCGTGTGCCGCGTGCGCCGCAGCCGGGTCGCCCGGCCGGCCCGACCCCCGGACCGCTTTACGCGCTCCCCGCCCCGGCCTAATGATCGGCCGAACAGGACAAAACCCGGAGACGCCTCATGGCCAAGCACCTCAAGAAGAGCATCGACATCGCCGAGAAGGACGCCGCCGACGTCAAGGTGCGCCAGATCGTCGAGGGGTTGCTCGCCGACATCGAGACGCGCGGCGACGAGGCCGTGCGCGAGATGTCGATCAAGTTCGACAAGTGGGACCGCAAGGACTACCGCCTCACCGACAAGGAAATCAAAGAGTGCATGGCGCAACTGCGCCCGCGCGACATCGACGACATCAAGTTCGCGCAGGACCAGGTCCGCAACTTCGCCGAGTGCCAGAAGGCCTCGATCCGCGACATCGAGGTCGAGACGATGCCGGGCATCATCCTCGGCCACAAGAACATCCCCGTGAACTCGGTCGGCTGCTACGTGCCGGGCGGCAAATATCCGCTGCTCGCCTCCGCCCACATGTCGGTGATCACGGCCAAGGTCGCCGGCGTGCCGCGCATCATCACCTGCGCCCCCCCCTTCGAAGGCAAGATGGCGGCTGCCATCGTCACCGCCCAGCACATGGCCGGCGCGGATGAGATCTACTCGCTCGGCGGTGTGCAGGCGATCGGCGCGATGTCGATCGGCACAAAGTCGATCGCCCCCGTCGACATGCTGGTCGGCCCCGGCAACGCCTATGTGGCCGAGGCCAAGCGCCAGCTCTACGGCCGTGTCGGCATCGACTTGTTCGCCGGCCCGACGGAGACGCTGGTCATCGCCGACGACACGGTCGATGCGGAGCTGTGCGCCACGGATCTCCTGGGTCAGGCCGAGCACGGCCCGACCTCGCCCGCGATCCTGCTGACGACGTCGGAGAAGCTCGCCAAGGCGACGATGGCCGAGGTCGACCGCCTACTGACGATCCTGCCGACCGCCGAG
Organism: Devosia equisanguinis; assembly: GCA_945889015.1. Classification (GTDB taxonomy): domain Bacteria; phylum Pseudomonadota; class Alphaproteobacteria; order Rhizobiales; family Hyphomicrobiaceae; genus CAMDBL01. The sequence continues at coordinate 6,579 of CAMDBL010000057.1, forward strand.
ATCGCCCGGGTGTCCTGGCGCGACTACGGCGAGGTGATCGTGTGCAAGGACGACGCCGAGATGGTCGAGGTGGCCGACAAGATCGCGTCGGAGCACGTGCAGGTGATGACCAAGGACCCCGATTACTTCCTGAAGCACATGACCAACTACGGCGCGCTGTTCTTAGGCCCGCGCACCAACGTCAGCTACGGCGACAAGGTGATCGGCACCAACCACACGCTGCCGACCAAGAAGGCGGCGAAGTACACGGGCGGCCTGTGGGTCGGCAAGTTCATGAAGACCTGCACTTACCAGAAGGTGATGACCGACAAAGCCTCGGCGATGATCGGCGAGTACTGCTCGCGGCTGTGCATGCTCGAGGGCTTCGCCGGCCACGCCGAGCAGGCCAACGTCCGCGTCCGCCGCTACGGCGGCCGGAATATTCCCTACGGCAAGGCCGCGGAGTAAGGCCTGCCTGCCTCCTCCCCCTGGAGGGGGGAGGACGGCAAGCTCTCGACGAACGGCGTGTTTGCGGCGGGGGCGGCGTTTCGATAGCGTCGCCGCCAACAAACGAACCGCCGCACATAGGCCCCGCCGACATGACCCATCCCTTCGATACCCACCTCGACAAGAACCCGGCCAACCATCAGCCGCTGACGCCCTTGTCGCTGCAGGCGCGGGCAGCGGCGATCTGGCCCGATCACGTCGCGATCATTCATGGCAGCCAGCGCGTCACCTGGGCGCAGTTTCACAGCCGCTCGCGCCAACTCGCCTCGGCCCTGTCGCGCTACGGCATCCGCCCCGGCAACGTGGTCTCCGTCATGCTGCCGAACACGCCGCCGATGCTGGAGGCGCACCACGGCGTGCCGATGACGGGCGCGGTGCTGCACTCGATGAACACGCGCCTCGATGCGGCGATCATCGCTTTCCAGCTCGACCACGCCGACACCAAGATCCTGATCACCGACCGCGAGTTCGCGCCGGTGATGAAAGAGGCCCTGGCGCTCGCCAATGTGAAGCCGCTCGTGATCGACGTCGACGATCCCGAGTTCCCCCAGACCGGCGAGCGGCTCGGCACGCTCGATTACGAGGCGTTCGTCTCCGCAGGCGATCCGAATTTCGCCTGGCGCATGCCCGCCGACGAGTGGGACGCGATCGGCCTCAACTACACCTCGGGCACCACTGGCAACCCCAAGGGCGTCGTCGTGCATCATCGCGGCGCGGCGCTGATGTGCTATGCCAACGTGCTCGCCGCCGGCATGGGCCGCCACCCCGTCTATCTGTGGACGCTACCGATGTTCCACTGCAACGGCTGGGCGTTCCCGTGGACGCTGTCGGCGGTGGCGGGCACTCACGTGTGCCTAAGGTGGGTCCGCGCCAAGATGATCTACGACGCGATCGCCGATCACGCAGTCTCGCACATGTGCGGCGCACCGATCGTGATGTCGACGATGCTGGGCGCGCCCGATACCGACAAACGCGCGATCGCCCACAAAGTGGAGTTCGTCACGGCCGGCGCACCACCGCCGGAGGCGGTGCTGGCGCGGATGGCCGAGGCCGGCTTCAACGTCACCCACGTCTACGGCTTGACCGAGGTCTACGGCCCCTCCGTCGTCAACGAGTGGAAAGCGGACTGGAGCGCGCTCGATGCCGCGCGACAGGCGCAGCTCAAGGCGCGCCAGGGCGTGCCCTACACCGCGCTCGACGGCCTGTCGGTGATGGACCCGGTGACGATGACGCCGGTCGCCGCCGACGGCCAGACGATGGGCGAGGTCATGATGCGCGGCAACATCGTGATGAAAGGCTACCTCAAGAACAGGGCCGCGACCGACGACGCTTTCGCCGGTGGCTGGTTCCACACCGGCGATCTCGGCGTCATGTACCCGGACGGCTACATTCAGCTCAAGGATCGTTCGAAGGACATCATCATCTCCGGTGGCGAGAACATCTCGTCCATCGAGGTCGAGGACGCGCTGTTCAAACACCCGGCTGTCGCGCACTGCGCGGTCGTCGCCAAGCCGGACGAGAAATGGGGCGAGACCCCCTGCGCGTTCATCGAGCTGAAGCCCGGCGCGACGGCGACGGCGGAAGAGCTGATCGCCTGGTGCCGCCAGCACCTCGCCGCCTTCAAGTGCCCGCGCCACATCGTGTTCTCCGAGATCCCGAAGACCTCGACCGGCAAGATCCAGAAATTCATGCTTCGCGATCAGGCGAAGAAGGGGTGATGCGGATGTCGTGGTTGGAGCCTGTCACCCTGAAGGGCCGGCACGCCGAGCTGGTACCGCTCGCTCAGTCTCACGCGCCGGACCTGATCGAGGCGGTGCGCGACGGCGAGCTCTGGCGGCTCTGGTACACCGCCATTCCGTCTCCGGAGAAGATGGCGGCCGAGATCGACCGCCGGCTGGCGCTGCAGGCGGCCGGCAGCATGCTGCCGTTCACGGTGATCGACACGGCGACCGGTCAGCCCGTGGGGATGACCACCTACATGAACGTCGATGCCGCCAACAAGCGCGTCGAGATCGGCAGCACGTGGTATCGCAGCTGCGTCCAGCGCACGCCGCTGAACACCGAGGCCAAGCTGTTGCTGCTGACGCACGCCTTCAACACGGTCGGTTGTATCGCGGTGGAGTTCCGCACGCATTTCATGAACACGCAAAGCCGGCGCGGCATCGAGCGGCTCGGCGCCAAACTCGACGGCGTCCTGCGCAGCCACCAGCGGATGGCCGACGGCACGCTGCGCGACACCTGCGTCTACTCGATCACCGCTGCCGAATGGCCGACCGTGCAGCGACATCTGGCGTGGCAGCTGGAAAGGCCGCGCTGACGCGTCATGCGTAGTGCCGGACCTGGGTCGTCAAGCTCTATCAATGCAGAAACCGCGCCAGCAGCGCCACCCCGCCGGCGAGGTCCGAGCCGACGTCGGCCCATTGACGGTTGTTGAGTTGGTAGCGCAGCGAGCCTTTCGGCCGCGCATTGCCGAGGCAGAGTGTAAAGACCGGCTTGCCTTCCTCGTCCGCCAGGTTGATTTCCCGGATCACGTGCTGGCTGGCGTTTGCGGCATCCGACAGGATCAGCACCACGGCCTCCGCAGCCTCGATCGCCTCGACGATCGCACTCTGGAAATCCTGGCCGAGCGACACGTCGCGCGGGGCGAGCCAGCATCGCGTGCCACCGGCCTCGAGGCGAGCGACCACCTCCGCCGCGGTTTCTGCGTCCCCGCTGGCATGGCTGACGAACACATGCCGGCGGACCGGTGCGGCGGGCAGAGCTGTCGTCGCCGGAGCATCGGAATTGGCGGTCTTCAACGCGCCTTCGTGCGCGAGGTGGAGCACGTCCAGAATCAACTGCAGCTTCACCAGGGTCGAGCGCTTGACGGCCGCATAGGCACCGCGCTCGAACGCGTCGGCCTCGGCCTTCCCGTCGAGATAATCCCGCATCGGCAGGCGGTTCAACCGGGCGAGCCGAAGCAGTCTCGGCGGCGCCACATAGGCCGGTCCATAAATATCCCGCAACACGCGCGCGAGATCGACGCGGTGCATATTCTGGAGATCGGGCGCGGCGCCTCCGAGCACGCCGTAGCGCAGCGCAATGGCGGGAAAGCCGAACACCTCGTCGCGCATGTTCCAATGCACGAAGCACATCGCCGGGTTGGCCTGCAGCAAGCCGAACAGTTTGGCGAGCATCGCCCGCTCCAGCTGATCCATGCGCGAGAGGATCTGCACCGGGGCGAGCCGCGCCAGCTCCGCCTCGGCGTGGATCGAGAAGCTGGTGACGGCCCCCGATTGCAGGTTCGACACGGCCACGGCCGTTACCCGCGGCGAGCCTTCCCGGTCGGTCTGATCGAGGCTCTGGCAGGCATAGTGAATGAGGCTCACCGAGGCCGGATCGCGGAACAGCTGCTCGAGCCGCTCGCGCGCAGATTTCTGCCGGTCGATACTGGGTTTGGCCAAGACTGCCGTCATGCTTGCCTCGAAGGCGCGCAGCCGAATCAGCGCGCTCACCAACTGCGAGGATCACCAATCCTGCCGGAAAGGCAAACGCCGCGAGATTGATCTCCCGGGGCGAAGGGAACCAGCCACGTCGGTCGTCCGTTAGTCAGTGGGCCTCTCGCCAATACAAGGCGGAGCGACACTGGACGAGGCAGGGTGATGGCGGCGTTTCCAAGCACTGACAGACCCGTGAGCGAAGCGGTCCTGATCGACCTCGGCGCCAGCCAGCACCTCGCCGACGCTCTCGAGGGGAGTGTCCACGCCTCGGTCAGCGAAATTTCGCGGGATGAGTGGAACGTCCTTTATCCCTCGGCGCCGCACAGCTGGGATTTCTACCGCGCTGCCGAGCGGATGCCCGCGCGCTCCTTCAGCTTCTCTGCCATTGCGATCCGCTCTGGCGGACGCCTGACCGCCGCCGCACCGCTCTTTCGCGTGGCCTATCGGGTGGACGCGCCACTCGGTGACGGCCTTCGCAAGGCCGGCGACTGGATCGAGCGCCGGGCATCCTCGATGGTGGTGATGCCGGTGCTCGGTCTTGGCTCGCCCTTGACCGACGAGTGCGAGATCGGTTTTGCCCCGAGCCTGGACCGCGAGGGCCGCGCGGCCGCATTCGCGGCCATCATCGACACCCTGACCCGGCACGCTGCAAAGACCGGCGTTCGCGTGCTCGTGCTCAAGGACGTTCGCGACCGCGACCGGCCCTGGTCCGAGCACGTTCTAACAGGAGCGGGCTTCTCCCGCGTACCCTCGCTGCCGACCGCGACTCTGGAGCTGCCGTTCGACAGCCTCGATGGGTATCTCCAGAGCCTGTCCCCGAAGATGCGCTCGGATCTCAGGCGAAAGCAGCGTCAAGCCAGCGGGATTTGGTCCGAGGTGCGCGACTCGATCACAGGTGTCGAGGACGAGATCGAGCACCTCTACTGGCAGACGCACGAGCACCGGAAGGCCAGCTACGAGCTTTTCGACGAAGTACCCCGTGGCTATTTCCGTGAGCTGATGCGTGGGCTCGATGGGCGGGCGAAAGTGCTGCTACTGCACTCCGGCGACCGTCTCGTCGGTTTCAACCTGTTCATCGTCGAACGCGATCGTATCGTCGGCAAGCACATGGGGTTGCGCTACCCCGATGCGCGGACGTTGAACGCATATTTCATAAACTGGCTCGAAATGGTTCGCTGGTGCATCGCCCGGCGGATCCCCGCGATGCAGGTCGGTCAATCGTCCTACGTGCTGAAGGCAAGACTCGGCTGCACGCTGGAGCGCTCCTGGATCTACGCGCGGCACACCGGCGCCTTTCGCGGACCGCTGTTCCGGCTGCTCGCCCCGCTCGCCGCCTTCGATCGCTTCGATCCGGATCTGAGGGCGCTCGGCACGGACGCACCGTATGCGCCGCGGATGTGAGACCTACCCTGCCAATCCCGCCTGCTTCGCCCGTGCCAGCACGCGCTCGGCGCGGATCAGGTGGGGGCGATCGAGCATCTGGCCGTTGTAGGATATGACGCCCGCGCCCGAGTTCTCGGCGAACAGACGGGCGATGCTTCTCGCCTTCTCGATCTCGCTCGGCGAGGGCGTGAAGGCCGCGTTGATGATCGCCACCTGATCGGGATGGATCGCGGCCTTGCCGGTAAAGCCGTCGCGCGCGGCTTCGATGCATTCCTGCTCGAGGCCCTTGAGGTTGCGGAAGTCGGGATAGACCGCATCGAGCGGCTGCACGCCGGCCGCCGTCGCCGTGTACAGCGTCAGATCGCGAGCGAGACGGAACGGCGAGGTGATCTGACCGTTCGCGTCACGGTAGGTGGCCGCCCCGAGCTCGGCGGATAGATCCTCCATGCCCCAGTTGATGGCGGCGAGCCGCGTAGAGCTGCCGATGTAGGATGGCATCTGCAGGATCGACAGCGGCATCTCCGAGACGATCGGCACGATGCGCGTCTCTGGCCCGGTGTGGCCGTTGCCCGCCTCCGCGTGATGCAGCGCGATCGACAGGCGATGGACATCCTCGCCCGAGCGCGTCTTCGGCTGCATGATGCCGTCGGGATGGGACGGCATCACGGCCGCGAGATCGTCCTCCCACAAAGGCGTATCCAGCGCGTTGATGCGCACGTAAAGCAGCGGTCGGCCGGCCGTCCCTTTCTCGGCGGCGACGAAGGCGCGGGCCATGTCGCGGCCGGCAGTCTTGCGGTCGGCGGCGACGGAATCCTCGAGATCGAGGATGATGGCGTCGGCACCCGAGGCGAACGCCTTGGCGAGCTTTCGCTCGCTGTCGGCGGGTACGAACAGCATGGAACGCATGGCGTTACGCTCCCTTCGGCTGCTTGCGCATGAACGCCTGCCGCTGGCATTCCGCGACGAGCTGGTTGCGCTGGTTGAACATGCGATGGTGGAACACGACGAGGCCGGCGTCGGGACGCGACTTGCTCTCGCGCTTGCTGACGACCTCGGTCGACACCCTCAGTGTATCACCGTGGAAGACCGGATTGGGGAATTTGACCTCGGTCATGCCGAGATTTCCGATCGTGGTGCCGATCGTCGTGTCGTTGACCGAGATGCCCACCATCAGGCCCAGCGTGAACAGCGAGTTGACCAGCGGCTGCTTCCACTCGGTCGAGCGGGCGAACTCGTGGTCGATGTGCAGCGGCTGCGGATTGTGGGTCAGTGCCGAGAACAGCGTGTTGTCCATCTCCGTCACCGTGCGCCGCAACGCATGCTCGAAGATGTGCCCAACCTCGAATTCCTCGTAGTACAACCCGCGCATGACTTTTCCGTCCCCTGTGCTCCTGCTTGCGGGCAATAAGACACCGGCGCGGAATTGAATCAAGGCGCGGGATATCATCTCGCGGCACGATTGCGAGCCTAAGGCATTCACACACGTAGGCGCGACCGCACTCCCCTCCCCCTTTGCGGCGAGAGGGCGAGGTATGCCGGCGACATGTCGTGACTTGGCGACCTACCTGCCTACCGCTTCACCCCCGCGATGGCCTCGCTGACGGCGCAGACGGAGGCCGGGTCGTGGTCGGCGTGGCCGGTCGCCATCGCAGCGGCGAACAGCGTCTTGACGGCATTGAGCACCGGCATCGGGCAATTCAGATCGTCGGCCAGCTCACCGATGGTGCAGACGTCCTTCATCAGGATCGAGGTGCGCGCGGAAATGTTGGGGCCGTCGTAGCTGTTGGCGACCATCATCGGCCCGCGCAAATGCAGCATGCGCGAGTCCGCAGCGCCCGCCATCGCCATCTTCAGCACCTGGGCGGGATCGAGCCCCGACTTGATGCCGAGCGCGATCGCCTCGCCGGCCGCCGCCACGTGGCAGGCGACGAGGTGATTTGTGACGAGCTTCATGCGCGTGCCATTACCGAGCGGGCCGACGTGCTCGGCCTGCCGCGCAAATCCCGCGAGCACCGGCATCACGCGCTGGCTGACAGCCGGATCACCGCTGACGAAGACGACGAGATCCTTGTTGCGGGCCTGCGCGCCGGTGCCGCTGACAGGGCAGTCGAGCATCGCATGGCCGGCGGCCTGGAGCCGGGCCGCCGCGGCCTGCTTGGTCGCCAGCGAGAACGTGCCCATTTCCACGACGATGCGGGGGCCGGCCTCGGCCACGACGAGGTCTGTGACGACGTCGTCCAGCGCCTGGGGCTTGGGCACCACGACGAGGATGATCTCCGCACGCCGCGCCAGATCTTGATTGCCGGCGGCGAGCGTCACGCCGAGTGCCCCGGCGCGCTCGCGACAACCGGCATCCACGTCGTAGCCGATCACGCTCCAACCGGCCTCGATCAGATGGCGCGCGAAGGTGCCGCCCATGATGCCGAGCCCGACGATGCCCACGGATCCCTTGCCGGCCATCGCGCGTCCCCCTCGTTTTCAGCTGATGGAATCGTCAGGAGACGGCGGCCAGACCATCCGTCGTCGCCGCGTCCGTGCGGCCGCGATCCGTCGTGTAGTAGTCGCCGAGGACCAGCACGTCCATGCCGGTCCTGAGATAGCAGGACACGGCTTCCTCCGGCATCGAGACGATCGGCTCCTGCCGGTTGAAGCTGGTGTTGAGCAGCACCGGGACGCCGGTGAGCTGCCCGAACGCCTCGATGATCCCGTAATAGCGCGGGTTGGCTGTCCGCTCGACCGTCTGGATACGGCCGGTGCCGTCGACATGCACCGCGGCCGGGATCACGGATTTCTTGTCCTCGCGCACCCGCGGCGCCATCGTCATGAAGGGATCGGGCTGCTCGATCTCGAAGAACTCGCCCGCGCGCTCGATCAGCACCGCTGGCGCGAACGGACGGAACGCCTCGCGCTGCTTGATCTTGGCGTTGATCGCATCCTTGATCTCGAGGCGGCGCGGGTCGGCCAGGATCGAGCGGTTGCCAAGTGCACGCGGTCCCATCTCGAAACGGCCCTGGAACCAGCCGACGACCTTGCCGTCGGCGAGGTCGCGGGCGACGCGGGGAAACAGCGCGCGCTCGTCGAGCTTTTCGAAGGCGAGCCCCGCCTTCTGCAGCGCGGCGCGGATCTCGTCCTCGCCGTACTCCAGGCCATAGTAGGCGTGCGTCAGCTCGAACGTGCGAGGAAAGCCGAGCGTCTGATGATAGTGCCACAGCGCGCTGCCGAGCGGCGCGCCGGTATCGGAGGCGCACGGCGGCACCCACACGCGCTCGAAGTCGGTCTCCTCCAAGATCCGTGCGTTGGCGACGCAGTTCAGCGCCACGCCGCCGCTGAGCACGAGATTGCGCGTCTGCTCGGTTGCAGCGATCTCGCGCACCATGTGCAGCACCACCTCCTCGGTCACCTGCTGCAGCGCATAGGCGATGTCGCGATGGCGGTCGTCCATCGGGCCGCCCTTGACGCGGGGTGGGCCGAACGTGTCGTAGAATTTGCGCGTGAACGGCTTCAACAGCCCGAAGGCGTCGAAGCTGAAATAATCCATGTTGATCTGGTAGCGGCCCTCGGGCAGCAGCCGCACGCAATCGCGGAAGCGGTCGACGTAGGCCGGCCCGCCACACGCGGCGAGCGCCATCACCTTGCCCTCGTCGGAGAAGCCGCCGAAGCCGAGATAATCGGTGACGAACGTGTAGATCATGCCAAGCGAGTTGAACATGCCGGTATGCCAGCGTCGCTCGAGCCGATTACCGCGGCCTGCATAGACGCTGGTGGCAGCGTCGTCGCCGTAGCCGTCCATGACCAGGACAGCGGCCTCTTCGAACGGCGAGACGAAGAACGAGGCGGCATGCGAATCGTGATGGCCGACGTTGACGATCGGCAGCGGCACCGCACGGCCGGCCTCGCGCTTCAGCTTGCGCGCGAGAGTGAAGTTCAGCAGGGCGATCTCGTTGTCCTGCGGCGTATGCGTCCGCTCCAGCATCAACGACAACGAGCCCGGCAGGCGACCGAACACGGCTTTGGCAAAGGAGCGGCGGAGCTTGGCGACGTCCCACGGCGTCGTGATGACGTCGACATCCTTGATGCCCGCGAGCCGGTCGCCGAACGCGGCGTGCAGCGACAGGCTCGGAAACTCCTTCGTGTGCTTGTCGCGGTTGAGCCGTTCCTCCTCGAGGATCAGCTTTGGAATGCCGTCCTCGAGCAGCGCGATGCCGCTGTCGTGTGTGCAGGCGACGAGACCGAGGATACGCACGCGAGACCAGATCCTTGTCCGGCGACGCCCCTGCGCCGCATCAATCCTCTATATCAGTCATACTTGCCATGACAATGTTTGTACTTCTTGCCTGATCCGCACGGACAGACGGCGTTGCGTGAAACCTTGCCCCACGTCGTCGGATCCTTGGGATCGGCCTTGCCGTTGCGGCGGGGCTGGGACCGGCTCGCTTCCGCATAGGCACCGCTGGCGCGCGCCGTCGCCCCGGCGAGCGCGGCACTGGCCAGCGCCAGCTCGTCCTGGCCGGTGCTCATGTCGATGTGATGCGCTTCCATTTCCGGCAGCTCATGCGGCTGCAGCGCCGGCTGTTGATCGGGCGGCGCCAGCTCGATGTGCATGAGCTGGCCGGTCACCGCCTCACGCAGCTTGGCGAGCATCGCCTCGAACAGCACGAACGCCTCGGTCTTGTACTCGTTGAGTGGATCGCGCTGGCCGTAGGCGCGAAAGCCGATCACCTGGCGCAGGTGATCGAGGGTGACGATGTGCTCACGCCAGAGATGATCGAGCGTCTGCAGCAGCACCATCTTCTCGATCTGCCGGAAGGTCTCTGGCCCGATCTCCGCCGCTTTGCGCGCCGCTTTCTCGTCCACCTCCTTCTCCAGCCGCTCCTGGATCTCCTTGTCCGCGATACCTTCCTCGGCTGCCCATTTGTCGACCGGCAGGTCGAGCGCGAAGATCGTGCTCATCGCCTCCTTGAGGCCATTCGCGTCCCACTGCTCGGCATAGGCGTTCTCGGGGATGTGGCGCTTGACGAGCTCCTCGATCACCTCGTGGCGCAGCTCCGCGACCGTGTCCTGCACGTCCTCGCGCGCCATGATGTCCTTGCGATGCTCGAAGATGACCTTGCGCTGGTCGTTCATAACATCGTCGTACTTGAGGATCTGCTTGCGGATGTCGAAGTTGCGCGCCTCGACCTTCTTCTGCGCCATCTCCAGCGACTTGTTCATCCAGGGATGGGTGATCGCCTCGCCTTCCTGCAGGCCGAGCGTCTTGAGGATCGAATCCATCTTCTCCGACCCGAAGATGCGCATCAGGTCGTCGTCGAGGGCGAGATAAAACTTGGAGCGACCGGGATCGCCCTGACGTCCGGAGCGGCCGCGCAGCTGGTTGTCGATACGGCGGCTCTCGTGGCGCTCGGTGCCGATGACGTAGAGGCCGCCCGCCTCCAGCGCCCGCTTCTTCTTCTCGGCGACGTCCGCCGCGATCTCGGCGCGCATTTTGGCGACCGCCTGCGCGTCCGGCTCGGCGCCGTTGGCCTCGGTTTCCTCGGCGATCCAGTCCTTCAGCCTGTAGTCGACGTTGCCGCCGAGCTGGATGTCGGTTCCGCGACCCGCCATGTTGGTCGCGATGGTGACCGCGCCGGGTACGCCGGCCTGCGCGATGATGCTCGCCTCCTGCTCATGGAATCGGGCATTCAGAACCTGGTGGGGCACCACGTCGTCGTTGCCCTTCTTGGCACCGAGCGCGACCAGATCGCCGCCGACCTCTTTCAGGTAAGCCTTGAGCTGGGCTTCCTTGTCCTTGAGCTTGTCGGCCTGGGCGAGCAAGTTCTTGCCGATCCCCGTGATGTAGGCGCGATCCTTGAGCAGCGCCGAAAGCTGCTCGGACTTCTCGATCGAGGTGGTTCCAACCAGCAGCGGCTGGCCCTTCTTGCGGCACTCCGCGATGGTGGCGACGATCGAGGCGTACTTCTCCAACTGCGTGCGATAGATCTCGTCGTCGTCGTCGATACGCGCGACATTGACGTTGGTTGGGATCTCCAGCACCTCGAGCCCGTAGATGTCCATGAACTCGTTGGCCTCGGTCGAGGCCGTTCCGGTCATGCCGGCGAGCTTCTTATAGAGGCGGAAATAGTTCTGGAAGGTGATCGAGGCGAGCGTCTGGTTCTCCGGCTGGATCTCGACCTTCTCCTTTGCCTCCAGCGCTTGGTGCAGCCCCTCCGAGTAGCGCCGGCCCTGCATCATGCGGCCGGTGAACTCGTCGATGATGACCACCTGGCCGGCTTTGACGATGTAGTCCTTGTCACGCTGGAACAGCTTGTGCGCCCTCAGCGCCTGGTTGACGTGGTGGACCGCGGTGACGTTCTCGATGTCGTAGAGCGAGCCCTTGAGCAGGCCGGCCTCCTCCAGCATCTGCTCCATGCGCTCGTTGCCGACCTCGGTCAGCGAGACCTGCCGCTGCTTCTCGTCGAGCTCGACGTAGCCCTCGGCCTTCAGCGCCTCCTTGAACTGCTCCGGCGTCTTGCCTTTCTTGAGCTCGGCGTCTCGCTTGTCGCTCTCCGCGACGAGGCGGCCCATGATCTCGTCGATCGCGACATAGAGGTCGGCACGGTCCTCGACCGGACCCGAGATGATCAGCGGCGTGCGCGCCTCGTCGATCAGGATCGAATCCACTTCGTCGACGATCGCGAAATTGTGACCGGCGCGCTCGGGCGGACGGCCGCCGAACTGGACCATCTCGTCCGCGCTCATCTTCATGTTGTCGCGCAGATAGTCGAAGCCGAGTTCGTTGTTGGTGCCATACGTCACGTCGCAGGCGTAGGCGGCCTTGCGCTCGTCGTCCTCGAGGCCGTGCACGATGACGCCGACGCTGAGGCCCAGGAAACGGTAGACCTGCCCCATCCAGTCGCTGTCGCGCTTGGCGAGATAGTCGTTGACGGTGACAACGTGGACGCCCTTCTCGGCGAGCGCATTGAGGTAGACCGGAAGCGTCGCGACCAGAGTCTTGCCTTCGCCGGTCTTCATCTCCGAGATCTTGCCCTGGTGCAGCACCATGCCGCCGATCATCTGCACGTCGAAGTGACGCTGACCGAGCGTGCGCTTGGCTGCCTCGCGGACGGTGGCGAAGGCGGGCACCAGCAAATCGTCGAGCGTGGCGCCGCCCTTCAACTGCTTGCGGAACTCGACCGTGCGCGCGCGCAACGCCTCGTCCGAGAGCTTGGAGATCTCGCCCTCCAGCGCGTTGATCGCATCCACCCTGGCCCGGTAGATCTTGATGCGGCGCTCGTTCGACGAGCCGAAGATCTTCGACGCCAGCGATCCAATGGAGAGCATGAGAGCAAGGTCCTCGGGTTCATCGCCCTGCGGCAGCCGCGGCCAGCGGGCCGACACGTCGCCGAAGGCGTGGAAATGGTATGGCGCTGCCGCCCCTCTTGGTGTCCAGCGTGGTGTTCAGTGCCGCGACCACACAACCGTGCCGCGCGTCGAAATCCGTCGAAAGCCGATAGCGGCTTTGGCCGGCCCTTCGGGAGCCGACCCCGCCGCGACGCAGTCGTGACGGGAGATAAGGACCGTGCCCCCGCGTTGTCAACGCACGCCCGCCGTGGTCGTGGCCCCCACACTGTCCACATTGACGCAACGGCGGCGGCTCCATCGGCCGCAATCTCGCCCTGTTTGCGAGGTCTTGGCAGCGCACTTGCCGGCGCGCGTCCCGGTTCGCGGGCTGCTTCCGCGGTTGGATTCGCCGCCCCGTTGGCGTATGGCCTCGGCCGACGAGGCGCCGTCCTTGCTTCGCACGAAAGGGGAACACCCGTGCCGATCGATCGTCATCCGCTTCGCGCCGCCAGCGCCGCCTTGATCATGGCGTTCTGCGCGGTCGCAGGACCTGCCGCCGCCCAGGACAAGGTCGTCGCCACCGTCAACGGCAAGGCGATCACCGAGGCCGACATGCGGCTCGCGGAGGCCGAGATCGGCTCCGACCTCGGCAATCTGCCGCCAGACCAGCGCCGCCGGGTGCTCGCCGAGTACTTGATCGAGAACCAGCTGTTCGCCGAGGCCGCCGAGGCCGAGAAGCTCGCCTCCGGTCCCGCCTTCGACGAGCGCATGGGCTACTGGAAGCGCAGGGCCGCCCGCGACGCCTACTTCGAAAAGGGCGTGAAGGGCTCGATCTCGGATGCCGAGACCCGCAAGTTCTACGAATCTCAGGTCTCGGGCCTCAAGACCGAGGAGGAGGTTCGCGCCCGCCACATCCTCGTCGACGAGGAGAGCAAGGCAAAGGAGATCTTCGAGCTCGTCGGTCACGGCTCGGATTTCGCCGACCTCGCCAAGAAGCACTCCAAGGATCCCGGCTCCAAGGAGGATGGCGGCGACCTCGGCTATTTCGGCCGAGGACAGATGGTGCCGCAGTTCGAGGAGACCGCCTTCAAGATGAAGAAGGGCGAGGTGTCCCTGCCGGTGAAGTCGCAGTTCGGCTGGCATTTGATCAAGCTCGAGGATCGCCGCGAGCGCAAGGCGCCGGCCTACGACGCGGTCAAGGAGCGGATCTCCGCGGCCCTCGTGCATCGCAAGGCACAGGAGGTGGCCGGCAGCCTGCGCGGCAAGGCCAAGATCGACTTCGTCGACCCCGAGCTGAAGCAGGCCGCCGACGCCGAGAATCGCCCCCGCCCGGTCCCGGCAGGAAAGTGAAGATATTGGGGGCCGTCTTCCTATTGCCAGCCCGGAGCACCCGTCATGGCCGATCCGATCCTGTTCAACGGCACCGTCGAGTGGACCGGCGAGAACCCCGGCATCAACCTGAAGGAGCGCCCCGACGGCCCGTTCGTCACACTGGCGAGCTTCTTCCGCGTCGTGCTCTCGCCGCACGGACGCGGCCATGCGGTCGTGCTGATGCAGTCGCCGCAGGAGGCTGATCCGCCAGCGGATAAGCCCAACGTCTGCTACACCGACAACGAGCCACTCGCCCGTTATCTCGTCGCCGATTTCCTGTCGCACTTCGCTCAGTATCGCGGGCTTGCGAGGGTCGCCCGCCTCACCTATCGACCGCTCGACAGTGTGGTCTCCTCGGGGGATCAGCGCACGAACTACACCGAGACGATCAAGGCAGGATCCGACACCATAGCCATGACGTGGAGCGGGCTCGGCGAGCCTTTTTGTTTCGCGCTGCCGCCCGACACGTCGGCGACGGGCCGTCATTACATGCCGAGCCTGTTCATCGGCTGCCAGGACGCCTCGGTCACGCTCAATGGCCGCCGCTTGCCCGGCAAGCCGATGCCACGCGAGATCGCCGGCCGCACCATCACCACGGCCATGCTGGCCTTCTCGGAGACGTGGGTGCGGGCTTAGGGGCCAGTTGAAACCTAGGCGGGCAAACGTTGCTGGGTCACCTCACGTCGAGCGAAATGTGACCGGACACATTTTCAGCGCCCGCCGAACAGTCTCCGCAGCCAGCCGATGGGCTCGGCCGGCGCATCGACCGTCCGCACAGCCGGCACGCTCGACCAGGGGATGACGGCCGCCGCGGACTCGTCGCCGTCGCGCACCTCGATGGCTTTCGGCCGCACCTTGTCCCCCGCCCTCACAGCCTTGAGCAACCGCTCCGCCACCGCCTTTGCATCGCCTGACCAGACCATGTGATTCTTGGCGGCGATCAGCGGCAGCTTGGACAGGTCGGGCTTCCCGACCATCAAGGGGACCACGGTCTTGGCGCCGTCGATCTCCATGGCGAGCGCGGCGTTGATCTCGGCCACCGGCCATTCCTTGGACACAGCCGACGTCGACACCACAGCGAGCACGGTGCGCGAGGCACCGAGTGCCGTATTGATCTTGCGCGTGAAGCTCTCGCCCCAGCCGATGTGCTCCTGGTCGAGGAACGCCTTGATGCCGAGCGCACGGCACGCCTCGAAGATCGGCCGGCCGATCGCCTCCTTGTCCTCGCTCGCGTGCGAGATGAAAACGTCGAAATCGGCGGCGCCGAACGCCATCTCGCGGATGAAGCGCGACGGATTGGGGTCGAGGTTGATCAGCTTGGCGCAGTGCTTGAGGAAGATCGGATCTGTGGCCCCGCGCACCATCTTCAAATAGGCGAGCTCGCCGTAGACGATGTTGCGGAAGGTCCGTCCCGAGTGCTCCGCCTCGGCACGGCGCGGCTGTGACCGATAGCGTTCGAAATGCTCGCGCGCGGCGGCGTCGAGCCCGAACTTCTCCCACGCGTGGATCATCGCGCGGATACGGCGCACGCGCTCGCGATCGACGTTGACGTGCTCGTTGACGACGAGACCGGTGACGGACTGCCGCTCGCCGCGTCCCTGCGCGCGCACCTTCTTGAGGTTGACCTCGAATCCGGAAAGCGCGATCTCGCGCGCCAGGGCCTCACCCGG
>CAMDBL010000058.1 GCA_945889015.1 Devosia equisanguinis
ATTCAGAACCTCGATCCGACGAGGCCGGACAGGCTTGGAGACGTCATTATGGACGTCACTATGGTCGTCTCGATCTGAGCGCATGGCCCGGCAGGATCACACGCGCACTGCCGATCCGCCACGTGCGGTCACGGCACCGCTTACGGTCAGGCGGCGGACCACGATGTAGAAGATCGGCGTAAACAGCAGCCCGAAAACCGTGACGCCGATCATGCCCCAGAACACCGCGGTGCCGAGCGAGATGCGCATCTCCGCTCCGGCGCCATGCGCGAAATAGAGCGGCAGCACACCTAGCGCGAACGCAAGCGACGTCATCAGGATCGGCCTCAGACGCAGCTGGCAGGCGATCACTGCGGCTTCAACCACGTCTTTGCCCTGCTCCTCGATCTGACGTGCGAACTCCACGATCAGAATCGCATTCTTGGCGGCGAGGCCGATCAGCACGACGAAGGCGATCTGGGTGAGGATGTTGATGTCGAGTCCGTGCAGCCAGACACCGAACAGCGCCGAGAGCAGGCACATCGGCACGATCATCATGATCGAGAGCGGCAGCGACCAGCTCTCGTACTGGGCGGCGAGCGCGAGGAAGACGAACAGCACCGACAGCGCGAAGATGTAGTAGCCGGTCTTACCGACACGCTTTTCCTGGAACGAAAGGTCCGTCCACTCGTAGCCCACACCTTCTGGCAGTACGCGGCTCGCGACCCCCGCGGCGATGTCGAGCAACTGCCCGCTGGAGACACCTTGCGCCGCGGCGCCCTGGATCTCGACCGTCGGGAAAAGGTTGTAGCGCGGAACGCGGTCGGGGCCGGCGATCTCGCGGAAGGTGACGAGCGATCCGAGCGGCACCATCTGGCCGTCGAGGTTACGCACGCGGATGCGACTGACGTTGTCGGCGTCGAGCCGGAACTCGCCGTCGGCTTGCACCTGCACGCGATAGGTACGGCCGAACAGGTTGATGTCGTTGACGTAGGCCGAGCCCATGTAGATCCGCATCGCCTCGAAGATGGTGCTCGGCAGCACCCGCAACATCTGCGCCTTGACACGGTCGACGTCGACGAACACCTGCGGCGTGCCGACCTGGAAGGTGGTGAATGCGTTGCGGATGCCTGGTGTCGTATTGAGCTCGCGGATCAGATCCTGGGAGACCCGCGCCAGCTCCACCGAGCCCATGCCGCCCCGGTCCTGCAAGCGCATGGAAAAGCCTGAAGAGTTGCCGACGCCACGCACGGCTGGCGGGACCTGGACGATGACGTTCGCCTCCTGCAGCTCGCGAGTGAGCTTGCCGCGTATTGTCTCGGCGAGCCGAGCGACCGACAGCTCGGTAGCGCGCCGGTTTTCGAAGCTGTCGAGTACGACGAAGATGCTGCCGGCGTTGGATGCGTTGGTGAACGTCGCGTTGGAGCGGCCGACGTTCACGTTGGTGTAGAGGATGCCCGGCGTGGCCAGCAGCAACTCGTTGGCGCGCTGCAGGGCCTGATTGGTCCGCTCCAGCGAGGCGCCAGGCGGCAACAGCATCGAGATCGAAATGATTCCCCGATCGAGGTTGGGGATGAACCCGGTCGGCGTCTGCTGCACCAGCACGACGGCACAGACCACCAGCGCCGCATAGGCTGCGAGCACCAGCCCTGCCGCCCGTGCCAGCCGGCGCACCAGCGCGGCGTAGCCCGCGGCGAGCTTGTCGAAGGCGAGATTGAAGATGTTGCAGACAACCCGCAAGGGAGCCGCCAGCGCGTGCAGCACGCCGCGCGACGGCGGCTCCTCGTGATGCGCCTTGAACAGGATCGCGGCGAGTGCCGGGCTCAAGGTCAGCGACACGAACGCCGAGATAAGCGTCGCAGTGGCGATGGTGACGGCGAACTGGCGATAGAACTGGCCGGTGATGCCTGCGACGAAGGCGGTCGGAATGAACACCGCAGACAGCACAATGGCGATGGCGATCAGCGCGGTGCCCACTTCGTCCATCGAGGCGCGCGCTGCATCCCGCGGCGACAGGCCGTCCTTCAGCCGCCGCTCGAAGTTCTCGACGACGACGATGGCGTCGTCGACGACGATGCCGACGGACAGCACGAGGCCGAACAATGTCAGCATATTGATCGAATAGCCGAGCGCCAGCATCACTGCGCACGTGCCGATCAGCGATACAGGGATGGCGACTACCGGAATGAGCGTCGCACGCCAGCTCTGCAGGAAGATCATCACCACGAGCACGACCAGCGCCACCGCCTCCGCGATCGTGGTGTACAGCTCCCGGATCGAGACTTCGATGAACTCGGTCGGGTTGTAGACGATGCGGTACTCGAGGCCCTTGGGGAAAGACTTAGACAGCTCCTTCATCGTCTCCTTGATCTTGGTTGCCGCCTTGAGCGCGTCGGTGCCCGGCGCCTGGGTCATGAACAGCACAGTCGCCGGATACTTGTTCTGATAGCCGAAAGACGCGTAGCTCAACGCACCGAGTTCGACCTTGGCGACGTCCTGTAGACGCACGATGCGACCGTCGGCGCCGGATTTCAGCACAATCTGTCCGAACTCCTCGGCGTCCTTCAGCCGTCCGCGCAACTGCAGCGGCTTTTGGAAGGCGCCCGTCGACGAGATCGGCGGCTCGCCGATGGCACCGCCTGCCACCTGCACGTTCTGCTGGCGCAGCGACAGCAGCACTTCTTCCGCCGTCAAGCCGAGCATGGCGATCCGCTCTGGATCGAGCCAGACCCGCATGGCGTACTCGCGCGCACCGAACATCATGACCGCGCCGACGCCCTCGATGCGGGCCAGCACGTCGCGCACGTTGAGCAGGCCATAATTGGAGACGTAGACCTGATCGTAGGTGTTGTCGGGCGAAACGAGATGGACGGCGAGAAGCTGGTCTGGGTTGTTTTTGCGGGTCTGGATGCCGTTGCGGCGCACCTCGTCGGGCAACCGCGGCTCGGCGGCGGCGACGCGATTCTGGACCAGAACTTGCGCCTTGTCGATATCGAAGCCCACCTCGAAGCTTACCGTCAGGTTCATCGCCCCGTCGGCCGTCGAGTTGGAGTACATGTAAATCATGCCGTCGACGCCGTTGACCTCGGTCTCGATCACGGTGGCAACGGTGTCGGCGACGGTCTGCGCGTTGGCGCCGGGATAGGACGTGCTGACCGTGATCGTCGGCGGCACGATCTCGGGAAACTGCGTCAGCGGCAACGCCTTGTAGGAGATGGCGCCGACGATCGTGATAAACAGGGACAGCACGACGGCGAAGATCGGCCTGTCGATGAAGAAGCGGCTGAATGTCATGTCGTGGCGTTCCTGTCGAGGAGCCGCGTGAAAGAAGGCGGAACGTCGCCTAGCGCGGCGCCGTGGTCGGCGAGCGAGCGGCGGTCGCATCCGAGACCTTGATAGGCTCGCGCTTCGGCGTCAGCTTGATGCCGGGACGAGCCCGCTGCAGCCCCCGTGTCACCACCCAATCCTCGGCGACGAGACCGGTACGGATCACGCGCAGCCTGTCGACCAGGGGACCGAGCGTCACGCTCTTGCGGACAGCGCTGCCGTCCTCGGCGAGGGTGTAAACGTACTTGCTCGCCTGGTCCGAGAGGATCGCCTCGTCCGGCAGCAGGATCCCCTGATAGGGGGCGGTGCCCGAGATGCGAACACGCGCAAACATGCCCGGAGCGAACATTCCCTTGTTCTCTGCCACCGCGCGTACGCGGATCGTCGCGGTCGCCTGGTCGAGACGGTTGTCTATGAAATCCAGACGCGCGGTGTGCTTGAAGCCAGCCTCGTCGGACAACGCCAGCCCGACCGGCGCCCCCAGCGAAGAGGCGCCACCCGTCTTGCCCTGCTCCTTGAGCCGCTTGTACTTAAGGTAGTTGTTCTCGCTGACGTCGAAATAAACGTAGATCGGATCCTGCCGGACGATCGTGGTCAGCAGCGTGCTGGCGTTGGAGGTGCCGCCGCTGATATAGTTGCCCGGGGTCACCAGGCTGCGGCTGATGCGGCCGCTGAGCGGCGAAACGATGCGGGTGAAGCTCAAGTCCAGCTCTGCGGTCTTGACCTTCGCCTCGGCGACGCGGATCGAGGCCTGCGCATCGCGCAAAGCGCTTTCGCGATCGTCGAAGACCTTCTGTGACATCACCTTGCGGTCGACCAGCGGGCCGCCGCGGTCGACGTCGAGCCTCGCGTTGCTGGCTTTCGTGTTGGCGGCCTCGAATTCGGCGCGGGCCTGATCGAGGACCCGCTCGAACGGACGCGGATCGATCAGGAACAGCAGATCACCTTGCCTGACGTCATCGCCGTCCTTGAACTTGACCTCGTTGAGATAGCCGCCGACGCGGGCTCGTACCTCAACGGATTCGAACGCATCAAAACGCGCAGTGTACTCGTCCCATTCCACGATCTCGCGCACGACCGGCTGGCTGACGGTGACGAGTGGCGCACCGCCGGAGGCGCCGGGGGGGCCACCAGGGCCACCGGATCGCGTCGGGGTCACCGTCGCGGCGATTGCCCCCGAAGGCGCCTGAGCCCTTTTAGGGGGCGACAGACCGACGAAGCTGCGCAACGCCGCCGCGGCACCGTTGAGCTGCTGCCCCGGCCCCCCCACCGCCGTTCGCCAATCAAAACTGGCCAACGATCCGGCAACGAAGACAGCCACAAGCACCATGGCTCCCGTCAACATCCCCCGGCGCATGCAGATGACCTCGCCACGACGCCAACACGAACAGACAAACCTGGCCGCATATCCTGCCACGTGCCGGACACGAGTAAGCCCGGCCGCTGATGCGGGCCGGGCTTTCTAGCAAGTCCCGGCGGCATTGTAACCAGCCGAACACGAAGGGTTGACCGCGTGGCACCGCGTGCGCAGCAACTCGCCGGCTGCGCACCCGGAGATCGGCTCAGCGGTACTGGCGCACCTTCTGGGGGCGCACCCGGCGGGGCGCATCGTCGTCCGCCCAACCAAACAGCCCAGAGAGAAGGCCCGTGTTGGAGCCGTAGGTTGCCTGCACGACCCGAACGGGCTCCTGGCGACGCTGCGCGATCGCCGGCTCTCGGTACTTGGGCGGCGTGCCGGTGATCACGATCCGCGTGGCGCCCATGCCGCGCTGCTTGACGAGGGTGAACAGTCGCGCTGCGTTCGCCGGCGCGAGGCGAACGCAGCCGTGCGAGGCGGGACGGCCGAGCATTCGGACGGCTCCGGTGCCGTGAATGGCGAAGCCGCCAGAATAGAAGATGGCATGTGGCATCGGCGCGTTGTCGTACTTCTTCGAATACCACATCGTGTGCATGCGCTGCGGCGCGTAGCTGCCGGTCGGTGTCACATACTTGGAGTTGGCCGTCGACACCGACCACGTATGGGTACGCTTGCCGTCGACATCCACGTTCATGCTCTGCTGACTGAGGTCGACCTTGACCAGGATGCCGGCCTGTGCCCCTGCCGGCAGAAGCGCGGCGATCGCCGCCAGCGCCTTAACGAAACTCAAACGCATAGAGAACCCCCGGAAACTCGTTATGGACCAAAAACACGCACAGCGTTCTTAACGCGAAGTTGGCTGCCAATCGCTTAACACATTGAGCTCACAGCAACAAAAGATGCAACGGTCGCGCATGCGCAGTGCTTCCGCCTGTGGACACCACTGCTTTTCAGTTCCCGAACAGCAACTGGAACAAGGTCTTGGGCTGCCCACCCCCGCTACGGGCCTGCCGCGACCCACCGCCCGACGACCGCTGGTTCGTCTCCCAAGGCTGCCAGGGTGCCCACGCGGGATCACCACCCTGACCGGACCGGCGAGGCTGGGCCTGCGCCACCTGATCCTTCGCCTTCACCTGGCGCAGCACCAGATCGTCGGTGACGCCATCGATGCTCTGCACGGTGACCTTGCCCTCGTCCCACGTCCAGTTCGAGACCTTGGCGCCTTGGCGGTGGGGCTGTATGGCGATCACGTTACTGGCAAACAGATCGAGGATCGCGACTTGCTCGGTCTCCTCCGCGCCGGCCTTGCCAGCGACCACGCCGGCATGGAAGCGCAGGGTGCCGATGCCCTTCAGCGGCGCCTTCTTCACCTCCCACTCGAGCAGTCGCGGCTCACCATCACCCACCATCTCGAGCGGGACGGCGAGCTTGCGATAATCATCGTGGAGCGCGACGTAGCGTGAACCGCGCTTGACCACCCGCCAGCGCTCGACGCCGAGCCCCGGCCGCTCCGTCTCGTCGGCTTCACTCGCTCGGGCTCCGATCCGCTCGAGGGAGTCGCTCGCCAGCTTGTAGGTGGGCTTCAACGCCAAGGCCTGCCGGAAGCTCGCGACGGCCTGCTCAGGCTTGCCCTGCTGCTGCTCGATCTCGCCCTTCACCCACTGAACCTCGGCCCGATTGGGGGCGAGTTTGACGGCGCTTGCCACATCACGTGACGCGAGTTCGATCTGGCCGGCGCGCTGATGGATGTAGCCGCGATAGGCGAAAGCGACGGCACTGCGCGGGTCAATCTCGAGCGCACGATTGACATCCGCGGAGGCTTCGGTGGCCGCATCTGCCACCGCATAGGCGAGGGCACGAGCCTCGTAAGCCGCGGCCGCTTGCGGGTCCATCTCGATCGCGTGGGTGAAGTCCTTGATCGCCGAGGCGGGATTGCGCGCGAACAGATACGCGTACCCGCGCAGGACGTAGACTTCGAGGTTGGCCGGATCGAAGGCTATCGCGCGTGACAGATCCTCGATCGCCTCCTCGGTCTTCTCGAGAGCCAGTTTCGCCTCGGCGCGGTTGCGATACGAGCCGGCAAAGCGACCGTCGGCGTTCACTGCGCGGGTGAAGTCGCGGATCGCGGCGTGCGGCCGTTCGACCAGAAGAAGCGCCCGCCCACGGCCCGACAGCGCGGGCGCGCTGACTGGCACCAACTCGATCGCCTTGGTGTAGTCGGCCACCGCCTGCTGCGCTTCGCCGAGCTTCAAATGCGCACTGCCACGGTTGGCGAAGGCGGCGGCATATGCCGGCGAGAGCACGACGGCACGGTCGAAATCCTTTATGGCCTCGCGCACCAGGCCAACGCTGAGCAGCAAGCTGCCGCGATTGTTGTAGGTCGGCGCATGCTCGGGAAAAAGCTGCACGGCGCGATTGAAATCGTCGAGCGCCAGCTTGGTCTGGCCGAGCCGGGCCTGTGCCACGCCGCGATCGTTGTGGATGATGGCGCGGCGGTCACCGGCAAGCCCACTGTCCTTGAGTAGGTCGGAATAGATAGTGACGGCGACGCCGGCGTTGCCCTTGACGAGCTGCCCCGACGCCTCCTGTAACCGCAGGCCGACCGAATCCTGGGCTGTGACCGGCAGGGCCAGCAGCCAGCACAGCACCAACAGCAGGGCGCCTCTCACCATGATAATCTCGATGACCGTCTCGCCATGATCGCTGCGGCCTCGCCTCGCGTTGCCAGTCACCCGGGCCGTCACCCGAAATGACGGACATTGTTTCATATCCCGAATCCGTCGGATTAGCACCCAACGCCACGGGTTTGGCAAGGACGTGGCGGCCACCGGCCTCCCGTCAATTGCCGCGGCCCAGGAACGGCGGGATCTTGCGCTTGAAGCCTGCCAGCGCCTCGGTGATCTTGAGGCGGGTGACGATCGGGAACGAGATGTGCTTCTGAACCAGGGCGTCGCGCACGTACTTCTCGATCGGCATGCCCTGGATCACTCCCATGCCGCCGAACAGTTCCATGGCCTCGACGGTGGATTCCTGCACAATCGTGCCGGTGAAGGCACACGCCATGTGCTCATAGGTGTGCGCATCCATGCCAGTCCCCTCGCAGGCTTCGGGATGATCCTTGTAGTAGGCGGCGCGCCAGATCAGCGAACGGGCCGCCTCGAGGCCGGTCGCCATGTTGGCGATGATCAGGCCGGCGGCCTGGTGCCTAATGATAGGCTTGCCGCCGGTGACGCGCTCTTGAGTGTACTTGACTGTCTCCTCGAGGGTCGCGCGACCGAGGCCCAGCGTGATCGCAGCGATGGTGACGACGGTGCCGAGGTCGGTGCGGCCCTTCGGCGGCGGCGGCAGGACGCGACCCTTCGGCACGCGCACGTTGTCGAAGAAGATCTCGGCGTTGTCGCCGATCCGGCGGCCGATCTTCGACATGGGGTGGCGCACCAGCCCGGGTGAATCGCCTTCGACCAGGAACGTCTGCGGTCCAGCCTCCGTCTGAGCCGTCACCAGCAGCAGCTTCGAGACGTAGCCGACGGTCTGGAAATTCTTGGCGCCGTTGATCAGCCAGGAGCCGTCCTTCTGCTCGACGGCGCGGGTCTTCAGCTTCACGGCTTCCGGAGTCTCGGTGAAGTAGTCGAAGCCGAGATCCGTGTCGGGCTCGTGCATGGCGACGGTGGTGAAGAAGGTGTCGTCGTTCACGTACTTTGGCAGAAAATACGCCTTCTGCTCTGCCGTCATCCGTAGCTCGATCCAATCGCGCGCGCGACGGGCTGGCAGCATGAAGTAATAGGCCGTGCCGATATCTCCGGCAGCGAGTTCCTCGGCGACGAGACACGACGTCAAATGATCGGCCACGCCCGCGCCACCGTTCTCCTCCGACAACACGAACGTCCTGAAACCGAGCTGCGAGCCCTTCTTGAGGAGATCCCAGGGTACGCGCTCCTCCCACGTCGGCTTGCGGTCGAGCTCCAGCGCCTTTTCCTTGATTTCGTTCCGTGCGAAATCGCGCGCCATGCTCTGGAACGCCAACTGCTCCTCGGTCAACTTGATCTCGAACATCCCTCGCTCCCCGGACTGCTTGCGTGCGGCGCACCGGGCAGAGGCCCTAGTGGGTGTCCATCTTGACGTTGTTCTCCCGGACCACGCGCGCCCACAGCTTGATTTCCGATTGTACGTAGGCGTGGGACGCCTCGATCGAGCGCATCGCCTCAGGATGGGCCTCGACGCTGCTGCGCTCATAAGCCTGCATCGTCTTGGGATCGGCCAGTGTTTCACGCAGTGCCGCATTCAATTTTTCTAAGATCGACCGCGGTGTCGCCGCCGGCGCGAACAATGCGTGCCAGAACGGCCGCTCCATCTGCTTGTGGCCGACCTCGCCGAACGTCGGTAAATCGGGAAGATCGGCGCTGCGCCTGGAGCCGGCCGTCGCGAACGCCTTCAGCTTGCCGCTCTTGACGAGTGGGGTCGCCACCGCCGCGCTGACCGATGCGATGTCGATGTGACCGCCGAGCATGTCGTTCACGGCCGGTGCAATGCCGCGATAGGAAATGGCACTCACCTGCACGTCGCCCATCGCACGAATGTGGATCAGCATCGAAAGGTGGCCCGAAGTTCCAGGTCCAGGGTGGGCATATTTCACCGGCTTGCCGGGCCCCTTGATCCACGCCTCAAGCTCCGCATATGTTTTCACCGGGAGGTTTTCACGCCCGCACAACAGCGATGCGCTGAAATTGACCAAACCGATGGTGGTGAAATCCTTCTCTGTATTGAAATTCAACTTACTGTAGATTGCCGGTGTGATCGCAAAGCCCGACTGATGGATCAACAGCGTGTATCCATCCGGCGTGGCGCGTGCAACACGGGCCATGCCGATCGTGCCGCCGGCTCCCGGCATCGTCTCGAGAACGATGGATTGCCCGAGAATGGCCGACATTCGATCGACGATCAGGCGTGCGGCGACATCAGCGGGACCGCCGGCCGATGAGGGCACGATCAGCGTGATCGACTTGGCGGGAAACTCCTGCGCATCGGCCCGTCCGATCGGACCGAGCAGAAACAGCGCGATCAAAGCGATCGCCTTGAACATCCATCCCGACATTGCACACTCCCGTTTCCGACAGGTTAGGCGCAAGCTTGGATTAGATTGTGCCCATAATGGTGGGGCGTCAACGGGATATTTTCGAGAGTTTTATTGATCGCATGAAAAACGAGATATGAAGAACTGCCAATGCCAATCGCCCGGCGGTGGCGGAGTTTCCTGAGCGACCACCACCGCCAAGCGCTACGTTATCCCTTCACGATTTGCTCGATCGCCTTGCCCAGTTCCTTCGTGCTGGCCTTGCCACCCATGTCGCGGGTGAGCGCGGTGCCGTCCTTGATCACGACCTCGATGGCTTTGACGATGGCGTCGGCGGCATCCTTGTGGCCGAGGTGGTCGAGCATCATCGCGCCCGACCAGATCTGGCCGATCGGGTTGGAGATGCCCTTGCCGGCGATGTCGGGCGCCGAGCCGTGCACCGGCTCGAACATCGAGGGGTAGTCCTTCTCCGGATTGATGTTTCCGCCGGGCGCGATCGCGATCGTGCCGGTGGTGGCGGGACCGAGATCGGACAGGATGTCGCCGAACAGGTTGGAGCCGACGATGACGTCGAACCAGGTCGGATTGCGCACGAGATGCGCGGTCAGGATGTCGATGTGGAACTGGCTGGTCTTGACCTTGGGGTAGTGCTTAGCCATCTCGGCGAAACGCTCGTCCCAATAAGGCATCGAGATCGAGATTCCATTCGACTTGGTGGCGGAGGCGACCTCCTTGCGCTCGCGCTTCATGGCGAGCTCGAACGCATACTTCATCACGCGGTCGCAACCGCGCCGGGTGAAAATCGCCTGTTGCACGGCGGCCTCGTACTCGGTGCCCTCGTACATCCGCCCACCAATGGCGGAATATTCGCCCTCGTTGTTCTCACGCACGATGTAGTAGTCGATGTCGCCGGGCTTTCGTCCCGCGAGCGGGCACGGCAGGCCCTCGAACAGGCGGACCGGGCGCAAGTTGATGTATTGCTGGAAGTTGCGGCGGATCGGGATCAGCAGGCCCCACAGCGAAACGTGATCTGGGACGCCCGGAAAGCCGACCGCGCCGAGGAAGATGGCGTCGTGCTTGGAGATCCTGTCGAGGCCGTCCTCGGGCATCATCGCGCCCTTCTTCTTGAAGCGCTCGCAGGACCAGTCGTACTCGTCCCACTTGAACTCGATGCCGAAGCGGTGGCCAACGGCCTCCAGCACACGGATGCCCTCCGGCACGACCTCGTTGCCGATACCGTCGCCGGCGATGACCGCGATCTTGAACTTGCCTGGCTTGTCTTTCTTGGCCATGAGCGTCGTGTCCTCGGCTTCAGGTTGGTCCATGGGGGAGGGAAAGAGGGCCATGAACGCCCTCAGCCTTGAATGGTCAGCTCGACATAGCATGCCCCTGCCGCATGATGCACCGTGTTGGTCGCGACACGGATCTCGGCGTCACCGTCGGCGGCGCGATCGAGTCGGCCACTGTTGGTGTTGCGGGCACGTCTGGGAAAGTTGGAGCCGGTGATGTCGAGGTCGAGCCGATGCCCGGCGCGAACGGTGTGATGGAGATGGCCAAGTTGTATGAAAACCTCAACCGGCACACCGGGACTGAGCGGCTGTGCCTCTGATCCGCCGTTGCGCAGCATGGCCCGCGTCACGCCGTCCATCAGCAGTAGAGCCTGGCCATCAGGGTGCACCTCGATCAGCTTGGCGACGATGTCGGTGTCCGGACAGTCGGAGGCAACCCGGACCCTGACGATGGCCGGGCCTGCAAGCGTCACATCGCGATCCAACACGTCGCCCGTGTAGATCAGCCCATATCCTGCCATCCTGCGCACGTCGCGCTGATCTTGCGGTCCCGCCTCGATCAGCATGTTGCGGCCACCGCGAGTGGGGATGGGATTGCGAGGATCACAGGTGTAGCTGCGAGTGGAACTGAACCCGACGGACGCCCCCTGCCGGCAAGGGGCAGGGGGGCCGATGCCCAATTTCCCGTCTGCCCCCATTTGTAGCCGAAGCGTCCGCGAACCCACAGGCGGCCATGCTTCGGCAGGCCGCCAATCGTCGGCCACGTAGCTCTCGGGCTCAACCCACGCACGCGGCGAGGTGAGAACGGCTGGCTCGTCGACGAGGACGCTGCGCTCCCCCTTTAGCCAGTGACCGAACCAATCGAAGAACGGATCACGCGGCCAAAACTGGGTCTCGTAGATGAAATAGTGCGCATTCGGACCAATCCAGAGCTTCTGATTGCCGATTCGCGCCTGGATCTCCTGGAAGGCGGCGATCACGCTGGTCTGGAAGATGTCGTACCAGGTGGTGGCATGAAACCCGGGGATGTCGATGCTCGCGCGGAAATCGTGCGTGGCACGGAACTCGTCCGGAATCGGATGGGCGAGGATTTCGTCGAGGAACGGCTGGATCACCGAGAACGCCGCCGTATCTTTCAACGGCAAGGCCGTCCAATCGAAAGAACCGACGAACGGCGGCAACGCAATCTTGCCTGCTTCGAGTCGCTTCGCTTTCTCCAGGGCTGCACGGATCACCGAAGCGAGCCCTTCGTCGTCGAGCCCGAAGCGCTGCTTCACCATCTCGCGATGCGAGCGCGACAGACCGGGAATGTTTCCGGCCACCCAGAGCCACAGTCGCTCCATCTCGATGCCGCCGCCCTCGTAGACGACGTCGTCGTAAATGCTGGAGCCGCCGACTTGCGCGAAGAAACATTTGAGCGCGGGGTGGCGCTGCGAGGCCGCAGCGAGCGTCGTGGTGGCGGCTGCCGAGGAGCCGGCCATGCCGATGGCACCGTTGCACCAGGGCTGCCCCGCAATCCACTCCAGAGTATCAAATCCATCTGCGGCATCATCCGCATAGACGCGATCGATACCCTCGGAATCGTGTCGCCCCCGGCAATCCTGATAGACGGCGGCATAGCCCCGTGCCGCGATCGCTTTCCAGCCTCGTAGCAGAGCACCGAGCATCGGCTTGGCCGGATCGGGCAACCAGCCAACCGCGGGATCGGTCTTGCCGATCACGTGCTCGGCGGAAATGCCATAGGGCGTGCGCTGGACGATGACGGGAAAGCTCGCGCCTTCGGACGGCAGATAAGCGAACGTGCTGAGCCGGATCCCGTCGCGCATTGCGACCATGACGTGCTCGCCGCGGGCGCCCGTGGCCGGATCGACGATGCGCATATGCCCTCCCTGGCCAGCCGGCCTTCCATCTGCCGGCCCGCCTGCGTTGGCCGCAGTCCGACCGCTCAGCGGCCAGCTTACGCTGCCTCGCGCACTTCGGTCATGCGTCTCGGGTTGGAACCTGCGGCGAGAACGGCCGCTTCACGGGCGCCGCCGCCCATTGCCCGAGCATTCGGGCATGGCGCGCGACGAGATCCTGGACGCCATAGCGCTGCACGATCGTCGCACGAGCGGCGGCGCGCAACGCCATGTATCGCTCCGGCGCAGCCAGCGCGTCGTGCAGCGTGTCGGCAAGCGCGTGATGATCGAAAAAGTCGGTCAGCAACCCGTTCTCGCCATGGCGGATCATCTCCTGGACCGGCGCGGTGCGGGAGCCGACCAGCAGGCAACCGGCAGCCATCGCCTCCATCAGCGACCAGGACAGCACATAAGGCCTGGTGAAATAGACATGAGCCGACGAGGCCTGCAGCACTGCGAGATACCGGGCGGTGTCGAGCCAGCCGGTGAAATGGATGCGCGACAGATCGAGCTTGCCCGAAAGCTCCGCCAGCATCTCCTGCTTGAAGGTGGCGGCCGTCTTCGGCTTGGCCGAATAGAAGATCTCGTCCGTCCCCACGATCACCGCATGCGCGTGGGGATTGCGGGCAATCAACTCAGCGAGCGCGCGCATGATCTGGGGAAAGCCGCGGAAGGGCTCCATGCCGCGCGTGACATGGGTGACGAGCGGGGTACCCGCCGGCAACGTCAGGCCGGGCAACTCGAGGCCCGCGCCCGGGCGCGGCACGAACGTGTCCGTGTCGACGCCGTCGTGGAGCACGGTCAGCTTGTGCTGCAGCTCCGGGGGAAATTGATGCTGCTGCCAGCGCGTCGGCGTCACGCCGTGATCGCAGGCGACGAGATCATTCAGCGCCACCGTGTTCGCGACGCGCATGTAAAGCTGATGCTCGAGCTGCAGCGGATATGCCGGATCGAAATTGAACTCGGAGCCGTAGGCGTTGAGGAACCACTCGAAATAGCCGGCCAGCGGCACGTTGGGGAGCACGTCCTTGATGAACATGACCTGCCCCCAGCCGGCATAGCCGTAGATCAGATCCGGGACGAAACCGTCCTGCTTCAGCTTGCCGACAAGCTGTGCCACCGCCTGCCCCTCGGCAGTGGCTGTCTCCATTTTTCGAGCGAGCGGGTGACCCTGTGGCGCGAACCCCGCCGGCAGCGCGAACGTGAGTTTGCGTACCCCCGGCACGTTCTGCAGGCTCGATTGCCGCGAGATGTGCACGACCTCGTTGCCGGGATCGGCGGCAAGTTGATGCATCACCTTGTGGAACTGGCCAGGAAACACCGGGTGGATGAAGAGATAGCGCATCGTTTCGCCGTCCTGCCGCGCAGCTCAATGCCGGAAGCGCACATGGCATCTCCGGCCTGCGCGACGGGCGCCACCAGCGAGCCCCAAGTTAGCTATCGGTGATTTGCGACCACCCGCCAAGCAGATCGAGCGACCAGTCGTCGACGCCGTCAAACACGGCGCCGGTTCAGGTCTTGTCCTCGGCCGGGGAAGCCACCGCGGCCACCATCAGCAGCCCACCGACAATCGCGATGTTCTTCAGGAAATGATTGAGCTCGGAGTTGTACTCCGGCGGCGGCAGCCCCGCCTTGGCCCAAAAATTATGGAAGATGGCGCCGGCGACGAACGTGAAGGCGGCCAGCGCGATCGCGACCGGACGCGCCATCACGTTGAGGATCAGCAGCACGCCGCCGACGAGCTCCAGCGCAATGGTCAAGCCGAGCATCGCCTCGGGCATCGGAAATCCCTTGCCGGCCATCATGCCCGCGACGATCGGGAACGCCATGATCTTGCGAACCCCCGAGATCAGAAAGATCGATGCGAGCAGCACGCGGGCTATCAATGCGACGGACGGGTTCATGCTGTTGCCTCCCAATGAGCTGCTGCTCTCGTTCTGAACGCCAAAAACAAATCGGCACCCGCGTTCTACACGAGTGCCGCTCGCTCGCCTATGTCGTGGGCGCCCTATCGAAGGGAACCTGGCCTGGCCGGGGCTTGCTACTTCACCACCTCGGCGGCCTTTTTGACGAATCGGCCGTCCCAGGTCTTGGCCAGCGCATCCTCCTTCACGTCCTTGAACGCGGCCTCGAACTGTTTGAGGAAATCGAGCGACCGCTTCTGGCCCTGCAGCGAGACGACTCCGTCTTCGGAGTAGGCTTGCCTGGAGGCGTTGACCGCCGCGATATAGGTGGCCTTGTCGCCGAGTAGATACTCGGCCGGCACCTTTTGTGCGATCTGCTCGGGCGTCGCCGTCTTCATCCACTTCAGCGTCTTGTAGAACGCGTTGGTCAGCGCCTGCACCGTGTTCGGGTTCTTGGTCGCGAAATCGCGCTTGAGATAGAGCACCGCGGCAGGCATCGCGCCGCCGAGCATAGCCGTCGTGCCCGCCGTCGTCCGTGTCTCCGCGACGATCTTGACGAGGCCTTCCTTCTCGAGCTTCGCCATCACAGGCTCGATGTTGGAGATGGCGTCGATCTCGCCCTTCTGGATCGCCGCGACCGCGCCCGCGCCGGTGCCGACACCGATGAACGAGGCGTCGTCCTTGGTCAGACCCGCCTTCGCCATCACGTACCAGGCGATCATGTTCGTCGACGAGCCGGGCGCCGTGACGCCGATCTTCATGCCCTTGAGGTCGGCGGCCGACTTATAGGCGGCGGCCTTGTCGGCCTTGATGCCGATCGAGATGCCAGGATAGCGGCCGAGCTCGACCACGGCCAGGATGTCCTGGCCCTTCTGCTGCATGCGCAGGGTGTGCTCGTAGGCGCCGGTCACAACGTCGGCCGAGCCGCCGATCAGCGCCTGCAGCGATTGCGAGCCACCTTTGAAGTCGGAGACCTCGACATTGAGGCCCTGCTCCTTGAAGTGGCCAAGCTGCTCGGTCAGCGCAAGCGGCAGATAGTACAGTGAGGACGCGCCACCGACACCGAGCTTGACGTCCTTCTTCTCGGGCGCCTGCGCCATCGCCGGAAGCGCCAGCGCCGCGACGATCGCCAACGCCGCCGCGATCGGTTTCAGGATCTGCATTCCGTATCCTCCCTTTGTTGCTCGTGTATTGCTCAAGCGTGCTCGCCCGCGGGTGCGGGCCGCCACACCAGCAGCCGCCGCTCGACGACGCTGACGAGCGCATCGATCATCAGGACGAAAGCCGAAAGTATCACCATGCCGGCGAATACGCCCGTCACGTCGAACACGCTCTCTGACTGCTGGATCAGGTAGCCGAGGCCGGCGGACGCGCCAAGATATTCCCCGACCACCGCGCCGATGATGGCGAATCCGACCGAGGTGTGCAGCGAGGAGAACATCCACGACAGCGCCGAGGGCCAATAGACGTGGCGGAGCAGCTGGCGGTCGTTCATGCCGAGCATGCGGGCGTTGGCAAGAATGTTGGGCGAGACCTCGCGGACGCCCTGGTAGACGTTGAAGAACACGATGAAGAACACCAGCGTCACGCCCAGCGCCACCTTCGACCAGATGCCGAGGCCGAGCCACAGCATGAAGATCGGCGCCAGCACCACGCGCGGCAGCGAGTTCGCCATCTTGATGTAGGGATCGAAGACCGCCGCGAGCAGCGGCTTGCGGGCGAACCAGAAACCGAGGGTCACGCCCGCGATCGAGCCGATGGCGAACGCCAGCGTGCCCTCGATCAACGTGATGGTGAGGTGCTGCCAGACGGTCTTGCCAAAGCAGGGGTCCGAGATGTTGAGAATGCGCATCGGGTCGATCGCCTGCTTGCAGCCGACGATCTTGGCGGTGCCGTTGACGAACAACTCCAAGACCCGTCCCGCCACCTCGAGCGGCGTCGAGAAGAAGAACTTGGGCAGCAGATAGACGCCGCCGATCGGAACCGTCGAGCCGATATGCCAGAACGCCAGCATGGCGACGCCGACCAGCACCTGCAGCGCGAGCAGAGTCGAGCGGGAGGGAGTCATGCCGCGTCCTCCCCGTAGGCTTTCATCACCTCGGTCTTGAGCTCTGACCAGATCGCCTTATGCAGCGCGTGAAAGCGCGGGTCGGTGCGCACGTCGGCGGCGTCGCGAGGGCGCCCGAGGTCGACCTTGAAGTCGCCGATGATGCGCGCCTCCGGGCCCGCCGACATGATCACGACCCGGTCGGCGAGGGCTATCGCCTCCTCGAGGTCGTGGGTGACGAACAGCACGGCCTTGCGATCGGCGGCCCACAGGTCGAGCAGCAGGTTGCCCATGATCTGGCGGGTCTGTGCATCCAGCGGCCCGAACGGCTCGTCCATCAGCAGGATCTTGGGATCGCGGATCAGCACCTGTGCGAGACCGACGCGCTTGCGCTGTCCACCCGACATCTGGTGAGGATAGCGGTCTCCGTGCGTCCTGAGACCGACGCGGGCGAGCCAAGCATCTGCCCGCTCCAGAGCCTCCGTGCGGGCGATCCCGCCGACCTCCAGCGCCAGCGCGACGTTGTCACACGCCGTCTTCCAGGGCATGATCGCGTCCTGCTGGAAGAGATAGCCGGCCGCCGCGTTCAGGCCCTGCAACGGTTTGCCGAGGATCTCCACGCTGCCCGCCGCCGGCCTGAGCAGGCCTGCGGCCGCGTTGAGCAGCGTCGACTTCCCGCATCCCGTCGGCCCGACGATGGCGACGAATTCGCTGGTGGCGACAGACAAGCTCGTCGCCGCCACAGCCTTGTAAACGCCGCCGTCGGCCAGTGAAAACGTGATCGCGACGCCGCGCAGATCGACGGCCCGCCCCCCATCGGCCTCCGATGCCGACGCGGGCGCATTCACCGATTGTGATGTGTCCGGCGATGCGCTCGCCATGCGATGACCTCCCCAGGAGCTCGCAGATTGTCCACCGGCGCTCGCTTCCCGCAGGGACCGTGCCACAAGACATTGCCGAGCGGCAAGGCAGAGGCCAAGTTGCAGAAGCCTCAAGTCTCGCGCTATGCCACTCGCGAACCGGACCACCGCATGAACCTCTGGCTACGCCTTCTCGCCTATCTGCTCACCGCCCCATTCCGGCCACGGCTGGCGAACGCCGGGGACGCCTCGCGATTGTCCTTCAGGGTGTGGCCGCACGACCTCGATCCGAGCCTGCACATGAACAACGCGCGCTATCTCGCGCTGATGGACCTCGGCCGCATCGACATCCTCGTCTCCACCGGCCTGCTGCGCGCGGTGGTGAAGCACCGCTGGACGCCGATCGCGAGCAAGGTCGCGATCCGCTACCGGCGCGAGTTGCGCCTGTTCCAGCGGATCAGGCTGGAGACACGGATCCTGACGTGGGACGCCACCAACGTCGTGATGGAGCAGGTGTTCCTCAACGTCGGCGGCCGTCGCGACGGGCAGGTGGCAGCGCACGCGCTGTTCAAGGGCGGCATCTACGACCGCTCGACCCGCGCTTTTGTGCCGATCGGCAAGCTGATGGAAACCATCGGCGTCTCGGCCGAGCCTCCCGCGGCCACGCCGGACGTGGAGGCGTTTCTCAAGGCCGACGGGGCGATGCGGGACGGGTTGCGAAACTGAGCATCGCGTTTGGCGCGTGCACACGGCTTCACCTGAGCTATCCTGCACCCAAAAGGGAGCAATTAAGCCAGCAGGGAGGCATCACGATGCCGCAACGTCCCGAGGACATCGTCGCGGGCAAGGGCCGGCCGTTCACCGGCGCAGAGTTCCTCGAAAGCCTGCGCGACGGGCGCGAGGTCTACATCTACGGCGAGCGCGTCGAGGACGTGACCGCGCACCCCGCCTTCCGTAACTCCGCCCGCTCGCTCGCCAAGCTCTACGACGCCCTCCACGACGAGAAGACCAAGGAAGTCCTCACTGCGCCGACCGATACGGGCTCGAGCGGCTACACGCATCGCTTCTTCAAGGCCTCGCGCTCGCGCGAGGAGTTGATCGCCCAGCGCGACGCGATCGCGGAGTGGGCGCGCATCACCTACGGCTGGCTCGGCCGCAGCCCCGACTACAAGGCCGCCTTCCTCAACACGCTCGGCGCCAACGCCGCCTTCTACGGCCCCTTCGCCGACAATGCACGAGCGTGGCACAAGAAGGCTCAGGAAGCCGTGCTGTTCTGCAACCACGCCATCGTCAACCCGCCGATCGACCGCGACAAGCCGATCGAACAGGTCAAGGACGTCTACATCACCATCCAGAAGGAGACGGACGCCGGAATCTACGTCTCCGGCGCCAAGGTGGTGGCGACCGGCTCGGCGCTGACCCACTACAACTTCCTCGGTCAGAACATGGCCGCCGAAATCACCGACCCGAGCATGGTCGTGATGTTCATGGCGCCGATGGACACGCCGGGCATCAAGCTGATTTGCCGACCGTCCTATGAGATGGCGGCGTCCGTGATGGGCTCGCCGTGGGACTACCCGCTGACCTCTCGCTTCGACGAGAACGACGCGATCCTGGTGTTCGACAACGCGTTCATCCCTTGGGAGAACGTGCTGATCCACCGCGACATCGATCGCTTGAAGCAGTTCTATCCGCGCTCCGGCTTCTTCAACGGCTTCACGCTGCAGGGCTGCACGCGGCTCGCCGTGAAGCTCGATTTCATCGCGGGTCTGCTCTACAAGGCCGCGCGCGCGACCGGCGTCGACAGCTTCCGCGGCGTGCAGGCTCAGATCGGCGAGGTGATGGGCTGGCGCAGCCTGTTCTGGGCGCTGACGGACGCGATGACCGGCACGCCCGATCCCTGGGTCGAGGGCCGAGTGCTGCCCAACGTCAAGGCCTGTGTCGCCTACCGTATGTTCGCGCCGGAGGCCTACCCCGCCGTGCGCCAGATCGTCGAGAAGGTGGTCGCCTCGGGGCTGATCTACCTACCATCGCATTCGCGCGACCTGCAAAACCCCGAAATCGACAAGTACCTCTCGCGCTACGTCCGCGGCTCCAACGGCATCGACCACAAGCAGCGCATCAAGATCATGAAGTTGCTCTGGGACGCGATCGGCTCGGAGTTCGGGGCGCGTCACGAACTCTACGAGCTGAACTACGCCGGCAGCCACGAGCTCGTGCGCCTGTTCGGTCTGCAACAGGCGCAGGCATCGGGCGCACTCAAGGGCATGGAGGCGTTGGTAGACCGCTGCATGGCGGACTATGACGTGGACGGCTGGCTCGACCCTGCCTATGCCGACAACGCAGACGTCAGCGTTCATGGAAAGCGGTGATGGAAACGGCGGGCGCTGTTGAAAATGCCGGACTAACCGAACTTGGCGCGTATTGAGGTCGGCCACAAGTGTTTCGCGGCTTCACGCCGCTTGCCGCCATCCACTGCGAAGGGTACAGCCGGGTCGTCCGCACGAGCACAGGAAGCACCGGGAAATGAAGACTGGATCGACGATGTGGAACGCCGCTCTCGTAGCCCTGACCCTGATCGCTGCCCTTCCCGCCGCCGCGCAGCGCTACGACCGTTCCGGAGAGATGTTCGGCTCCCGCAACGAACGCCGCAACGTCGCCGGGCAATTCGACTATTATGCGCTGGCTCTGTCCTGGAGCCCGACGCATTGCGCCACGGCACAGACCCGAGACGGTGATCCGCAGTGCGGGCGCAACGACGGCCGCCGCTTCGGCTTCGTGTTGCATGGACTGTGGCCGCAGCACGAGCGCGGCTGGCCGGAGTACTGCCCAGGCAAAGGCCGGACCTACATTCCCCAGCAGGTGCTGGACGAGCTCGGCGACATGATGCCGAGCCCCCGGCTCGCCATTCATGAGTACCGCAAGCACGGCACCTGCTCGGGCCTGAGCCCCGGCGAGTACTTTCTGTTTTCCCGCAAGCTCTTCCAGAAGGTCAAGATCCCCGCCGCCTACGTCAACCCGCTAGAGAGCCGGATGGTCGCCCCAGACGACCTCGTCGACGAATTTCTCGCCGTCAATCCCGGGCTCAAGCCCGACATGCTCGCGGTATCCTGTGGCGGTGCCGGCAACCGACTACGCGAGATCCGCGTCTGCTTCGATCGCTCCGGCGACTTTCGCACGTGCGGCCGCAATGAGGACCAGCGCCGGATGTGCTCGGCGAGCCGAATGTTCGTGCTGCCGGTGCGCACGACCAAGACCGAGCCACAATCTGTGGAGGAACGGCGCAATGTCCGCGCGCCGCTGCCGGGCCCGCGCGTGATCCCCGGAGTCGGCCGCTGATCGGCCCACCGGGATCAGATCCGCAGGTGCCGGCACGACCATCCCCTTGTGGATGACGACCCTGCGGCCACGCGCCCAGCCGGGGCAGCCATTGCATTCCCGAGCCCCGGTTACACAGACTGACGCCAGTCAGGGAACGATTCGGCGTGGACTGCAGCGGGCATGCAAGGCAGGGCGAGGCTAGAACAGGTATTGCGACAACACCGCGCCGGTGATCCGCCGGCCGCGGTTCTCGGCGCGCGTGTCGCGGCACCCCTCACGGCCCCCTCTCAGTCGTACGCCTCGCCCCTCTCGAGTCTCCCCGTCCGGCCGAGCCCGGCACCGATGCAGGCGATCCTTCAGCAGCCGCCCCCCCGATCGGCTCCGCGCCCCGCCAAGCCGCAGCCGGCGGACCGACGCCCAGGCTGGCCGGCGCTGGCCTGGGGCAGCCTGGGGTTCGCGTCCGGCATCGTTTTTTGGCATTTCGTCGGCTTCTGGAGCTTCGTCAGCAACGTCGTGTTCAAGACAGAGGCCCCGGCCAGCTATGCCGCGCCCGCGCGCGAGCCGGCGTCGGCCAACGATCAGCGCAAGCTGCAAACCACCGTCTACGGCGGTATTCCTGCGACCGAGCCGTCGCGGACAGGCGCTTGCACGTTGCTGCGCCTCGACCGCAACACCGACCGCACGACCGCGCTCCCCTGTGACGAGACACCCCTGCCCATGGCCGGTGCGCAAGCGGTGCGCCGCTGGACGCAGGCCCCGTCCGTTCTCGATCGGGCGAGAGATGCTCGCCGCGCGCCGGCCGTAGCTGGATGGTCGACCTCCGTGCAGGAGATCTCGGGGACCGATCCCGATCGCGCCGCTGCGATCGCGGATTCAGTGCTCGAGCCGCGGTGATGGCACCCTTCGACGATTCGGACGCCGGTTGAGCCCATGGCCCGATCTCGCGGGCGCTCGTGCCGACCCACGCTCGCCGTAATGCCCGCGTACCGAGCCCGCTCAAGATGCTCGAGCAGTGCGCCCGATGGTATGGGGAAACTAGAAATGACCGAGCCGCCGATCACTGCGGGACAATGCTGGACGTATCGAGCGCCTGCGGGCTTCGAGGCATCGCGCATCATCGTCGGCGCCATCGTCCGTTTCGCCGATCATCCCGCGATCGTCTGCTGCGCGGTCACCATCGCTCCCCGCAAATTGCCCGACG
>CAMDBL010000059.1 GCA_945889015.1 Devosia equisanguinis
GATGCCGCTCACCGGCTCGCCGGCGACCTCGTCCCCGGCGCAGGAGATCACGTCTGCGCCTGAGATGGCCTCTGCCGAGGATGCCGCCGCCAGGATCAACTTCGGCGCCAAGAACGTGGCGACGTTCGAGAGTTCGGACGGCATCAGTCCGGGGTTGATGCAAGCCGCGCAGGCACCAACCTGCCAGGTCGCAAACAGGTCGGCGAAAAACGCGGGCGTGCCACCGTGGGTGATCATCACCCGGTCGCCCGGCCCGATGTCTCGGGTATGCAGCCGCGAGGCGCGGCGGCGAGTCTCCCGGGCTAGCCGCGCGCCGCTCCATGTCGCGTCGGCACCGGTGCCGCCGGTGTCCGAGCCTAGTCTGTCGAGAAGGACGATCACGGTGCGCTTCTCAGTGCCTCGCGGATCAATGGCTCACGGATTTCAAGACCGCCCCGAGCGTCTCGACGACGCGGGTGACGTCGTCGTCGCCCATCGCCGGGAACAGCGGCAGCGACAGGCAGCGGGCATACCACGCCTCCGCGCCGGGTAAGTCGATCGCGCCATAGCGTCGACGGTAGTAGGGTTGGCGGTGCACGGGGATATAGTGCACCTGCGTGCCAATCCCGGCCTCCGCCAGCTTGCGCATCACCGCGGCCCGCGTCTGTCTGCTGCCGTTGAAATCGATCAGCGCGACCGCGAGATGCCAGGCGGGCGTACTGCCCGGCGTCGTCGGCGACAAGCTGACGAGCGGTGCAAGCGAAGCGAGCTCACGGGCATAGCGGGCCCTAAGGCTGCTGCGGCGCGCGAGGAAACGGGAGAGCTTGGCGATCTGCGACAGGCCGAGTGCGGCCTGGATGTCGGTCAGCCGGTAGTTCCAGCCGACGTCCTGCATCTCGTAGTACCAGGGATTGGGCGCGCCGCTCGCATCGAACGCGAGATCGCGCTCGGTGAATTCTTCCGGCGCCCGCGACATGCCGTGATTGCGCAGCAGTGCGAGCCGGCCGGCCGCATCGTCGTCGGCGGTGGTGACGACCCCGCCCTCGCCGGTGGTGATGGTCTTGACCGGATGCAGCGAGAACGTGGCATAGCCGCCATGGCTGCAAGCTCCGACCAACTCGCTCCCCGCTGCGGTGTCGGCCGCAGCGCCGACGGCGTGGCAGGCGTCCTCGATGATTACGGCACCGGCCCTACGTGCGGCTTCCACCAATGCTGCCATCTCGACGCACTGTCCGGCTAGATGCACCGGCAGAACGGCCTTGACGGTACCGCCGGCACGGGCGCGTGCGGCCTCGAAGGTGGCGGCAGACATCAAGCCGGTTTCGGCATCGACATCGGCGAAGACGACCTCGGCACCGGTCATGCGGACCGCGTTGGCCGTGGCGAGAAACGTGATCGAAGGCACGACGGCGCGGTCACCCGGACCAAGGCCCGCGGCCAACGCCGCTAGATGCAGCGCCGCCGTCCCGTTCGAGCAGGCGATTGCGTGCCGCGCGCCGCTCACCTTGGCGAATTCCGCCTCGAACCGGGGCACCAGCGGGCCCGATGTGAGGAAGTCCGACGTCAGTGCGTCGCGCACAGCGGCGAGATCGTCCGCATCGATGGACTGGCGGCCGTAGGGCAGGAAGGGCTTGCTCATCGCCGCCGCCTCAGCTGCCGACCAGCATCTGATCGAGCTCGGTCTTGCTCAGCCATTCCACGTTGTCGTCGCTGGAGTAGTGGAAGCCTTCCGCCACCTTGCTGGCACCGGGCAGCTCGCTGCGCGTCGCGCTCCACATGATGAAGGCCGGCTCGATGACGTAGCGGTCCGGCAGCTCCAGCGTGTTGAAGCTGTCCTCGCGGGTGATCATGATCTCGTGCAGCTTCTCGCCCGGCCGCATGCCGATCATCTTCAGCGGCAGGCCCGGGGCGATCGCACGGGCGACGTCGGTCACCTTCATGCTCGGCAGCTTCGGCACGAAAATCTCGCCGCCGCGCATGATCGCGAACGATGAGAGCACGAAGCGCACGCCCTGCACCAGCGTGATCCAGAACCGCGTCATGCGCTCGTCGGTGATCGGCAGGTGGTCGGTGCCTTCCGCGACGAGCTTGCGGAACAGTGGCACGATGCTGCCGCGCGAGCCGATCACGTTGCCGTAGCGCACGACGGAGAAACGCGTCTCGCTGCTGCCGGCGAGATGGTTGGCGGCGACGAAGATCTTGTCGGAAGCGAGCTTGCTCGCCCCGTACAGGTTGATCGGGTTGGCGGCCTTGTCCGTCGACAGCGCGATCACCCGCTTGACGCCCGTCCGGATCGATGCCTGAACGACGTTCTCCGCGCCGTGCACGTTGGTCCGTATGCACTCGAACGGATTGTATTCGGCTGCGGGCACGTGCTTCAGGGCGGCTGTGTGGATAACGTAGTCGACGCCACGCATCGCCATCTCGAGGCGGCCGAGATCGCGAACGTCGCCGATAAAATAGCGCAGGTTGCGACGATCTCGGAATTTTGGATCGAAGCTCATCTCCCACTGCTTCATCTCGTCACGCGAAAAGATGATGACCCGCCGCGGTTCGAAATTCTCCAGCAGGTGATGGATCATAGCCTTGCCGAACGAGCCGGTCCCTCCGGTGACGAGAATCGTCGCCCCGTTGAGGTTGGGCCGTTCGGTCAGGAAATCGCGCATGGTGGACCTTATTTGCTCGCTGACGGTCGCAGCCGCAGAAGGATGGAACAATCAAACTTGGATATCTCCAGCAAGATCAGAGACGCTGTCATCGATCGCTCGTCTGCGCGTCGATCATACGCCGGTAGTAGGAGAAATCACGCGTGAGATCGGCGGGCCGGGCGGCCTCCTCAACCTTGCCGTCCTTGAGAATAACCACGTAGTCTGCGTTCTGGATCGTCGAGAAGCGGTGCGCGATGAGGATGATGGTGCGGTCTCTGCGGGCGACCAGCGCGTCGAGCGAGTTACGGAAGGCCGTTTCGGATTCGAAGTCGAGGGCGCTCGTCGGCTCGTCGAAAACAACGATCTGTGCCTCCCCGAGGATCGCACGCGCGATGGTCAGGCGCTGTCGCTGCCCGCCCGAAAGCTGCGCGCCGTTCTCGCCGACCGTGGTCGCTAGCCCATCCGGGAGGCGCCGGACGAACTCGGCGGCCGAGGCGAACTCGAGCGCGCCCATCATCTCGCGTTCGTTTGCTTGCGGGTTGACGAGGCGGAGGTTGTCGGCGATCGTCCCAGCGATCAGCACGGCGCTTTGATCGACGACGGCGATGCCGCGACGCAGAGCGCCGAGCCGGAAATCGGTGATCGGCGTATCGTCTATCGAGATCTGTCCCGC
This sequence comes from Devosia equisanguinis, assembly GCA_945889015.1. Lineage (GTDB taxonomy): Bacteria > Pseudomonadota > Alphaproteobacteria > Rhizobiales > Hyphomicrobiaceae > CAMDBL01. The sequence goes on from CAMDBL010000059.1 coordinate 3,301, forward strand.
GTTCGGGGTGTCGATGCGTGCGAGCAGGTCGATCAACGTCGATTTTCCGGCGCCCGAAGGCCCGATTACCGCCGTCAGGAGATGCGCGGGAATATCCAGATCGATGCCGCTCAAGGCCTCGGCATCGCGTTCCGGATAGCTGAAATGCACGCCACGGAAGGAGATGCGCTCGCGGGGTGCATGGAACGCCAGCGTGCCGTCGTCGACCTCGCGATTGGCGACGGCGGCGACGTGCAGATCCTCTATCCGGCGAAGCGCGGTGATGCCGCCGGTCATGCTATTGCGCAGCTTGACGAGACCCTCGGCCATCGGGCCTAGGCGAAACAGCACCACGATCATCAAGGTGAGCTGCGCGACGTTCAGCGCGACGACGCCGGTCAGGATGACAAGCGATCCGAGGCCGAGCACGGCCGCCATCGGCATCGCCAGCAGCTGGATCAGGCCGCTGTGCCGGACGAGTCCCATCTGGGCGAGGCGGATGCGCTCCGTGCGGCTCTCGAGCTCGGCCATCAGCGGATCGATGCGGTTGGTGAGCTTGACGAGCCGCCAGGCATTGTAGAACTGGGCGAGGAACTGGCCGAACTGGTCGTAGTCGCGAGCCAGCTCGGTGTTGATGCGGTAGGTGCCGCGAACGAAGACGCTGAGGACGATGACGACGATCACAGCGCAGGCGCCACCGAGCACGATCACCCAAGGTGAGACGAAGGCGATGCCGATGGCGAACGCTGCAAAGGTCAGCGTGATCTGGAAGGCCTCGGAGAAGTAGGCGACCATCGCCGAGCCGTTGGTGGCCTGCTGGTTGACCAGCACGACGAAGGAGCCCGAGCCCACACCGCGGATGGTGGAGGGCCGCGCCTCGAACAGACGTCGCGTGGCCGAAAGCCGGATGTCCCGGGCGAACCGCTCGCGCACCAGCGCGCCGGTGCGGGTCGACAGATAGAATACCACCTGGCGCGAGATCAGCAGCAGCACGGTGACGAAGGCGAGCGTGACGAGCGTGATCGGAACGCCGATTGTGGCCGCAAGCTCGGCCGCGCGGCGCCAGTAGGGGGATTTCTCGACGAGAGCCGGGAGGCTCTGCTCGGCTTGCACGAACTGCAGCAGGGGCAGTAGAGAGAAAACGCCCGACAGCTCGAACAGCACCACGAGCAGGCTGAGACCCATCATCGGCAGGGCATTGCGGGGCGCCAGTGCCCGATGCCGCAGCAGGGTCGCCTCCGCGGCGCGCCAATCGTCGGGGCGCACGCCCGCGATAAAGCGGAGCGGCAACAGCAACCATCTCTCCAGGCGAGACGCGTGTTGCGAGTCCGTTGTCTCGCGGGATGTGCAGGTGGAGGGGTTCAATGCAGGAAATGGCCCGTTCGGTATCGACGAAGCGATCGCTCGGCTGGGATCGAGGTGGTGCGGGGCGAACACGATCGCTTCTATGTGGCGACCCGAGCCGATGCTGTGCCGCTCGCGATGAAGGGCCAAAGCTGCCGCACGACGGGTGCCGTGGCCGCCGTCAAGAAATCGGGTGCGAGGATCGTTCCGGCAGTGCCCGAAGTCGGAGCATCCCTCTCGGATTCGCAAAGTTGGTAGGCGCAAATATTGGGGTGGTCAAGCCCATTGTTCACGTCGTGAACGCCTGCATGGATAGCGTCGGCAGACGGTCGGAAACACGATCGCTGGAAGGTGTCCGGCCGCGGGTTTCTGGCGATAGGGCCGCGCAGCCGTATCGGACACACCGCCGGATTGCTCACGATAAGGCCGGCGCAGCAGCGTTCGAGGCTAGTCCATCGATGAGCGCCGAGACGATCGAATCGACCTCGGATTTCGGTATCGGCGTGCCGCCGGCTACGCCTCGGATCAGGTTCTTGTCCTTGAGCGCGACGCCGCCTGCGTCCATGGCGGCGAGCAGGGCGCGTGCGCAGCGGCGGCGCTCGCGAAGAGGCGGGAGTTCACTCCCCGCGATGCGGCGGAAGGTCTGTTCCATCTCGGCGTAGCTCTGCGGATTGAAGACGTGGGGCAGGAGCGAGCCGATGTAGCTCGGGTGCGGCGTGATCACGGGAATGCCGGCGGCGGCGGCCTGCAATCCGAGCGTGCTGCGGATGACGACCAGCGCCCGGGCGCGCAGCAACAGGGCCTCTCCACTCTCGAGTGGCGAGGCGACGAGGACATTTGGGTAGCGACGGATCCGCTCCCAGAAGCCTCTTGGCCGAGGCGACGTGAATCCCGGATGCTCCTTGACCACCAGCCGCCAGCCGGTCGGCATCGACTTGGCGACCTGATCGATCAAGCCGAGCTGATCGTCGCAGGTCGGCGACTCGGTCATCAAGGTCGCCTCGGGCTCGATTGTCAGCGGGTAGAGCACGAACGGCAGGCCGTCAGGCAGCTTCGGTCCGAGTGGCGCGGTCGCGAATGCCTTTCGCCGGAGCCGCCAGACCTTGGTGATGGACTTGATGGTCTCGAGATAGAGGTAGCGGCCGTAGACGGCGTCCCGGCGCTTGAGCGCGAAGCCGACTGTAGTGCGGGTCCGGGAATAAAGACGGCGCGCGAGCGTGCTGATCGTCGTCTCGCGGCGCAAGCCGCGAATGTAGCTCGCCGCGCGCTCGGGAGGGGGCGGCACGGTCGGCTCGTCGTCGGAGGGTGCGGGCGAGGTCGCCGCCAGGGTCGTAGCGTAGCGTTCGCGAATGCCCGGCGGCCAGTAGTCCCGCCGCTCGGCCCAATAGATGCGCCCCGAGATCGAGAGCGCGGGGATGCGCGTCGTCCGCCCCGTCCCCTGCGCGACACCGATCAGGATGCTGCCAGCGATGTTGGAGGGACTGCCGACGACGACGTCGACGCCGTGAGCATCGAGAGCGCTCTCGATGGCCTCCGTCAAGCGGACGGCGATGTCGAGCGACTGATCGAAGGAGGTGGCGACGCCGTAGCGCGAGCGTGGATACTCCGCACCCACCACGAAGCCGTAACCCAGGTGACGGTCGGAGCGGATGCTCTCCAGGAGCTTAAAGCCCAGGCGGTGCTCGAGCTCGTGGACGCGGCCCGCCAGCGTCGCGGTCGGCGCGATGTCCGCTCGCGGCATGATGTGCGGCTCGATGTCGATCAGCGCCTTGAAGCTCGCCCTGCGGAAATTGTAGTGCTGCTCGCTCGGCAGTCCATTTGGGCCATAGTGCAGCAGGATGCACTCGTAGCTGTGCCGCTCGCGCAGCTCGTCCGCCATCGCCGACAGCAAATCGGCGTACTGATTCATCATCTGTATGACAACGACGCGGCTCATCAGACGAGACCTTCCCGGAAAATAGCCCCCTGCACGAGATCGACCTCGCGACCGTCGAGCACGAATTGGCGCGCCCTTCGCCCCTCGATATGCATGCCGCTTCGAGTCATGACGCGGAGCATCGGGATGTTGTCTGCCATCGTGCCGGCCGTGACCTTGCGCAGGCCGTGGGTGACGAGCAGCTCTCGGAGCACGGCCGTCCAGGCGCGGGTCGCCAGTGCCTTGCCGTGGGCCTCGCGCTCCCCGATCAGAATGGAAACATCAGCTGTCAGATTATGTGGGTCGAATGCCAGGCCGATGTTCCCGATGTGGCCGAGCGCCGGCCGCAGCGCTTCGATTGCGAGCAGCAGTGCGGTCGAGGAGGCCCTGACGCCATCCACGTAGCTCGCGCAACTCTTTAGTGTGTGCGTGCGATGGCGCTGTTCTGAGTAGCGTACGATATGTGGATCGTTGAGCCAGGACACGTAGCGTGCCGTCAGATGCCGGTCACCGAACGGGGTGACACGGACGCCTTCGTTCTCCACGGTGGCGAAGTCGATCATACCAGCATGGCCTGCAGCAGCGATGCGGCGCGTGCCATGCCGCCCGGTGGAAATGCCCGGTCGAGCTTGGCCTCCAGCGGCGCCGGCTCGCGCAGCGCACGCCCGACGGCCGAGGCCACCTCGTCCCGCCGGGTGGCGCACGGCGTGATGCCGGCTGCGATCGTTGGCAACAACCGCGCCTCGGTCGGGCGGGGCAGCACCGACAGGGTCGGCCTCCCCAGCAGGGCCGCCTCCACCAGAAGGATGGTCGAGAGGCCGATTACGAGATCGGCGGCCATCACGGCCTCCCAGGGCGAGCCGCCTTCGCTGACCGCAGCGATCTCGACGAGGTAGCGGCAGAAATCGGCTGGCCGCGTCTTCGGGTGGAGGCGGAGCACCAGCGCGGGCTCGGGTGTGAGCCCGGCCAGCGCGTCGATGACCTCCTCCAGCACGATGTCCGTGCGCCGCTCCGATATGCCGCGTCCATGCAGCGTATAGTCGGGCGAGCGCCTGAACATCGCCTCGTCGAGGCCGCTCGAGAGCTCGGCGAGAAACAGCACCAGAGGCGGTTCTGCTGGGATCTGCGGAAACAGCGTCCGGCGCCATTCCTCCTTCGGTATCCGCCCGAGTTCGCCGCGCGCCGCGCGCACCCGGTCGTAGAGCGGGTGACCAACGGCGTGCACGCGCCCGGCGGCGAAGCCGGCACGGATATAGTCCTGGCGCGTCGGCTCGTCGGGAACGAGGACGTGGTCGGGCGCGTGGGCGGTGGCTGTCGCGCCCCGCCCTCTGAAACGATAAGCCGCGGAGGCTGGCCCATCGACGAGCCCGACGGTGGGGATGCCGGCTTCCCTTGCCGTATCGATCAGCCGAAGTCCGTAGCCGTCGGGATTCTCGCTGGTGCCGACGGCGACCAGACGAGGGGCGTGCTGCGCTATCAGCTCGGATGGTGCGAGCGCGTTGTCGAAGCGGTGGAACGGCTGACCCAGGCGCGCCAGCTGGTCGGCAGCGCCGCCGTTCGCCAGCAGGTGGCAGTCGATGCAGAGTGGCCCGAGCGCAGCCGGCATGGGCGCCGCGAAATTGGCGGCCCCGGGATCTTCAACGAGCATGAGGATCGCGCGTGACACCCGGAGGGCCTACGTGCTGATCGTGAGGCGCCGGCCGTCACCGAGGGCCGAAGCGATTGCGGCATCGACGATGCGTTCCGTCACGAGCGCGCTTCGTCCGGAGGACACGAGCGGCTCGCTGCCGGCGACGGCTCTCGCCAGATTGTCGTAGATGCGCGAGAAGGCACCCGCCACCGTGCATGGCAGCACGCAAGGCGCGTCGGACGCGATTTCCTCGGCGTCCTCTAGTCCGCGGTTGGCTTCCCGGGGGCTCAGCAGCGTCACCAGTCCCTCCTGCACGATCTGCAGGCGGCCCTTCGTGCCCCACACGTCGAGACCGACCTCGCGATAGTGGCTGAAGGCCACCGGCTGCAGGCAGGCGACCGCGCCGCTGGCGAGGCCGAGGGCGAGCGGAACGTGGATGTCGCCGGGGATCGGGCCGCCGCCAGGCTGCGGTCCCGTCAGCGCTTCGACCCAAATGACCTCTCCGGCGGCCATCCGGACGAGATCGATGAGGTGGCTGCCGTTGTTGCGCAATCCGTTTCCATAGAGCCCGAAGACGGCTTGGATTTCGCCGAGATGCTCGGGGATGGTCCGGCTGCCGAGGGCGGACAGGCTGTCGTCGCCCCGCCGCCAGTAGTTGACCTGAACTTTGATCCCGCGCCGCTCGCAGGCATCGACGAAGGCGGCAGCCTCGGCCGCGCTGCTGCCGAGCGGCTTCTCGACGAGTACGGCGCGAAGGCTGGGGAGGCCGTTGAGAACATGAGGCCGCTGGCCGGGCGGGCTCGCGATGACGGCGGCGGTGAACTGCCCGGGATCGGGAAGGTCCGCCACGTCGGCGGCGCAGATCTCGATTCCCCAATCGGTGCGCGCACGCGCGCGAGCCTCCGCGGATGGGTCGACGACGGCGAGCCAGTCGAAGGCGGGGTGACGTTTAAGGATCTGGGCGTGGCTGGCGTCGGGAAAATACCTAGCCATGCGGCGATCCCGACGCATGGTGTCGGCGATCTTGCCGAAGCCCACGATGACGGTCCTCAGTGGGAGCACATCAGCCGGAGGGGTTCGCGTCGGCGCCAGCGTGGCGTGCTCGCGGTCGATCAGCGCGATCAGTTGAGCGGTGGTGAAGCGATCGCCGTGGAGATCATCGAGGCGCTGATACAAGCGGATCAGGAAGTCGCGATCCGACGGGTAGTCGAGCAGCAGTCGGAGCTCCGGGCGACGCAGCGCGGGCGGAGCCTCGAGGCTGGCCAGCCGCCAGCGCTCGGGCGCGCGGTAGAAGTCGGAGCAGACGTGCTCGCGGACGTGCGCGTCGTCGCAGCGGGCGGCCACGTCTTCGAGCGCTGCGCGCTCGAAGACCTCGACGTCCAGCCCTTCAGGATAGGATTGGGGCATCGTGGTGGTGACGAAGTCGACGTCGCCGCGCTCGAAGCGCGCGATGGCGAGATCGATGACGTCGGGGTCGATCACCGGGCAGTCGCCGCACAGCTTGACCACGAGATCGCTGCGCATGCTGCGGTGGGCTTCTAGCACGCGCTCCAGTACGTTGTCCTCGCTGCCGCGGTAGACGGCGAGGCCCTCGCCATCGGCCCAGGCGGCGATGGCATCGTCGGGGGCAGCGGTGCTCGTGGCGATGACGATGTCGTCGATCCGGTGGGACTGACGCACGCGGGCGAGCATCCGGGAGAGAGCCGGCAGGCCCGCGATGTCCATCAGCACCTTGCCCGGCAGGCGCGAGGCGCCCATGCGCGCCTCGATGCTGGCGACGATCCGGGTCACGACGCGGCTTTGGTCTTCGACATGGCGCGCAGCTCCCATGCACCCGCGTGGACCTTGTGCACCGCCTCGGCGAAGCGGTCGGCGAGCTCGTCGCTCGGCGTGAACGCGCAGATTTCGACGAGCAGCGCCTGCTGCTCGTGCATCCGCTCGGTCACCGGACAACGGACGGTCTTGTAGTCGGGGGCGCCGAGCGTGAACGGGAAGCCGTCGCGGCCCATGGCGATCCGCCGCTGGAACACCGGCAGCCTGTAGAGCGGCGGCACGTAGCCGGTGAAGCACGGCACGCCCTCCGCGATAAGCGCATCGCGGAACACGTCGCGGGGAATGCCGACCGCACCGGCGTCGTAGGTCGCACACCAGCAGTAGTAGTTGTGCCGGCAGCCGTCGCGCACGGTGGGGGTGCGCAAACCCGCGAGATTGCGCATGCCGTCCGTGAAGCGCCTGGCGAAGGCCTCGCGGGCCTCGACATGCCGGTCGACGTCGGCGAGCTGGACGAGCCCGATGGCGGCCGACAGCTCCCCCATCCGGTAGTTGAAACCGACCATGTTGGTGAGATCGTCTATCTCGAGCCAGGTCGTGGCGTTCTCGGCGTGGTTGCGGATCATCTGAAGCCGCGTGGCAAGGCGTGGATCGTCGGTCGTGCAGACGCCGCCTTCGCCGGTATGGATATGCTTGTGGTAGTTGAGGCTGAACACGCCGATGTGGCCGATGCTGCCGGCCGGGCGGCCCCCCTCCGCGCCGAGCGGTGCCTGCGCGTTGTCCTCGACGAGGTAGATGCCGTGGCTGTCGGCGAGTGCCCTGAGTTCGGCCAATCTCGCCGGATGGCCGAACAGGTTGACGGCGAGGATGGCGCGGGTGCGCGGCGTGACGGCTGCTGCGACCGCAGCGGGATCGAGCCCGAATGTCTCCGCCTCGATGTCGGCGAAGATCGGTATGCCGCCGTAGACGAGCGGTGCCATGGCCGTCGCCGACATGGTCCAGGCCGGCAGGATCACCTCGTCGCCCGGCGAGAGGCCGATCGCCCCCATGGCGGCGAACAGGCCGGAGGTGGCGGAGTTGACGCTGACCGCGTGGGCCACGCCGTAGCGCTGGCGCCAGGCCGCCTCGAACGCCTGTACCTTCGGGCCGCCCCAGTACTCGTCGCCCGGGCTGCCATAGAAGCCAGACAGGCAGTCCGAGGCGATCACCTCGGCCACCGCCGCGGCTTCCTTCGGCCCCATCGAGCGGTACGGCGGCGGTGGTGCCGCGATCACCGGCGATCCGCCGAGAATGGCAAGCTTGCTCATCGTTGGGTGCTCCCGGCTTCGGTGCTCATGACGGACCGGCACGCGGCGACCACGGTATCGAGAGATGCGACCTCGGGGGCGGCGCCGAGGCGATGTGCGATCGCGACGGCGCGCGTCATCTCGTCGGGCGTGTCGACGGTCAGGCGGACACCGGCATAGCGGTCGTCCTCGGCCGAGAGGTTGGCGATCCGCCAGTCGCGGGCATCTCGATAGAAGATCGTCGTCACATTCTCCCGGTCGTCGGCGGTCATGTGGGGATGGGCGCGCGCCAGGGCCGCGCGCGTGACGATCTCGACGCTGGCGCCCGGCGGATAGGTGCGTGGGAAGACGTTGGTCACGAGATCCACGCCACGAGCGCGGTAGATCTCGGCGGCGCTGTCGATCAACTCGGGCGGAAGGTACGGGCTGTCGCCGCTGATACGGACGCAGGCCTCGAGACCCAGGGCGTCGCAGCACGCGAGGGCCCGGCCCGCGACGTCGTGAGCGTCGCCCCGGAACGCGGCGATGCCCTCGGCGCGGGCGAAGGCCACCAGTGGCTCGTCGATGGGGCGATCGGATGTGGCGAGGATCACCGGTCCTCCCCACATGGCCTTCCGTACCCGGTCGATCACGCGGCCGACCAGTGGCCGACCCGCGACGTCCCGCATCGCCTTCCCGGGAAGGCGGCGAGAGTCCATCCGGGCGAACACGAGAATGGCGAGGGACATCACGCCAGATTGTGGTCGCGCCGCGCCCGCTCCCAGCGTTCGACGTACCATTCGCAATAGCGCTTGTAGCCCTTCTCCAGCGCCCACTCCGGCTCGAAGCCGAGAATGTCCCGGGCCCGCTCTACCGACAGTGTACCGCGGATCGGCTTGTCGGCCGCGCGCGGACGGTCCTCGAGAATGGCGCCTGGCACGACGCTCTTCACGATGGCGGCGATGTCGGCGATGGTGCGGGCATTGCCATAGGTGATGTTGTAGGTCTCGGATTTTCCCGGTCCCGTGTGCAGGGCGAGGGCGCGAACGATCCCCTGCACCAGATCCTCGATATAGGTGAAGTCGAGGCGTCCGTCGCCGCCGCCTTCGAGCAGCAGCGGCTTGCCGGTCAAGGCGTTCTCGATGAAGATCTGCGACACGCGGCGGCTCTTGCAACGCTCGCCGTACAGCGCGCTTGGCCTGATGATCGACGTGCCCAGACCGTGCTGGTGATTGTAGGTGCGCACCAGCCGCTCGGCCATGTATTTGGTGTTGGCATAGATGCCGCGCGGACGCGGGCGGGTGTTCTCGTCCACCGTGTCGCTCTCGAAGTCACCGTACACGGTGCTGGAACTCATCAGCATGATTTGGTTGATGCGGTCTTGCTGCTGGCGGCAAAGCTCGAGCACGTTGCGCAGCGTGATCAGCTGCAGATCGAAGGCGAGACCTGGATTTTTGCGCGCGTCCACTGCGCTCGATATAGCCGACAGATGCACGACCTTGGTCGGCTTGAACTCGTCGAAGGCGGAGGACAGGTCATTCAACAGACGTGCATCCGCGTTCTTTAGGCGAACACCCGCCTCCCGCATCATCTTGAAGCGGTCGAGCAGGAAGCCCTGGTAGGCGGCCGCCTGCAGCGGGTTCGGGGGATGATCGTAGAGGTGGTCGACGACGCTATTCACCATCAGGTTGTCGAGCACCATGGTCTCGACGCCGAGTCGGCGCAACTCGAGCGCGACGTTGTGGCCGATGAAGCCGGCGCCGCCGACGAGCATGATGCGCTCGGTGGCGAGGCGGGGCCTCAGCGTCTCGTAGGGAATTTTCGCCATGGGGCCCTCTCCTTCAGCTCGTCTTCTTGACGTGTTGGATGGCTTCTTTCATCGCCCGCGCGATGCGGCCGCAATCGCCTTCGGCGAGATGGGGCCCGACGGGCAGCGAGATCGTCTGGTCGGCGAGCCACTCGGTGATCGGAAACTGGCCACGGCGGTAGCCGTACTTCTCGCTGTAGAACTTCATCAGCGGGACTGGCCTGGGATAGTGGACACTGGTGCCGATGCCCTTGGCGGTGAGCACCGCCATGATGTCGGCGCGGTCGAGCTTGCCGTTGCGGGGCAGGACCGCGTTCAGGCAGTAGTGGGACGAAACCGACTTGCCCTTGTTGGCTTCGAAGACGGTCAGCTCCTCGACATCGGCGAGCGAGGCCTTGAGGTCGGCGTAGTTCCGGGCGCGCGCCTTCTGGAAACCGTCGAGCTTGGCGATCTGCGCGAGGCCGACGGCGGCCTGCACCTCGTTCATGCGGTAGTTGTAGCCGAGCGCGTCGACGTCGTAGACGCCGGGGATCTTGCGCTCGCCGAGCATGCGGTCGTATCCGAACGCCTTGCGCTTAGCGATTGCGGCGGCCAGCGCCTCGTCGTTGGTGGTGACCATGCCGCCCTCGAGCGTGGTCATGTGCTTGACCGGATAGAAGGAGAAGCAGCCGACGTCGCCGAGCGTTCCGGCCTTGCGGCCGTCGTAGGTGGCGTCAACGGCGAGCGCGCAGTCCTCGACGACCAGGGCCTTGTGCTTGCGGGCGATCGCGTTGATCGCGTCCATGTCGCAGGGAAGGCCCAGATAGTGAACTGGCATGATCGCGCGCGTGCGCTCACCGGCGGCCTCGGCGACGCGGGGCGGGCTCATGTTGCCAGTGTCGGGCTCGACATCTACGAACACCGGCTTTGCGCCGCAGTATTCGGCCGCGTGGGCGGTCGCGACGTGGGTCATCGCAGGCACGATCACCTCGGCGCCGGCGCCGATGCCGGTCGAGAACAGCGACAGATGCAGTCCCGCCGTGCACGAGGAGACGCTGATCGCCTTGCGGGCGCCGATGCGTGCGGCGAAGGCCTCCTCGAACGCCTTGGAGACGGGGCCGTGCACGAGCTGCGTGCCTGCAAGCACGCGGGCGGCGGCCTCGGCTTCCTCAGGACCGAGCATCGGCTTGCCGAAGGGGATCGAGACAGGGGTGGCGTCGCTCATGACTTGAGATCTCGCATGATGGGTATGGCTTGCGCGGTCAGATCTTGTAGCGGACTTGAGTGGTTCGCCCGGTCTTGACCGAGTCCCAGATGGCGAAACAGACGTCCATGACGCGGAACACGTCGCGGGCCGAAACATCGGGCTCGCGGCCCTCGCGAATGGCCGCGACGAAATCGGGCAGCAGGTCGCCCTTCTCGATGGCGGGGTAGGCGACCGTCATCGGCCGTCCGCTACCGGCTTTGTCGCCGTCGTAGAGCCGCCCGTCCGGCAGACCGTTCTCGAATGTGAGCTTCGTGCCGTAGAGGGATAGGGCGTGCAGTTGAGGGCGCTGCGGTCCCAGCGTCGTCAGATTCTTGGCGAGCGCGCCGCCGGAAAAGCGCATCAGCGCGACGATGGTGTCAGGATACTTGTACTGCGAGCCGGCACTGAGGATCTGGTTGCCGAGACCGGTCACCTCCGTCACCTCCTCGTCGATCAGCCAGCGCATCAGGTCGATCAGGTGGATGCCGCCGCCGTAGGTGACGCAGTAGAAGTCCATCTTGCCGCGCCAGCCCTCCGTCAGCTTCCAGAGGATCTGATGGATGTAGTCGCCTTCCATGTAGAAGATCTTGCCGAAGTCGCCGGCCTGCACCATGCGGCGCAGCTCGCGGAAGCGCGGACTATGGCGAAGTATGAGATTGGATGTCAGCAGGCGCCCGCTCGCCTGCTGCGCCTCCAGGATCGCCTCGGCCTGCCGGTGATCGAGCGCCACCGGCTTCTCGATCATGACGTGCTTGCCGTGACGGAAGGCGGAGACCGCCTGCTCGGCATGATGATCGTCGAAGCTGCAGATCGAGATGGCGTCGATGCCTGGGTGCTCGGTGATCCGGCGATAGTCGGTGAACCAACGCGGCACCTCCCGGCGGGTCGCCACCTCGGCGGCTTTCGCCGGGTCAATGTCGCAGACGGCGACCACCTCGCAGCCGGGGATGCGCTGGTAGCCGAGCACGTGCTGCTCGCCCACGCCCAGTCCGATCACGCCGAGTTTGAGGGGCCGCATCAACCTGTCTCCGCCCGCCAATGCCATGTGGTCTCGGCCCGGAGGTCTGCAAATCCGAGCGAGCGATACAACCCGAGCGAGGCCGTGTTGGTCGATTGTGTGCCGACCAGCATGCGGCTCGCCCGCCCGGCATAATGCGCCAGCGCGCCCAGCACTAGCTTGCGGCCGAAGCCCTGGCCGCGCGCGGTTTCAGCGACGCCGATCAGGTCGATGATCGCGTCGGAGCCGCGCAGCAGACAGAGGTTGAAGCCGGCGAGCCCGGACAAGCCGCGCGCGACGAGCGGCGCATCGGCGCGCCCGTTGAAGCCGTTGCGGACCCAGCGCGCCTTGATCTCGTCGGCAATCGCTTGGGGTACGGAGGGGTCGGCGTGATAGCGGTCGTGGGTGAAACAGGTGCGGGCGAGGGCCGCCGCCGTCTCGGCATCCTCACGGCCGCCGACCGCCACGCCGGCGGGCATCTCGGTGCTGGCGGGAATGTCGCGTGCCAGGGTCACGAGTGTCTCGATCTCGTAGAAGCCGGCACCCTCGAGGGCGCGGCCGGCGGCGGCGTTCCCGGCCGGCAGGCGGCAGGCGATCAGCGCTACACCCTCGCGCCGGGCCTTGTCGGTCATGGCCATCAGCTCTGCGGTGGAGGGTATGCCGGGCGGAAGCGCGATGCGGCAGAGCGGCGCGCCGAAGATGTCACTCTCGAAGGGTTGAGCGAGCAGTGCGTACGCCGGCGAGGCCGGTGAGGAGAGTTGAGACACGGTCGTCATCGCGGGCTCAAACAGGCGGGAAGCGCAGCTTCCAGCCGTTCGCGGTTTGCTCCCAGATCTCGCGATTGCGGTGCAGGTCGATGATGCTCGTGAACTCGTCCTGGTCGAGACCAAGGTATTCGAGGGTCTCCTTGTGGAACGTATGGGGGAACTCGTCGTCGTATTTGCGCACCATCTCGAGCGCCTCGTCCCGCGTCATCCGTCCCCGGTAGATCTGCCGGGAGGCGTCGCGGGCAGCGCGGCCGAAGCCGAACTTCACGAACTGGAGGTAGTAGTAGAGGTTATCGATCTTGTCATCGAGGCTGTCGTAGCTGGTGTAGGTGCCGTCCGAGCGGCCACTCTTGGCGATCTGGAAATCGATCTTGCTGCGGATGTACTCGTAGTTCTCGGTGACGTCCCAGGGGAAGAAGTAGGCGAAATAGAGCGCCTTGGCGCCGACCGCGGCGATCTCCTGCGGCTCGGGGTAGGCGTAGGGGGCCAGATCGCGCGCCTCGACAACTTCGTCGATCCAGTTCTCCGGATGGTCGCCGATCTGGTGCTCCAGGACCTCGGTGATGTCGCGGATCTTACGGTGCTCCTCGCTCAGCACGCGGCCGCCGTACTCGCTCTCGCCGTGCTCGGCGTAGAAGATCAGGGGGATCTTGTAGCGGACGGCCATCTGCACAGGGGCCGAGTTGACGCCGGCGTCCCAGTGAACCTTGGGATTGCCGCGCTCGACGAAGAAGCGGCGGGCGAGATGGCGCGCGACCTTCTGGTTCGGCCTGACCATGACGTGGTCGAAGCCCGCCCGTAGCAGCGCCTCGCGATTGTGCTCGCCGATGTCGTTGGGAATGAGCGGTGAGAACGTCACGAGCAGGGGATTGAGCCCATGCTCGAATTTCAGGGCATAGGCGATGCGGCTCGAATCCTTGCCGCCCGACCACGGCACGAGACAGTCGTAGGGTCCGCTCGCCGGCCGGTTGGCCTCGACGAGGCGGCGGAACTCGCCGAGCCGGGCTCCCCAATCGATGTTGGCCCTGGACTTCGCCGTATGGCAGGCGTTGCAGATGCCCTCGGCATCGAACACGATGCGCGGACGCGAGTTCGGCATCAGGCAGGTACGGCAGTAGCGGATCGCGGCGGCGGTGGTCATGGGGATGCCGGGTGTGCCCTGAGAACGGGGTCTATCGGGTCGAGTGGCTGAGGTCGGGAGAGATCAGCTCAGGCGGACGGGAATGCGCTTGCCGTCGAGGACTTTCTTGGCGGCGCGGATGCTGGGCTCGGTGAAGTGGTAGATGTTCTGCGTGCAGGCCGCCGACGCCTGCGCCGTGGTCAGCACCTGGGACATGTGCTCCCAGTTGCCGCAGCCGCCGAGCGCCAGTGTCGGCACGCTGACCGCCGCCGCGATCCGCTTCGTCAGGTCGAGGTCGTAGCCCTGCAGCGATCCGTCCCGGTCGATTGACGTGATCAGGATCTCACCGGCGCCGAGTCGCTCGCCCTCCCGAGCCCAGTCCTCCGGCGTCTTGCCCGTCGGCTGCGAGCCGCAGTTGCTCATCACCTCGTAGCGCCCGTCGTCGTGTCGCTTGGCGTCGATCGAGAGCACGAGGCTTTGGGCGCCATACGCGCGTGCGACCTCTCCGATCAGCTCCGGCCGTTCCAGCGCGCCAGTGTTGATCACCACCTTGTCGGCACCGAGCCTGAGGAACCGATGCACGTCGTCGAGCGTGCGGATACCGCCGCCGGCGGCGAGCGGGACAAAGCAGCGGCTGGCGAAATCGCGGATCACCGGCTCGAACGCGGCGTGCCCGCCGCCGCGCGTGATGTCGAGCACCACGATCTCGTCGACCGACCAGGCATCGACGAAGTTGAGCGTGTAGCGGTAGTCCGGCTGGAACAGCTTGGTTCGGAACAGCACGCCGTCATTGAAGGTCAGCACGGTGACGACCCGCTTGCGGAGCATCAGGCCGCCGTCAGGAAGTTTTCGAGCAGCTTGAGGCCATGCCTCTGGCTCTTCTCGGGGTGGAACTGCACCGCATGGATGTTGTCGCGGCCGACGGAGGCGGTGAATGGCCCACCGTAGTCGCACTCCCCGGTGACGACGGAGCTGTCCGCAGGACGCATGCAATAGCTGTGCACGTAGTAGAACAGCGCATCCTCGGGGATCTCGCGAAACAATGGCGAGGCTGACTTCTGAGCAAGCCCGTTCCAGCCGACATGGGGGATGCGCAGTCCGGTGTCGGCGGGCGTCAGCCGCACCACCCGCGCGTCGATCCAGCCGAGCCCGGCGTTCAATCCGTATTCAGTGCTTTCCCGTGCGATCAGCTGGAAGCCAAGGCAGATGCCGAGGAACGGCACGCGATCCTCCATCACGCGGCGCGTCAACGGCTCTACAAATCCGCGCTCGCGCAGATTGCGCATGCCGTCGCCGAACGCGCCGACGCCGGGCAGCACCAGCTTGTCGGCCGTGCCGAGACGCCCAGGATCGCCGATCAGCTCGGCCGGGTGGCCCAGTCGTTGCACAGCGGCCTGCACGGAGATCACATTGCCGAGGCCGTAGTCGATGATGCCGATCATTTCAGGCCGCGAGCCCCACTGAAGCCGGCGAACGGTCGGCTTCCAGGAACAGCTTGGTAGCGACCAAACTGAAGGCCAGCTTGGAGAAGCTGTTGCTGGCGAGATCGCTGCGCATCAGTTCTTCAACGGCATCGCGGCGGAGGTAGTCGAAAATCGGCCCCGCCGCCATGACGCGGTCGACGACGTTAGGGGCCTTGCGGTCGAGCAGCGAGTTGATCGAGGCGTTGAATCCGCGTTTGCGCTTGTCGAGGCGCGTGGTGTCGTTGAGGATGCCTGCGACGGCGGAGCGCAGCGGCCATTTCGGATAGCCGTCCTTGATCAGCAGCGCATTGGGGATGGTGTAGGCAAACTCCACCAGAGCGCGGTCGAGATAGGGCGAGCGGTTCTCCACTGACCAGCGCATCGAGTTGAGATCGTCTTCGCGCAGGATCATTGGGATCGACTCGTGGAACAGCTCATTCATCATCCGATTGCGGAGCGTGTTGTCGGAATAGCTGGCCTCGAAGAACGTCTCGGAGCAGGGCGTGGTCAATAGTCTGTTGAAGTTGTCGCGGTCGAGGTAGATGTGATCGCGCTGTCCGGGGTCGGACTTGAACGCCAGCGGGTCTCGCAGGATTGGGTTCTGCACCCATGCGCCATAGCTCGCGCGCCAATCCGCCAGACGCGCATCGTCGCCGGCGCTTTCGGCCATCTCCGCCAGCCAGAAGCCGTAGTGATCGTAGTAGCCGGTGAACAGTTCGTCGGCGGCGGTGCCGGAGATCGCGACTTTGTAACCCTCGGCGTGAATCGCCTGCGATAGAAAATCGTGCATGAAATACGAGATCGTCGCCACCGGGGCGTCGCGCCCGGCGGTCTGGCGCGCTAGCCGATCGAGAAAGCCCGTCGTCTCGGTGTGGACGGTGTGCAGCGTGCATCCGATGTCGCGCGCCGTAGCCTCGATGTTGCGGCTCTCGTTGTAGCGCTCGTCACCGTCGAGAATGGAGAAGGCGTGCACGTTGCACCCCAGGCTTTTTGCGGCGATCGAGGCCAGCGCAGTCGAATCCACTCCGCCGCTGAGGCAGAACGCTAACGGAACGTCTGATCTCAGCCTCAGCTCCACCGAGCGCATCAGCCGATCGCGGACGCCTGCGACGGCCTCCGCCTCGGTCATCCGAGCCGGTGCGTATGCGAGCGACCAGTAGCGCCGGGCCTGGGCGAGGGGATCGATGGCGACCGCGGGATCGTCACCGATCAGCAGCGCGGTGCCCGACGGCAACTCGCGGACGTCGCGATAGAACGTGGATGGTTGCTTGTAGAGTGATTTGTAGCCGTTGACGAGGAAGCGACGGATTTGGGCGTCGTCGATCTCCGGCCAGCGACCTTCCAAAGCGGCGAGCGCGCGGACCTCCGAGCTGAAGTGTAGGGCCTGTGCGGTCTGCCAGAAATATAGCGGCTTCTCACCGAACCGGTCGCGGCTGAGCATGATCTGCCCACGCTCGGTATCGACGAGGGCGAACGCCCACATTCCCTCCAGGCGATCGAGGCACTTGGCCCCCCAGGTGCGCCACGCTTTGACCAACACCTCGGTGTCCGACTGCGTGCGGAAGGAATGGCCGTACGCCACGAGTTCCTGTCGCAGTTCCCGGTAATTGTAGATTTCGCCGTTGTAGGACAGCACGCAGCCATCGCTTTGGAACGGCTGATTTGCGCGCACATCGAGATCGATGATCGACAGCCGCGTGTGAGCGAGGGTCACGTGCCGCCCACCGACAGCACCGGCCCACCGGCCCCGGCCGTCTGGGCCGCGGTGCCCGATCGCGCGCGTGGCCGCCTCTATCCGAGCGGACGGACCAGGGCCGTGACCGATGCTGCCGGCGATGCCGCACATGGCCGACGCGTAGGCCTAGACGTCGGACCGCTTGATGACCTGCCCCCGTTTCAGCGAGCGCTTGAGACGCTTGCCCGGGAGTTGGCCGATCTGTGCGGACGGGAACTCGGAGGCAGGACGCGCAAACATCAGGTCCTCCCTCGCGAGTACGGTACCTTCGGCGATGTCTCTGGCTGCGACCACACCTTTGCGGATGGCGAGGATGCTCGCGCTCTCGCTGGTTTGTGGGCCCTTGGTGCTCGAGCCGATTGCGGCGCGGATGCGACCCACCTTGGCGACGAGGTCGGCGAGATCGGCGGGCTCGAACGACAACGAATGATCGCGAAACATGCGGCCGGTTTTGCAGTCAGTGAAGTGGACCTCGAGCACGCTGGCTCCGAGGGCCACCGCGGCATAGCAGGCCTCGGGTCCGATCACGTGATTTGAGTAGCCGACCTCGATGCCATAGCGGCTCTTGTACTGGGTGACGACCGCCGTCTGCGCCTCCTCGATCGGGGCTGGATAAGCGGATACGCACTGGAACAGCACCAGTCGGTCCATCAGAGGCGCCGATCCGATCTCGTCGCGCACCCAGCCAACGGCCCGGTCGACCTCATCGATCGTCCCTGTGCCGGTTGAGAGCAGCACGATGCGTCCCGACGCAGCCGCGGCGCGGATCACCGGCTCGAAGTCGAGATCCCCGCTGGCGATCTTGATGGCGGGCGCGAGGCTGGCGATCAGTTGCACCGTGTCCTCGGTGATCGCGGAGGAGAAGAACGCGATCCCGCAGTTGCGCGCCTCGTCCGCCAGCCGATGGTGCGCCGATACATCGAGTGCGTAGCGCGTCACCCGCGCAAGCCGCTCAGGTTCGTCGGAGCTGGTCAGTCGCTCCGGCGCGTAACTCTGGAATTTCACGGCGTCCGCCCCGGCCTCAGCCGCCAGCCGCACGAGTTCGAGCGCCTTGTCGAAGTTGCCCTCGTGATTGACGCCGATCTCGGCGATCACGGCGACGTCACGAGAGAGGTCTTTGCCGAAGAGCTGCATGGGGCCCTATTTGGCTGAAAGAAGGACGATCGAGCGAGGTGCGGCGTGAAGCCGGTGTGCGGGAAGGCACGTGATGCATTCGCAGCCGTGCTCGGCCAAGCGACGGTCAGCTTGAACGGATATTACAGGATCTTCCAGTGCCGAGCATTGCCGCCAATGCTACCGCACTCCAGGTGAGATTGCTCTCCCGGCCGACGCTGGTTCTCCAAGCTGGGTCGGATGTAACCGCCCCCATCCGGAAGTTTGTTCACGCGATGAACGTGAAGTCAAGGCGAAGGCTCGCGTTCTTCCCTCAAGCTTTGGATTGCCATGTCAAGTCGGCTCTGGCGATGACCGATTCTGCCTCATCCACAGCTCGAGGTCGATCATGCGCATCAGCGGCCGGGACAGCTTGGTGTCGTCCGCCCTAAACGACTGCGCCATGTGGTCGATGCCGGCGGTCG
>CAMDBL010000060.1 GCA_945889015.1 Devosia equisanguinis
TCAAGAAGCTGAACATGGTCACCGACGGCGAGGAGCGAAAGTAGGGACCGGTGCCTATCGGGCTCGTCATCTCGCTGCTGTGTCACGCCGCGCTCCTCACCTGGGCGCTGGTGACGATCCATCGTGCGCCCCTGGACGACCATCCCCCGATCTCCGAGCCGGTGGCGGTTGCGATCGTCACGCCCGACGACGTCACGCGCCTGAGGAAAGGCGACCGCAACGCCAAGGAGCTCGACGCGGAGGCCAAGGAGAGCCCGCGCCCCGACACGCCCAAGAAGGAGGCGCCGAAGCCGACGCCGAAGGCCGCCACAGAGCCGTCGCCGCCCCCTCCCGAGACGAAGCCGCCCGAGCCCCAAAAAGCGGAGCCGCCGAAGCCCGATCCGGTCGCCGAGAAGCTCGCAGCACTGGCCAAGGAGCCGCCGCCGCCGGAGCCTGGCCCGACACCCGACGAGCAGAAAAAGCTCGACGAAAAGATCAAGGCCGAGGAGCAGAAACAGAAGGCCGAGGAAGCCAAAAAAAAGACCGAGGAGCAAAAAAAGAAGCTCGACGATCTGAAGAAAAAGCAGGACGAGCGTAAGAGGAAGCTCGCCGAGGATGCCAAGAAGAAGCAGAAGTTCGACGCGGACAATCTTGCGGCGCTTCTGAACAAGCTACCGGACAAGGGTGCTCCCGCTGCCGCCGTCGAGAAGTCGGCGACGCCGACCAAAGCCAAGGGGCCCGTCGCGGGCGCGCCGGAGGGGCGCGACACGCGCCTGACCGCGAGTGAGATGTCGCTGCTGGCGCTGGCGATCCGCCAGGGCGTGCAGCCCTGCTGGCGTGTGCTCGGAGGTGGCCAGGGGGCCGATGCCACGGTCGTGAAGATGCGCATCCAGTTCAACCAGGACGGCAAGCTCAGGGGCGAGCCGCAGATCATGGGCGGCCAGAACACGCCGTTCTTCATGGCTGCCGCCGAGAGCGCCAAGCGCGCCGTGCTGCAGTGTCAGCCCTACAGCCTGCCGGCCGACAAATATACGGCGTGGCAGGACGTGATCCTGAACTTCGACCCGCGCGAGATGTTCTGATCGTTGAAATCGGGCTTCGCGCAAGGGCAGGCGGGCGCGCGGATTCTGTGTGGCCGATGCGCGGCGGCCTTGATCTCGCCGCGCGCCGCGAGTAGGCCGGTGCCGACGTGCAACAGCCGTGGAACTACGATGATCCGACTGGTTGGACTTTGCTCTGCCCCAGGCCCGAGGCCAATCCTGTCCCGGGTAGCGGTGCTGCTCGGGCTGGCCACGTGGTTCGGATGCGCGCTGCCGGCGATCGCGCAGGGGCAGCGTCCGGCACCGGCCGCGGCCCAGCAGGCGAGGCCCTCAGGTCCGCTCGAGGTCGACATCAATCAGGGCACGCTGAAGCCGATCCCCATCGCCATCGCCGATTTCGTCGGGGACGATCCCAAGCTCGCCACCGACATCTCCGACGTAATTTCGGCCGACCTGGAGCGGTCCGGCTTGTTCCAGCCGATCGATCGCGCGGCGTTCATCGAACAGATCCGCAATCCCGACCAGATGCCGAACATGAACAACTGGCGTGCCGTCAAGGCGGACGCGCTGGCGGTCGGCAAGGTATTGCGGGGTGCCGACGGACGCGTCGAGGTGCAGTTCCGCCTGTGGGACGTCGCGTCCGCCAAGCAGCTCGCCGGCCAACGGTTCGCCGGCATCGCCGCCAGCAACTGGCGCCGCGCCAGTCATTTGGTCGCCGACCAGATCTACGAGCGGCTGACCGGCGAGAAGGGCTACTTCAACACCCGCGTGGTGTTCGTCGACGAGACCGGTCCCAAGGACAAGCGGATCAAGCGGCTCGCCATCATGGACCAGGACGGCGCCAATATCCGGCTGCTGAGCCAGGGGCAGGAGCTGGTGATGACGCCACGCTTCTCGCCGACCAGCCAGGAGATCACCTTCATGTCCTACGCGCGCGAGCAGGGGCGCGTGTTCGTCATGAACCTCGACACCGGCCAGCGTGATCTCGTCGGCGAGTTCCCGGCGGGCACGCTGACCTTCGCGCCACGCTTCTCGCCGGACGGCCAGCGGGTGATCATGAGTCGTGGCGAGGCCAACTCGGGCGCCACCAGTCTGCACGAAATCGACCTGCGCTCCCGCCGGATGCGGCAGTTGACCGACACCACCAGCATCGACACCGGTCCCTCCTACTCGCCGGACGGTCGCCAGATCGTGTTCGAGAGCGACCGCGAAGGCACCCAGCAGCTCTACGTGATGTTCTCGGAGGGCGGCGGAACCCGGCGTCTCTCGAACGGCGACGGCCGCTACTCGACGCCGGTGTGGTCGCCGCGCGGCGATCTGATCGCCTTCACCAAGCAGGCCGGCGGCCGCTTCTTGATCGGTGTGATGCGCCCCGACGGCTCGGGCGAGCGCATCCTCACGGACGGCTATCACAACGAGGGTCCGACCTGGGCTCCGAATGGCCGCGTGCTCATGTTCTTCCGCGAAAGCCAAGGTGCCCGCGGCGGACCAAAGCTGTTCTCGATCGACCTCACCGGGTACAACGAGCGCGAGGTGAAGACACCGTCGTTCGCCTCGGACCCCGCCTGGTCGCCACTCCTCAACTGAGTCGAGTCGATCCGTTCTGATCGCCGATCAGACGCTCTGGCCGCCGCGCGCGGCCGGAGCGCTGAGGTTTGACCGAACGCTGTTCGCTCGAAGCATCCGGCTCGATACGGAGCGACACTTTACGCCGGCTTAACTGTTGCCCAGGCATACTCTCTGCACGCCACGGTCAGACCGGCCGGGCAGGTGCTGCGTTATGCTCTGGGCTCCTTTCTGGTTGTTGTCGTCGGGAGCCCTGAGGACTGTGAAACATGGAGTGGCCGTTTTGCATCTAGGCGGGGGGAAACGGTTGCTGCGGCCCCCTCAGTTCTTGAACAAAATCGCTCACGCCGGTACCCCAATAAGCGGCTAGGGCCGAAGTGTAGCTTAGGAGATAAGACCATGCAGGGTGTAAAGGGGCTGATCGTTCTCACGGCTGTGATTGCGGCTGTCGCTCTCGGTGCTTGCCGTCGCGAAGTCGCTCATACGCCGATGAAGCTCGGTGCAGATGTGCCGGCCGCTGCGAACGTTGCTCGCTGAGTATCGGCGCTGCCAGCCAACCCACAAGGAGATTAGGGCTATGAAGTCTGCACTCGTTATCGCTGCCGTCGTTGCTGCTGTTGCTCTCGGCGCTTGCCGCCGCGAAGTCGCACACACGCCGATGAAGCTCGGCGCCGACGTGCCGGCCGCGACTCAGGTCGCGCGCTAAGGCGCTCATATCCTGGAGCTTCGGTTCCGGGGTTTTGATCGAGGGCCGCGGTTACACTGCTCACGCAGTGCAATCGCGGCCTTTGATCGTTCTGGAGGTGGCGTTTCCGATTCTGGTCGCAGGGCGTGGGGTGGTTGGAGTGCTGCTCGACGAAGATCTTGGTTGGCTCGGCGCGCCACTGCGGTCGTGAACACTCAGTGCGGTTGGAACCGATGTGGCCAGGGCCACACAGTGGAGCCACGGCGAGTAGCCAGTCACTCGCGCATGAGCGGGTGCCGGCGCAGCGGCAGAGGCCTGTGAGCGCTCGAAGCGCGGCGTAGTCGCCAGCGCGGAAGCGAGCCCGATTTGTCACAGGCCGCTGGCTCGAGGTAGGAGCGCTGCACCCCGTCTGTGGGTGAGGCACGTTGGCCACTTGTCTATCATCCACCACTATAGTTTGTCGGGCGGCGGCTGTTCGGCCACATTTCCGTACGAGCGTTGCGGTAAGCCGCACTCAGAGAACGCAGGATCATGACGCTCCATCGACACCGGTGGTGCAGACGAAAGGGTTCCTCATGGTGGCCTCCCGTTGGCTTTCCGCTGCCGCTCGCGTAACCGCGGCCTTCATCGTGGTCGCGTCGCTGTCGGCATGCGCCAACAAGGATCAGAACCCCGAGAACGCCCTGCTCGGCCCTGGTGGCAAGGGAGGACCAGCGACGCCGGGCTCGCAGCGTGACTTCCAGGTCAACGTCGGTGACATCGTCTACTTCTCGACGGACGCGACCGATCTGTCGCCGGAGGCCCAGCAGACGCTTCAGGGGCAGGCGCGCTGGCTCAACCAGTATCAGCAGTACACCGTCACCATCGAGGGTCACGCCGATGAGCGCGGCACGCGCGAGTACAACATCGCGCTCGGTGCCAAGCGCGCCAACTCCGCGCGGGAATTCCTGGCGCGTAACGGTGTCAGCGCCAACCGCATTCGCACGATCTCCTACGGCAAGGAGCGTCCGGTGGCGGTCTGCAACGACATTTCGTGCTGGTCGCAGAATCGCCGGGCCCAGACGGTCCTGAACAGCCGCACGGCCGCGGCCGGTGGTGGTGGCACTCCCCGCTGATCGCGGTCACGATCCGAGGCGTCGCGCTTCGGGCTTCGAGTTTCGAGACGACCCGGATGGCCGCCGCCTCCGGGTCGTCTTGCGTTTGGTGGACTGGTCCTGCCATCGGCGTTGGCCGCGTGGATCTCGTTCGCGGCTGCAGGCTCTCTCCCAAGTTCGGCCCCAAATCTGGCGCATCCTCCCCAAGATTCTCTGGCTTGTGGCAGGAGCGGGGCGGGAGACGTCAATGGTTATCGCGCGAACACCAGGTCTGACGTCGCCTCGGCCGGTCTGTGCCGCAATGCTGCTGTGCTCGCTCTGGTTCGCCGCGGGCGTGCAGGCGCAGACTTCGCCGGGCTCCCCGGCCTTGCGCAACGGCGCGGAAGGCGGCGCGAGGGGCGCCGCGCATGGCGCGGAGGGGGACGCCGTGATCCTGCGGGAGCTGGCGGGTGCGCGCGAGGAGATCCGGAACGGACGCCTCTTCGCGGGGCAGCGGCGGCTGGAGGCGTTGATCGCGCGCTATCCGGATCATCGCCCGACCGAGGAAGCCCGCTGGGAGATCGCGGCGCTTTATCTGCGCAAGTCCACACTCGCGGGGGAAAGTCAGCGCAGCAATCTCGGCGCTGCCCTGCCGCCCGTCGGAGCCGGCCGCTGGCATGTCGAGATTCGTCGGGGAACCCTGCTCGCGGATCGGTTTCGCGCCAGCGCTGGCGACCGCGTGTTCTTCGCCGCCTCGAGTTTCGAGCTCGGCCGCCGGGCGAGGGACGCTCTCTCCGCCCAAGCGCGGTGGCTGAAGGCGCATCCCGACGTCGGCGTGCGGATCGAGGGGCATGCCGACGATCCTGGCAGCGAGGCCGACAATCGGCTGCTCGCCGGAAGACGGGGGGAGGCGGTGCGGCGCAATCTGATCGAGGAAGGGGTCGCTCCCGGCCGCCTCCAGGTTGTCGCGCACGGTGCGGCTCGGCGTGTCGCGCTTTGCGCGGAGGCGGTGTGCAGCGCACAGAATCGACGAGCGATCACACGCCTGGAGGAGGCCGACGGTGGCCGAAATGCGTCCGCTGCATCGGCGGATGGCCGGGGCACCGGTGGAGGCACACGTGCTCTGCCCCGTTGACTTTGTGGCCTCGAAGGTCGATGCGTTTCGGGGGGTGCGGACGCGATAGCCGATGGCACTTCCCGCACGCGGGACCATCGGCTGGCGCGAGCAGAAGCGGGATCTGAAGTCCAATGACTTGGAAGTGCAAGAACCTGATCGCGGCATTGCTTCCGGCGCTGCTGCTGGTTGCGGGAGACGCGCCAGCCCACGCCCAACAGATGCAGCCGCTGCCACCGGTGCAGGGCGGTTATCCGGCGGCGCAAGCTCCTGCCAGGAGCAAGACGGCGCCGTCGAAAGGCAGTAGTGGGACGGCGGCCGCCAAGGTGCCGGCCAAGAGCGAGCCTGCTTCGGGCGGTGACGGCGGCCTCGGCCGTCGTGTCGATCAGCTCGAGGAGCAATTGGTCGATCTGCAGGTGGTGATCGGCACGCTCGAGTCGCTGGCGAAGTCCGGTGGTGGCGGATCGGGAGGGGGAGCGTCGGCGCCGGCCTTCCGTCCATCGACGCAATCAGGCGGTGGCGCCTACTCCGCCAGCGACGCCGCACGTATCGATGGGCTCGAAACCCAGATCCGCGCGCTGACCGCGCAGCTTGAACATCTCGCCGACCAAGTGCGGGCACTCGACGGTCGGCGCGGTGCGCTGCCGCCCGCCGGTGGGCCTTCGTTCGGAGGTGCGCCACATCAGGGCGGCCCGCCGCAGCCCGGTGCGAGGTTCGGCTCGACCACCGTCACCACCGATCCGATCGGTTCTCTGCTGGCGGAAAGCTCAGGCCAACTGCCGGCACCCTCGCAGCGTCAGGCCGCCTCTGCACCTTCTGGCGGTGGGGCCATCCCCGTTTCGTCCGACCCCGGTGGCTCGAAGCAAGCCTACGAGGCAGCTTACGCGTCGCTTCTGCAGCAGGATTATGGGGCTGCCGAAGCCGGCTTCGACGATTTCCTGAAGCGCTATCCAGGTGATCCTCTCGCCGCCAACGCGCAGTACTGGCTCGGCGAGTCGTTCTTCGTGCGGGGCCAGTTCAAGCCGGCGGCGGCGGCCTTCCTGAAGGGCTATCAGTCCTATGGCAAGAGCGGGAAGGCACCCGACAGCCTGCTGAAGCTCGCCATGTCGCTCGACCGCCTCGGCCAGCGCGATGCGGCCTGCTCGTCCTATGCCGAGCTCGCGAACCGCTTTCCGGGGGCGCCCTCTCATATCAAGAACCGCGCCCACACGGAGCGTCAGCGCATCGGTTGCGCTTGAGGCGATGGAGCCGAATGTCGATCCCGGTGGGTGGGGTGAAGGCTGCGGGGGCGACCCGTCGGACGCCACGCTGACGGCCACGTTCGCCCCCTTGCTCGGCCGGCGGCTGGCGCTGTGCGTTTCGGGAGGCGCCGACAGCATCGCGCTGATGCACCTCGTCGCGAGATGGGCCGGGCTGCCGCATGTCGAGGCCGCGTGGCGCAATTACGAGCCGCAGCAGATGGGCGCGGGTCGGGATCCGGCGGCTGCCCGTATGCCCATGCCGATGCCGCCCACCCTCGCGGTCGAAGCTGAATGGGCCACGCGCCGCATCCAGTCATCTTGTGACGCACCGCATGAGCCCCCGTGCTGGCCACCCATCGTTGTGCTGACCGTAGATCATGGCCTGCGAGCCGGATCGACCGAGGAGGCGGTGTTCGTCAAGCACGCGGCTAGGCGACTCGGGTTGCCGCATCAAACCCTGGCATGGACCGGGGCCAAACCGAGGACCGGGCTGCAGCAGGCCGCTCGCGAGGCGCGCTATCGGCTGCTGTCGGAGGTGCTGGAGGCGGAGTGGTGGGCCCGATTGCGCGCTGGCGACAGCGCGTGTGGTGATGCTGGGGCGGGCAAGTCGGGACGACGCGTTCTCGTCACCGCGCATCACCTGGAGGACCAGGCGGAAACGTTCCTGATGCGGCTGGCGCGCGGCACTACGCTCGACGGGCTGGCGGCGATGCGGACGCTGGAGACGTTCTGGATGGCGCCAGGGCCCGGTCGTGCCTACCGCTCCTGCTATCAGGTGTGCCGGCCGCTGTTGGGCGTGCCGCGTACCGCGTTGAAAGCCTACCTGCACCACCAGGGGCAGACGTGGCGCGAGGATCCATCCAATGCCGATCCGGTCTACGAGCGCGTCCGTGTCCGCTCCGCGCTGCCGGTGCTGGCGGGGCTTGGGATCGGGGTGAAGGCCATCGGCTTGACCGCCGCGCGTCTGGAGCTGTCTCGGGAGAACCTACGCTCCCGCGTCGAGGACGACGTGCGCGAGGCCCTGGTGCAAGTTGAACCTGGGATTTACGGCAGGCTGCGCCGAAGCGCACTCGCGGGGCTGCCGCTCGACCGGGTGATGCGGGTGCTCCGGGCCGTGTTGGCGGCCTACGGGGGCGCTGCGTCACCGCCTGAGTATCGGCAACTCGTGGTGCTCGCGGAGGGCCTGCGCGAAGGGAAGGCGATCGGCAAGCAGACGCTGGCCGGCTGCGTGCTGGCGCCGCCGTCCGCCCGACGGGGCGGTCTCGACGGTGACGTGCTGGTCTGGCGGGAGCCGGGGCGGCTGACGGCGACGGGCGTGCCTCTGGCTCCCGGCCACTTCGTCGACTGGGATGGAGGGCGGTTCAGGGTCGAGGCCCGCAGCGCGGCTCCGGACACCGTCATGGTGGGCGCGTTGGGCGGCGAGGGCTGGCGTGAAGTGCGCAGGCGGGTGCCGTCGCTCGAGCTGGTTCACTTTCCGACAGGAGCGCCGCAGACGCTTCCCGCGATCCGGAATGGAGCGGATCTGATCGCTGTTCCGGGGCTCGGCGGCACCTGGGTCGGGGCGCAAGGCGATTCGCAGGGTGTGCCGGGTGCGGGCCCTGAAGCGGTGCATCGGGCAATCGGCCAGGAATGGGACGCGGCTTTCGGTCTCACCGATCGCCTCTACAACGCGGAATTCACAGGCGTCCGAACCGCCTTGGACGAGGCTGGGGGGCGTGACGGTTGCAGTTGAGCCCAAGGCCGACAGCCAGGTGTTTGCACTGTCAGGAAAGGGTCATATGGGCGGCGGCGGGCCCTAATTCTGCCGTGCGAGGTGGCGAGTAACGTGGTAACACCGCAGTCCTTGCGGCGCCGACCACTGGCGGCGGACGGGAAGCGGAATTGGTCGAAAACCGGAAGACGATCGGCAGCGCCAACTTGGCAAGGAACCTGCAGGCTCCTATCTTCTGGACAACAGGGCGGATTGCGCGCGTTCAGCCCGCGCATGCCCCGGCACCCGGGACTTCTCCCGGACGTCGCAATCGGGGCAGGGCTCACAAGGAACCGTGATGAACTCCAATTTCCAGAAGTTGGCGATCTGGGTCATTATCCTGCTGCTCCTGGTCGCGCTCTTCAACCTGTTCCAGAATCCGACCCAGAGCCGGCGCGGCCCCGAGGTGAACTACACCGAGTTCAACAACTTGGTGAAGAAAGGTGCCGTCAGCGAGGTGACGATCGCCGGCAACCGCATCTACGGCAAGTATTCCGACGGCGGCGGGCAGTTCTACTCTCAGAAGCCGAACGACGACTCGGGCCTGACGGAACGCCTGCTCGCCAAGGACATCAAGATGACGGTGCGGCCGTCCGAGGAGGACGTGCCCTCGATCCTGTCGATGGTGCTCAATTGGTTCCCCATGCTGCTGCTGATCGCGGTGTGGATCTTCTTCATGCGCCAGATGCAGTCGGGCTCCGGCCGCGCGATGGGCTTTGGCAAGTCGAAGGCCAAGCTGCTGACCGAGCGGCATGGGCGCGTCACGTTCGAGGACGTGGCCGGTGTCGACGAGGCCAAGACCGATCTGCAGGAGATCGTCGAGTTCCTGCGCGATCCCCAGAAGTTCCAGCGGCTCGGTGGTCGCATTCCACGCGGCTGTCTGCTTGTCGGCCCTCCTGGCACCGGTAAGACGCTGATCGCACGCGCCGTCGCGGGTGAGGCCAACGTTCCCTTCTTCACCATCTCGGGCTCCGACTTCGTCGAGATGTTCGTCGGCGTCGGTGCGAGCCGCGTCCGCGACATGTTCGAGCAGGCCAAGAAGAACGCGCCCTGCATCATCTTCATCGACGAGATCGACGCCGTCGGCCGGCATCGTGGCGCAGGCCTCGGCGGCGGCAACGACGAGCGCGAACAGACGCTGAACCAGTTGCTCGTCGAGATGGACGGCTTCGAGGCCAACGAGGGCATCATCATCATCGCGGCGACCAACCGCCCGGACGTGCTCGATCCCGCGCTGCTGCGTCCTGGCCGCTTCGACCGTCAGATCATCGTGCCCAATCCGGATGTCGGCGGTCGCGAGAAGATCCTGCGCGTCCACATGCGCAAGGTGCCGCTGGCACCCGATGTCGATCCCAAGACGATCGCACGCGGCACGCCGGGCTTCTCCGGTGCCGACCTCGCCAACCTCGTCAACGAGGCCGCCTTGCTCGCCGCGCGCCGCAACAAGCGCCTGGTCACCCAGGGCGAGTTCGAGGACGCCAAGGACAAGGTCATGATGGGCGCCGAGCGCAAGTCCATGGTCATGACCGAGGAAGAGAAGATGATGACCGCCTATCACGAGGCGGGTCATGCGATCGTCAACATGGTCGTGCCCGGCAACGATCCGCTGCACAAGGTCACGATCATCCCGCGCGGCCGGGCTCTCGGCGTCACCATGAGCCTGCCCGAGCGCGACCGGCACACGTACACCTCGGAGTGGTGCCTGGCCAAGCTGGCGATGGCCTTCGGCGGCCGCGTCGCCGAGCAGCTCATCTACGGCAAGGACCACCTGAACTCGGGCGCGAGCGGCGACATCACGATGGCCACCGCCTTCGCCCGCAGCATGGTGACGGAGTGGGGCATGAGCGAGAAACTCGGCCCGGTCCGCTACAACGACAACCAGCAGGAGGTTTTCCTCGGCCACGCCATCACCCAGCGCCAGAACATGAGCGAGGACACGGCGCGGCTGATCGACCAGGAGGTCCGCCGCATCGTCACCGAGGGCTATAACAAGGCCCACGAGGTGCTGACCGCGCACATCGATCAGCTCAAGGCCTTGACGCAGGCGCTGATGGAGTACGAGACGATCTCCGGCGAGGAATGCGCCGCGATCATGCGTGGCGAGAAGATCATCCGCAAGGACGACGACGAGTCGACTCGCGGTCCGGCCGGTTCGGCCGTTCCGGTCGCCGGCCGCTCACGTCCGCCCCGCAGCGAGCCCGACACCGGCGGCATGGCACCCCAGCCGCAGGGGTAGGGAGACCGCGACAGGTTTGTGAGACAGCGAGGGGGCCATGGCCCCCTCGTTGCGTTTCCGACCCATCACCGATGTTGCCAGGACGCCGCGCTGCCCCCTAAAGTCCGGCCATGTCGAACCCCACCACACTCAAGATCGCGCTGGCCCAGCTCAACCCGACGGTCGGGGATCTGTCCGGCAACATGGCCAAGCTGAGGCAGGCCCGCGAGCAGGCCGCCCGTCTCGGTGCCGACCTCGTCGTCCTGCCCGAGCTGTTCGTCACCGGCTACCCGCCGGAGGACCTTGTGCTGAAGCCGGCGTTCCAGAACGCGACGCGGGCCGCCCTCGAGCAGCTCGCCGTGGAGATGGGGCCGGGGCCGGCGGTGCTGACCGGCACGATCTGGCCCGAGGACGGCAAGGTCTACAATGCCGTGGCGCTCGTCGAGGACGGTGCCGTGTCGGCCGTGCGCTACAAGGTCGATCTGCCGAACTACGGTGTGTTCGACGAGAAGCGGGTGTTCGCGGCGGGGCCGCTGCCTGGACCCATTCCGTTCCGCGGTGTCCGCCTCGGCGTGCCGATCTGTGAGGACATCTGGTCGGACGAGGTGGTGGAGTGCCTTGACGAGTGCGGCGCCGAGCTGCTGATCTCACCCAACGGCTCGCCGTTCGACTGGCCCAAGCCCGAGCGTCGCATGAACGTCGCCGTCGCGCGGGTGACGGAAAGCGGCCTGCCGCTGATCTATCTCAATCAGGTCGGCGGCCAGGACGAACTCGTGTTCGACGGCGCCTCCTTCGTGCTCAACGCCGACCGCAGTCTCGCCGTGCAGATGCCGGCCTGGCAGGAAGCGGTGACGCTGACCACGTGGACCCGCACCGCGGACGGGTGGACTTGCGCGGTCGGAGAGCGCGCGCCGATCGAGGAGGGCGATGCCGCTGCTTACCAGGCCTGCGTGCTCGGTCTGCGCGACTACGTCGACAAGAACGGCTTTCCCGGCGTCGTCCTGGGGCTGTCGGGCGGCGTCGATTCCGCGCTGGTCGCGGCGATGGCCGTCGATGCGCTGGGGCCTGAGCGGGTCCACTGTGTGATGCTGCCGTTTCGCTATACGTCGGGTGAGAGCCTCGCGGACGCGGCGGCCTGCGCCAATGCGCTGGGCGTGCGCTACGACACGATCCCGATTTTCCAGCCCGTCGAAGGTTTCGAGGCGGCGTTGAAGCCGATGTTCGCGGGGACCACGCCGGGCCTCACCGAAGAGAACCTGCAGAGCCGCACCCGCGGCGTGATCCTGATGGCGATTTCGAACAAATTCGGGGCGATGGTCGTCACCACCGGCAACAAGTCCGAGATGTCGGTCGGCTACGCGACGCTGTATGGAGACATGAACGGAGGATTCAATCCGATCAAGGATCTCTACAAGCTCGAGGTGTTCCGCCTCTCGCGCTGGCGCAATGCCAACGTGCCCGCGGGCCGCAAGGGGCCAGGTGGGATCGTCATCCCCGAGAACATCCTGACCAAGGCGCCCTCGGCGGAGCTGCGCGAGAACCAGAAGGACCAGGACAGCCTGCCCGAATACGAGGTGCTCGACGATATTCTCGCTTGCCTCGTCGAGAACGAAATGCCGCTCGCCGACATCGTCGCGCGGGGGCATCCGGTCGAGACCGTCAAGAAGGTCGAGCGGCTGCTCAATATCGCCGAGTACAAGCGGCGGCAGGCGGCACCCGGCGTCAAGGTCTCGCAGCGCAACTTCGGCCGTGATCGCCGCTACCCCATCACCAACCGCTTCAGGGAAGATCCCACCGTGCTCCTGCCTCGGCGGAACGCGACAGAGTTGCCCAAGCTCGTAGTCCCTCGTGCCGACGGAGGCGAGATCGGCTGAGCCGCCGCAGAAGCCAACTTTTTGTGCGGGATCAACCGTCAGGGTTGCCAGACGCTGAACCGGTGTCCAGGAACGGCACGTTTGCCCCTTGTTGCGGCAGCCGGCGGTAGCGGCCGCTCCGATTGCTTCGAATTTTCAGCAACTCGACCGCAGCGGTTAAATCAACATTTCAGACGTCTCTGCTCTAATCCGCATCGGGTGAATGGTCTTCAGAGATGCGGCGGGATGCCGGTACTCGGGACCGCGTTTGTCGATTGTGAGTTTAGGTGGGACGACCGATATGGCCACGCTGACCGGTACCAATGCGGCCGACACTCTGACCGGAGGCCTGTTCAGCGATCTGCTCTACGGGCTGGACGGCGACGATTCCCTCGTCGGAGGGTCAGGCAACGATACCCTCTATGGGGGCAACGGCAACGACACGCTCGACGGCGGTTCCAACAACGACAGCATGCTCGGTGGCGCCGGCAACGACAGCTATGTCGTCAATGCCAGCAGCGACGTGGTCGTCGAACTTGCAGGCGAGGGTATCGACACGGTTCTCACGAGTCGCACGTCCTACACGATCGGCGCGAACGTCGAGAACCTGTCCTATTCCGGCACCAGCGCTTTCACCGGCGTCGGCAACGCTCTCGACAACCTGATCACCGGCAACTCCGGCAAGGACAAGCTGACGGGCGGCGCCGGTAACGACACGCTCGACGGTGGCAGCGGTGCTGACCGGCTCGAGGGCGGCACGGACGACGACGTCTACATCGTCGACAATGCCGGTGACACCGTCGTCGAAAACGCCGGCGAGGGTTCGGACGAGGTCCGCACCGCGCTTGCAGCCTACACGCTTACAGCCAACGTGGAGCGGCTGGCGTACACCGGTACTGGCTCGTTCGCCGGCACCGGCAATGCGTCCGACAACGTTCTGGCCGGCGGCGCGGGCAACGATACGCTGAACGGCGGCGCGGGTGCGGACACGCTCGTCGGCGCTGCTGGCAACGATGTCTATCTGGTCGACAACGCAGGTGACGTGGTGGTCGAATCCGCCGGCGGCGGCACCGACGAAGTTCGTGCCAGCGTGGCGAGCTACACCCTGGCTGACAACGTCGAGAACCTGACGTTTACCGGCACGGGTAATTTCTCGGGGATCGGCAATGATCTCGCCAACGTGCTGACCGGCGGCACCGGCAACGACACGCTCGATGGGAGCGCGGGCGCCGATACCATGAGCGGCGGCGCGGGTAACGACGTCTACGTTCTCGACAGCGCCGGCGACGTCGTCGTAGAGGCGGCGGCCAGCGGCATTGACGAGGTGCGCGTCGCGGCCTCCAGCTACACGCTGTCCGCCAATATCGAGAACTTGACCTTCGTCGGTGCGGGCAGCTTCACGGCGACTGGCAACGACCTCGACAACGTCATCACTGGCGGCATCGGGGCCGATACGATCGACGGTGGCATGGGCAACGACACCATCTACGGCGGCGGTGGTGCCGACGTGCTCAGTGGCGGTCTCGGCAGCGACCTGGTGATGGGGGATGCTGGCGGCGCGACGTTCCTCTACAGCGCCGACGCGACCTGGGGAACGGGGTACTCGGTCAACAATGCCGGAGATCCCACCAATGGGGGACCGGGCACATCGTTCAGCCTTGCCGGCTACGGCCGCAGCTACGACGTGTTCGTCGGAACAGCGACCGGCAATACGTTGCTGCTCGGCGACGGGCACAACGCCCTCTTCCTCGACGACGGCCTCAGCCCGGGCGTCTCGGCGGCTCGGCTCACCAACGTGCAGACGATCATCGGCGGCAGCGGCGGCCAGATCGTCGACCTGACATCTGGCACTGCGGCCTATGGCGATATCACCATCGTCGGTGGCACGGGCGACGATATCCTGCTCGCCAGTTCCGGAAACGATGTCATCACGGGTGGCGGGGGAGCCGACTATCTGTGGGGCGGCAGTGGCGCCGACACGCTGACCGGTGGCGGCAGCGATAGCCTATACGGCGGAGCCGGCGACGACACGATGGTGCTGGACCTGACCGAGGCGGCGGGTGCGACGTTGATCGACGGCGGCACGGGGCAGAACACGCTGCAGATCCAGACAACCGGCGGGCAGTGGACGGCTGAGGTACGCGCCGAGCTGCTGGCCCTCGAGCAATTCGTCTCCGACACGGCCAACATCGGCCAGACCTTCACGCTGTCCGGGCTCGGCGGTGTCACGGTCGCTGGTGCAACAGCGGTCCAATTCGTGGTCGATGGCCAGCAGACCAGCGTCAATTTCGCGCCCGAGATCATCGAGTCGACCACCACCGATGCGCTCTCTGTCGTGCACGGAGGCACCATCGGCGGGGTGTTCGCCGTCAGTGATGCGGACGGTGATGCGCTGACCTATTCCGTAGCCTCGGTTCCCACGCACGGCACGGTGACTTTCGACGGCGCGACCGGGCAGTACACGTATCAGGCCGGCAGCCACGTCGGTGCCGACAGCTTCGTGCTGCAGGTCGCCGACGGGTTCGGCGGCGTGACGCAGCAGACAGTGACGGTCGACGTCACGAATGCCGGGCCGTCGATCGGCGCGGGCACGACCACGTCTGCAGCCGTCCTGCAATCACAATCCGTAGGCGGCGCCATCGTCGCCACCGATCTCGATGGCGATGCGTTGACCTACAGCGTGCTGACGGGGCCGGGCAAAGGCACGGTCACCTTCACCGACGGTAGCGGCCACTATGTCTACACGGCTGGGACCTCCGCTGGTCCCGACAGCTTCGTGTTGCAGGTCTCGGACGGCTACGGCGGATATGCAACGCAGACAGTGAGCGTCGGCGTCACCGGCACGCTCGACCTGTCAGCGGCCACGGCCGCGACCGCCGTCCATCTCGGCGCCGGGACCGCAACGAACGCCCCGCTCGAGCTTCTACCCTACACCATCGACATCAAGGGCTCCGCTTTCGCCGACGTCCTCTATGGCGATGCCCGCGCCAACGTCGTCTGGGGCGGCGACGGCAAGGACGAGCTACACGGCGCGGCGGGCGACGACAGCATCGACGCGGGTGCTGGAGACGACAAGCTGTTCGGCGAGGACGGCCACGATTCCCTGGCTGGCGGAGACGGCAGCGATCTTCTGAACGGAGGCGGCGGTAACGACACGTTGTACGGCGGCGCAGGTAACGACGGCTTCTGGGGCGGTGGCGCTCACGACGCGATCTACGGCGGCGACGGCAACGACCGGGTCTTCGGTGATGGCGGCAACGACATCATCTACGGTGGCGCCGGCAACGACACCATGACCGGCGGCTCGACCAGCGGCACCGGCAACCAGGGCAACGACACGTTCGTGTGGGAGAAGGCGGACGTGGTCACTGCCGGCGGCGCGTCCGCAGGCCTGGATCACATCACCGACTTCGGCGCCGGCGATCGGCTCGACTTCACGCTGTTGTTCACGAGCCCTCCCTCCGTGGCCGCAGAGGTCGTGCACGTCGCCGACACCGCGGCCGGCACGGTCGTCTCGGCCGCTGTCGGTGCCGCTGGCGCCTTCGTCGACGTGGTCGTCCTCGACGGCGTCCATGGTGTCGCCATCGACGATCTGCTGCACAACAACCAGCTGCTGGTCTAATCCGATCATCCGACCGCACGCGGTCGCCATTGCGGCGATCGATGTCCACAGGGAGCGTCCAGCCGGGGCGCTCCCTCTTGGCTATTGCGCGCCCACGTTCGTGCCCGCCGCGCGCCATTTCGGTGCCGGCGTTAACGCTCTCTTAATCCGACGCAGCGAGGCTCATACAAGTTGCCCACGCCAACTGCGGGAGGATAGCGCCGTGCGCCACAGCTCTGCCGAGACCACGATGGACGCGTTCGACGCCGGACGAGAGAGCCCAGCCGGAGCTTGGATCGAGCTGGGAGCGCTCCGCTTGCCGCGCGACTCGATCGTCGGTTGTCGCATCGAGGATGTGGTGGAGCGCGATACGGCCGGGCGGCTGGCCTCTCTCGGGCTGCTTTTTGCCGCGGTGCTGGTGCTGTCGCTCGGCTTGATCGACCTGAGCTGGGGTAGCCGGCTGATGGTCGGTGTCGTGGTGCTCGGTGTCATCGGCGCGGTGAGCGCGATGGAGACGCTGGGCCTCAACAAAACACTTCACTACCGTCTGGACATCCTGCTCAACGACGGCCGCCGCGTCGGCTACACGACCGAGAGCAGGCGCGATGCCGAAGCTCTGGCCGACGACCTGCGCTGAAAGCATCGCGGAGAGCAGTCCGTCGAATTGGGTGCGGGTGCCGGCTCAGCCGGCGCTCTCTTCGGTCCGGACGGGATGGTCGGCGGCCTGGTCGGTCTTGCGCATGAATGACACCGGCAGGCCGCGATCGTCCGGCAGCATGTGGACCCCGTGAGAGGTGACCTCGTAGCCGAGCGCCTCGAAGAAGCCGACGGCATTCAGCGGCACGCGTGCCCCGAAACTCTTGAAGCCGGATCGGCGGGCCCACGCCTCCGCTTCAAGTGCCAACCGGCGGCCAATGCCCGTGCCGGTGAACAATGGCCGGACGTAGACCGAGCGGATGCGCGCCGAGACGCCGTTGTCGTCGGCAGGAGCCCAGCCCGCCGTCGCCACCATCTCCTCGCCGATATAGCCCGCGAGCATATTCTCGCCGCGAACGAGGTCGGCATAGGCGTTTGAGTAGACGTAGGACGCGAACGCCGCCACTTCCTCGTCGGGATAGTAGGCACTCGCCATCGCCTTGAATGCACCCGCATGGATGTAGCGCATGGTCGCAAATTCATCGAGCGTCAGCAGCCGCACGTTCAGCGACTGGGCGATGGCGCTCGCCGCACGTGGTGTCACCGTTCCTGTCTTATTTGAACTCGCCATGCGTTGCGCGCGTCCCGAAGTGTCGTGCCTCGCGCGGCCTCCGGCGTGAAGCATTTCCGGGTACGAGTGAACCACGTTATACTGGCGCAACCAAGTCTTTCCCGAGGAAATTCTGATGGTGACGCCGATCCGCAGTCACCATTGAAGTTTTCTATGGTCGGCTCTCGGATCAGGTCAATTTGTGTAGCTGATGACACGGTCGTGGATTCGCCGGCTGCGCGGAAGATGGCCCGGTTGGCGTTCAGCGGCGATTGGGCGAAAGCGTGGACGGTGGTGGGGCCTGGAGAGGAGCCATGTCGGCGCGGCGATCGATCGGCGTCTGCGCGGGGGCAGGGGCCGAGGGCACATACTCGGCCTGCTTGCACGAGCACCCCTGCACGAACTCCTTGCGGTAGCGGAAGGCGGTTCTCAGGGTGGAATAGGCTTGCTGCGTCTTGGCGGAGGTGGCCTGCTCGATCGCGCCGCCGGGGTTGGCGTGGTAGTAGAGCTCGACCGGCGCGGCGCACTTGGATTGGCAGGCGTCGGCATCGCGCTGGAAGTGATTGGGCAGCGTCGAGAAGCTGATCGGGAAGAAATATCCGTCGCACAGCCTGACGCAGACGGTGCGGTAGGTGGTGTAGGGCAGGTTGCCGAACTGGTTGCCGCCGGTCTGGCCGGGGCTTTCCTCGTCGTTCCATAGCGAGGCGAGGCCGCCGGGCCGCTGCTGGGCCTGCTGCTGGTAGTTGGCGCCGCAATTGTGGCGGGCGAGTTCGCGGATGATCTCGTCCTGATAGGAGCGCACATCGCTTGAGGCGATCTGCTGGCGCTGCGTCTGCAGGTCGGCGAGTTGGCGCTTGGCGGCTTCGGATTGGTTGTTCAGGTCGACGCACTGGCGTGTGCGCTTCAGCGACTTGGCGAACAGGAAATACTCGAAACAGTCCTGCCGCTCGAGCTGCGTCGTGCTGGACTGCACGGCGCGCTCCAGAGTGCGGATGTCCGTTTCGAGCTTGGGCAACAGATCGCGGGGCGAGCCTCGGCGCTGGCTCTCGGCTGCGAGCCGCTGCTCGAGCTGCAGGCAGACGGAATTCGTTCGCGGTGCCCATTGGGCGTTGGGGCCGGGTTGCGGAGAGGGCACGGGTGCCGGCGCCGGTGCGGGCGCACGGTAGACCGGCTCGCGCGGCACAGGCGCGCCCTGCGGCTGGCTCCACGGCCACTGCCAGCCCTGGGCGAACGCCGGCGCGGCGGCCGAAAGCACGAGGCCGGCCAGCGCGACGGCTGCCATCAGCCGTTGCGAGCCAACGCGGCGGCCTCGATCGCTTTTCCCTCGGTGCTGAGTTGCCGTCACAGTGCCGCCGGTTTCGAGTTCGAACCCGCTTGAAGCCGACTCGGCTTGTCGCGTGGATCGATGAGCTTTATGGGATCGACCCATAGGGGGTCAATGCGGACCAAATGCGGCGGCAGGGGACGACACCGCGCCGCGCCGATTTGTCCCCGTCAGCAGCAGCCCAGCATCCCGGAGACAGATCTTGACGCCATCGAACATCGACGCCGCCGTCGCCGCTCTGGTGAAGGCCCGCCGCGCCGGCGATCTGTTGGAAGCGCTGCCAGACGGGCTCGCCCCCTCCACCATCGATGAAGGCTATGACGTGCAGACGGCCTTCATGGCGGCCTGGGGCGGCACCGTCGCGGGCTGGAAGATTGGCGCGACGGCAAGGCCGATCATGGACAAATTCAAGCTGACCGAGCCGTTCGCCGGTCCGTTCTTCACAGCCGACGTGATGGCAAGCCCCGCGCGGCCGCCGGCGGCCGAGCATCCCCATCTTTGCCTCGAGGCCGAGTTCGCGTTTCGTTTTGCCAAATCGCTGCCGCCGCGGCCGACGCCCTACACCCGCCACGAGGTGCTCGACGCGGTCGGCGCCGTGATCCCGGCCTACGAGCTGGTTGGGCCGCGCTTCGGGCGGGTGCTGTTCGACGCCGTGCCGACGGTGATCGCGGACTGCGGCCTCAACGCTGCGATGGTGCTGGGCGAGGACGTGCCGGACTGGCGCGGTTTCGACCTGAAAAGCCACCCTGTGCGCTTTCTGGTCGACGGTAAGCTCAGGGTGGAGGGCTCGGGCGCAGCCGTGATGGGGGATCCGCTGGCGGTGCTGGAATGGGCCGCCAATCACCTGTCCGGCCGAGGCATCACGCTCGCCGCCGGTCAGGTCGTCTCGACCGGGGCCGCCGCAGGGTTGATGTACGTCGAGCCGGGCGAGACCGGCATCGCCGATTTCGGCTCGCTGGGCCGCGTCGAGATCACATTCACCGGGCCGCGGTCGACCCGGATCGTCAGGCGAGGCTGAGGTGGCCGGGTGACCGGCCGGGTCGGCGATGGCACGCTCGGCGGTCAGGCGGGCCCGGAGCCCGGCGGGCTTGACTTGGCGGCCTCTCGCCCCGCATAACCTGGGCATGAGACGTTCGAGCCGCAGACTTTCGAGCCAAAGCCGGGCCGCGCGAATTTGTTGCGGCATCATGGTATCGAGCTAGCCGGACCGGCTGGCGCGCGGCGTCCTTCTTTGCCTCACGACGAGACGGCAGAACGGCCCCGCACCGGTCCCCCGGCGTGCGTGCAGGACTTCGCCATGCCAAAACTTCGTGGCTCCAGAACTTCGTCGCAATCGAGGCAGACCGTGCTGACCCTCCACAATACGCTGACGCGCCGCAAGGAAGCGTTCAAGCCGATAGATCCCACCGACGTGCGCATGTACGTCTGCGGTCCGACGGTCTACGATTACGCCCACATCGGCAACGCGCGTCCGGTGATCGTCTTCGACGTCCTGTTCCGTCTGCTGCGGCACATCTACGGCGCCGACCACGTGCGCTACGCGCGCAACATCACCGACGTCGACGACAAGATCAACGCGCGCGCGGCCGAGCGCTACCCCGATGTGCCGCCGACCGAGGCGATCCGCAAGCTCACCACCGAGACGGCCGAGCAGTTCCACAAGGACATCGCCGCGCTGGGTGTGTTGCCGCCAACCGTGGAGCCGCGTGCCACCGACCATATCGCGGAGATGCGCACGCTCTGCGACGAGTTGCTCGCCCGCGGTCACGCCTACGTCGGCCAGGATCACGTGCTGTTCGACGTGAGTTCGATGGCCGATTACGGGAAGCTCGCAAATCGCTCGCTCGAGGAGATGGAGGCCGGCGCCCGCGTCGAGGTCGCCCCCTACAAAAAGGGCGCGATGGACTTCGTGCTGTGGAAGCCGTCCAAGCCCGGGGAGCCGTCCTGGCCGAGCCCGTGCGGGATCGCCGCCCCGGGCCGTCCGGGCTGGCATCTCGAATGCTCGGCGATGGCGGGCAAGCATCTGGGCCAGATGTTCGACATCCACGCCGGCGGCATCGACCTCGTGTTTCCCCATCACGAGAACGAGGTGGCGCAGTCGCGCTGTGCGCATGGAACCGCGGCGATGGCCAACGTCTGGCTGCACAACGGCTTCCTTCAGGTCGAAGGCGAGAAGATGTCGAAGTCGCTCGGCAACTTCATCACCATCAACCAGTTGCTGGCGACCAAGGATTTCGGCGGCCGCCCCTGGCACGGGCGTGTCGTGCGTCTCGCCATGCTCGGCACGCACTACCGCCAGCCGATCGACTGGACGGTGGACCGCCTCGCGCAGTCGCGGGCGACGCTGATCGAGCTTGCCGAGATCGTGCGCCACGTCGAGGCGGCCGGCGCGCCGCACGCGGACGTCGTCAATGCGCTGTCGGACGACCTCAACACGCCGAGCGCGATCTCGATCCTGCACGGTCTCGCCCGCTCCGCCCGCCGCAACACCGAGACGGCGGGCGAGTTGCGCGCGACCTTGGAGTTCATGGGGCTCTATGACGGCGAGAAACCCGAGGAGCTGAACGCGGGCTACGAGCCGCGCTCGGTCGACGCGGCCAAGGTCGAGGCGCTGATCGCCGCGCGCAACGCTGCTCGCAAGTCGAAGGACTTCAAGGAGGCCGACCGGCTGCGCGGCGAGCTGACTGCGCTCGGCATCCAGCTGAAAGACGCCAAGGATCCCCAGACCGGCGAGGTCGTCACCACGTGGGAGGCGAAGGGATGAGTTCGAAGCCCCCCCATCCCCTCCGCCCCTATGTGCCGGCCGATCTGATGGCGCTGCGCGAG
Source organism: Devosia equisanguinis (assembly GCA_945889015.1). Classification (GTDB taxonomy): domain Bacteria; phylum Pseudomonadota; class Alphaproteobacteria; order Rhizobiales; family Hyphomicrobiaceae; genus CAMDBL01. The sequence continues at coordinate 21,514 of CAMDBL010000060.1, forward strand.
TTGTTCGCGCAGTCGATCGAGGAGCTGACGCAGGACGACT
>CAMDBL010000061.1 GCA_945889015.1 Devosia equisanguinis
TGAGGGCGAGGTTGCCGATGGTGAAGCCGATGCCGGCGGCGGCCCAGCCGGAATAGGAGTTCAGCATCGAGACGACGACGGGCATGTCGGCGCCGCCGATCGGGATGATGATCAGGATGCCGAACAGCAGCGAAGCCGCCGTGATCGCCCAGAACAGCAGCGTGCTGCCGCCCGAGTTGCAGAACAGGTAGATCATCCAGACGATCGCGACGGCCAGCGCCAGGTTGATGACGTGGCGCGCCGGCAGCATGATCGGCTTGCCCGACATCCGCCCCGACAGCTTCATGAACGCGATGACGGAGCCCGTGAACGTGATCGCGCCGATGGCGACGCCGAGCGCCATCTCGATCAGGCTCGCACCAGCGATCTGGCCGGGCAGGCCGATGCCGAAAGCCTCGGGCGCGTAGAGCGCACCAGCGGCAACGAACACGGCGGCGAGACCGACGAGCGAGTGGAATGCCGCCACGAGCTCGGGCATCGACGTCATCGGAATGCGTTTGGCCGTAATGCCACCGATCAGGGCGCCGGCACCGAGGCCGCCGGCGATCAGGATCCACGTCAGCGGATCGGACGGCGCGCCCAGCTGGAACAGTGTCGTCACGATCGCGATGGTCATGCCGACCATGCCGTAGGTGTTGCCCTGGCGCGAGGTCTCGGGGTTCGACAGGCCCCGCAGCGCCATGATGAACAGCACACCCGAGGCGAGATAAAGAAGGGCGACGAGATTGGCGGACATGAGAGGCGGGCTCCGAGAGGGCAGCAGGCAGTTGGCAGTTGGCAGCGAGAACAATGCGGTGAGGCTCTCTCGCCTACTGCCTATTTCCGGCTGCCCGCTGCCTCACTTCTTCGGCTCTTTCTTCTTGTACATGGCGAGCATGCGGCTCGTGACCATGAAGCCGCCGAAGATGTTGATCGAGGCCATCACCAACGCGAGGACACCGAAGATCTTGGCCAGGACCGAGCCCGACGAGACCAGCGCCACGCCAGTCGCCAACAGCGCGCCGACGACGATGACGGAGGAAATGGCGTTGGTCACGCTCATCAGCGGCGTGTGCAGCGCGGGCGTGACGCTCCAGACCACGTAGTAGCCGACGAAGATCGCCATCGCGAACACCATCAGGCGGTACACGAACGGATCGACGGCACCACCCATTCCGTCACCGGCAGCGAATGCCGCGGAGGGAAGCATCAGACCGAGGAGGAGAAAGAAAGACCTTGCAGGTGTCATGGCGGAAGCGGGCCTCTTGATGTCTCACGCGGCCTTCGGTGCGAGGCTTTGATGCACGACGGCGCCATCCTTGGCGACCAGCGTGCCCTTGATGACCTCGTCGTCCCAGTTGATCTTCAGCGTCTTCTCCTTCTTGTCGAACATCGTCTCGAGGAAGTTGAAGACGTTCTTGGCATAGAGGGAGGACGCGTTGACGGGCACGGTGCCCGCGAGATTGAGCGGGCCGGAGATCCTGACACCGCCGATCTCGACGACCTTGCCGGTCTCGGTCAGCTCACAATTGCCGCCACGCTCGGCGGCGAGGTCGACGATGACGGCGCCCGGCTTCATGCTCGCCACCATCTCCTTGGTGATCAGACGCGGCGCGGGGCGGCCGGGGATCAGCGCAGTGGTGATGACGATGTCCTGGATCTTGATATGGCTGGCGACCAGCTCCGCCTGCTTCTTCTGGTATTCCGGAGACATCGGCTTGGCATAGCCCGCCGCCGTCTGCGCCTGCTTGAACTCGTCGTCCTCGACCGCGATGAACTTGGCGCCGAGCGAGGCGACCTGTTCTTTCGTCGCCGGACGCACGTCGGTGGCCGAAACGATGGCGCCGAGCCGGCGGGCGGTCGCGATCGCCTGCAGACCGGCGACACCGACGCCCATGATGAAGGCCTTGCAGGCGGGAACCGTGCCCGCCGCCGTCATCATCATCGGCACGGCCTGCTCGAACATCGATGCGGCGTCGACCACGGCCTTGTAGCCGGCGAGGTTGGCCTGGCTCGAAAGTACGTCCATCGACTGGGCCCGCGTGATGCGCGGCATGAACTCCATGCTGAAAGCGGACGCCCCGGTCGCCGCCATCGCATCGAGGCCGGCGCGATCCGAGTATGGGTCGAGCATGGCAATGACCATGGCGCCCTTTGTCAGGGCGTTGATCTCGTCGAGCGAGGGACGGCGCACCTTGAGCAGGATGTCGGCGCCGGCGAGCGCCTCGGAGGCGGTCGCAGCGATCGTGGCACCCTGCGCCTTCAACACTTCGTCCGAGAAGCGCGAGCGCAGACCCGTGCCCGCCTCGATCCGCACCGTGCAACCCAGGCCCACGAGCTTCTTCACCGTCTCCGGAGAGATCGCACAGCGGGTCTCGCCGGGGGCTTCGGCCGTGACTGCGATGGTCGTCATGGGATGTCCATTGTTGGCACCGGAGACGGCGCCGATTCGAACCGAGAATCAGGCCGGCGCCAGTCGCGCCGGTCCGTCTGATGCGCACTGCCGCCTGCAGCCAGAACTCAAACGAGGAATATGAACATGCCGACGAGAAGAAGAACAACCAGCACTGTCAAAGTGATAGTGCCCTTGATGAACCCGTTGTAGGTCCGATAGTGCTCCTTGTAGTCCATGGCGGGGTGGCCGCCGGCGGTCTCGACGCTCATCTTCGCTCCCCAGTAGGTGAACGGCCCGCTCCCACAGGCCACGTTCCCTGGTATCGCAATGGGCACGCCGCATCAAGCAGCACGCGAAAGACGCCGCCTCGCCGTCTTGGGGCGTTGTGCCGCATCGGACGGCTTATCCACAGGTCGAGCCGGCGATCCCGCATGCCGCAATGGCGTCTCAATGCTGCTTCAGCCATCGGACGGCCGGGCATCGAAGGGGAGGCCAGCGGGAGCCTCACGCGACCGTTCGCCCCGGCACGACCATCCGCGAAGCGCAGCATATCGGGACACTTGGGGGATCAGCATGAGGGTTTCGGAGTCTTCGGGCAGCGCCAGTCGCGCCGTCGTCAGTCTTTTGGCCGTGGGCGTCTGGTTCGCCGCATCGCCGGCTTTCGCGCTCGACGAGAAGTCGGACGAGAAAGAGAAATTGAAGGCCTGCGAGCAGCGCGTCTGCGAGATCATTCTCAAGAAGGAGACCGCGGGCGACGACCTCAAGTGCGCGATCGGCAAGACCTGGTCGAAGGCCAAGATCAAGGACGGCGTCGAGAAGAAGAAGATCTCCTGGGGGTTCGGCGACGCACGTTGCGGCATCGACATCGCCATCGTGCGGGGCGCGATGCTCGACGTGCTGTCCAAGCCCGAGGGAACGCTCGAGATTCCCAAGCACACCGTCAAGTGCGAGGTGGAACGCGAGAGCGAGGTGACACCGATCAACATCTCGCTGGCGCCGAAAATCACCTTCAAGGGCGGCAAGGCGCAGAAGGCCTGGCTGAACATCTCCGACATCGAAGCTCCCGCCGTCGTCAAGGGCGCGATCTGGACCGCGGCCAAGGTCGAGGACACCGTCGGCCTGTTCCACGGCGAGATGATCGAGGAGATCAACGAGTTCGTTCACCAGAAGTGCGCCCAGCGCTATCCTCAGAAATGAGCGGGCACATCGACGCAAACCGAACAGACAGGAAGGCCGCCGATCGCTCGGCGGCCTTGATGCGTTCGTCGATCTGGAGATCGTAAAGGCTCGCGCCGCCGGCAGCGAAATGCGCGCGATCCGGCACTCCGCGGATGGCTCCGGCTAGTTCAGAGTGATCAGCCGCGCCTTGTCGGTCAGGATGTACATGCGGCCTTGCGCCACGACCGGCGCGATGTGGACCGGCTGGCCGAGATCCTGCTGCGTGACGACCTTACCCGTCGTCGCTTCGACGCCGATCAGAGTGCCCTTGCCCGAGGCGAGCCACAACCGGTCACCGGCGAGCGTCGGCCCGGACCAGCCGCCACCACCGGGAAGTTGCACCGTCCAAACGATCTTGCCCTCGCGCCGGCTGATCGCCAGCAACTGGCCGGCCGTATCGACGACGAACACGTTGTCGCCAGCGACCCACGGCGTCTGCGTACCCGGCACATTGAGCGACCACAGCCGCTCGCCGGTGCGCTGTTGGGTGGCGATCATGCGGCCGGCATGGCCCACGGCGAACACCGTGCCGCCGTCGATGGCGGGCCGTGCCGCATCGCTCAGGGCATTGAGCTGCGAGGTCTGCCGCGTGCGGGCGAGGCTTTCGGTCCACACCGCCGTGCCGTCCGAAACGCGCAGGGCCGCGACCTCGCCCGAGGAGTAGGGCACCACGACGATGTCGCCATCGACGGCCGGGCTCGTCGCCGTGATCAGGCTCGCCGTCTGCGGCAGGCCGCGAGTGACCCACAGCTCGCTGCCGTCGGTGCCGGAGATGCAGAAGAAGCTGCCGTCCTTGCTGACCACGAAGACGCGGTCACTCGCCGCCGTCGGCGCCGAGCGGACCGGCGTGCCGAGATTTTTTTCCCACAACTTTTTTCCGGTCTTGGGGTCGAGCGCGGCCAGCAGCCCGAACCCGGACACGGCGTAGATGCGGCCATTGTCGGCAGCGACACCGCCACCGGCCGCCTCCTTCGCCTTCTCGCCTTCAGGGACCAGCGCGACGCGCCATTGCGCACCACCGCCGCCAGTGCCGAAAGCGGTGACCGTCGCGGCGCCGTCGAGCGTGTAGATGCGGCCGTCGTAGACGATCGGGCTGGCGGTGAGACGTCCCGAGCCGCCGGAGCCTGTTCCGGCGTCGGCCGACCATCCCTGCTTGACGGCGCTGGCCAGCGCCAGATGGCCGGGAGCGTTGTTGGCGGCGCCCCCCGGCTGCGACCAAGCGTCATTGGATCGGGCGGGCGGCAGCACGACCGGCCTGTCGGCGGCGGCCAGCTCACCGGGCAGCTTTTCCTGCACCTGCATGATCGGGATGCGCTTGCCGGGCAGCGGAACCTGCTTTTCCTTGAACGGATTGAGGTCGCCGATCTTCGGCAGGCTCGGCCCTTCCGAGCAGCCCGGCAGGCCCGCGAGCACGGTCAGACCGGCAACGGACGCCACAAGCCAGTGCTTCCTGCCAGCCATTCCGATCTCCTACTTCTTCCCATCCGCCACGGGTGCGGCCGATGTCGCAGGCAGGGTGCTTGCCGCAGTCGCCGCCTGCTCGGCAGCGACTACCTGACCCATCAGCACTCGAACCCGCTCCCCGAGGCCTTGCGGCAGACCCGGGTCCGCGACCATGGGTTCCAGCAGCTTGCGTGCCTCTTCGGGTTTCCCCGCCTTGAGAGCGGCCATGCCCAGCATCTCGCGTGCGAAATAGCGCCACGGCGCCTTGTCGACGATGAGATCGTTGAGCCGATTCTGCATCTCCGTCCAGTCGGCCTGCCCCAGCCGCAAGCCGGCGGCCTGGAGGCGGCCGAAGTCGCGCAGCAGCGGGTCGGCGGCCTCGTCACGGGCGAGTGCCTCGTAGGCGCCGATGGCCTCCGTCGTCTTGCCGGCGGAGGCGAGACTTCCGGCCGCGCGCAATTGAGAGAGAGCCGCATAGCCTGCAGGACCGCTGCGGGCCAGCTCCTGGTAGGCCTTCACCGCGTCGTCGCTCTTGCCTTCCGCGGCAAGGTTGGCGGCAGCCTCGAAACGGGCGCCGGCTGCTTCCGCCGCAGCCCGCTCGCTCCTCAGGTTCCACTGGTAGCCGAGCACGCCGAGCGGAATGGCCAGCGCCGCGATCACGATCCAGGTGCCGTAGCGTTGCCACAGCTTTCCCAGCTGCTCGCGCCTCAGCTCCTCGTCGACTTCGCGGATCAGTGAGTCGTTGTTGTCAGCCATCGCGTCCGTCTGTCCCCAACAGGAATTGACCGGCTCTTCCTCGGAACAGCCGGTTGCCGGCGCAAGACTTAGCGCCGGCGTCCCCCGCCCGCAATCGCGCAGATCGCTCCGCGAGATCCCAGACCGGAGGATGTCCCCGAGGGAAGCTCAGCACTCGCCGGCTTTTAGGGCTTTTTTGCGACCCCGCCCTTGCTGGTCGCCGGTGCCGCCGTTCCGCTCTCGGCCCGCATGGCGTAGGTGTGCTCGGCGGCCGGAAACGTGCGCGCCTTGACCTCGTCGGCATAGCCCTTGATGGCGCTCTCGATGAGCGCGCCGACCTTGCCGAACTCCTTGACGAACTTAGGAACTCTCGGCGACAGGCCGAGCATGTCCTCCATCACCAGGATCTGGCCGTCGCAGGCCGATGACGCGCCGATGCCGATGGTCGGGATGCCGATCGCCTTGGAGATGCGCGCCGCCAGCGGCTCGGCGATCGCCTCCAGCACCACCGAGAAGGCCCCCGCTTCCGCCACCGCGATGGCATCGGCCTCCAGCGCCGCCCATTGGTCCTGGCTGCGGCCTTGTGCCTTGAAGCCACCGAGGACGTTGATCGATTGCGGCGTGAGGCCGATGTGCGCCATCACCGGGATGCCGCGATCGACGAGGTAGCGGATGGTCTCGGCCATTCGCGTGCCGCCCTCGAGCTTGATGGCGCCGCAGTCGGTCTCCTTCATCACGCGCGCGGCGTTGCGGAAGGCGACCTGCGGGCTCTCCTCGTAGCTGCCGAACGGCATGTCGACCACCACCAGAGCCCGGCGCGCGCCGCGTGTGACGGCGCGGCCGTGCATGATCATCAGCTCGAGCGGTACCGGCACGGTCGTCTCGTAGCCGTGCATCACCATGCCGAGGCTGTCGCCGACGAGCAGGAAGTCGCAATACTTGTCGGCGATCGCCGCGGTGTGGGCGTGATAGGCGGTCAGCGAGACAATCGGCTCGACGCCCTTCTTGGCGGCGATGTCGGGGGCGGTCAGGCGCTTGATGGGGGCTTGCACGGACATGGCGGGATCCTGTGCCTCTCTCTTGAGCAGGGGGTGGGAGCCTAAGCAGATTTATCGCGCGGCGCCAAGGGACGGCTCGGGCGGCGATTTTCCTGCCGCGTCAACGCGCCTGCCCGGCCACTTGGTCCAAAGACTTGAGCCGGCGGCGGCGTTCGGGCATGGTCCGGCCACTTTACAGGCACCCCACCAGTCACATTCTTCCGCATCGCCAGCCGGGAACACTCGAATTGAGACGCCGCGAAAGCACTGAAGCGACCGCCCAATCCAACGACAGCACCGGCGCCCCCCCCGCCGACAGGGCCAAGCCGCGCCGGTCGCTGAAGCCGCTGGCCGGCCTGACGCCCTATCTCTTCCGCCATCCTCGCATGCTTGCCATCGGCGGCATCGCGCTGGTGACGTCGGCCGTCGTCATGCTGGTGGTGCCGACCGCGGTGCGGCGCATGATCGACGTCGGCTTCACCGCCAGGGACGGGATGCTGATCGACCGCTACTTCGCCATGTTGATCGGGCTCGGCCTGACGCTGGCGGTGGCCAGCTCAACCCGCGCCTACATCGTCAACTGGCTCGGTGAGCGTGTCGTCGCCGATCTCAGGTCCGACGTGTTCCGCCACCTGGCGCGGCTGAGCCCGGCCTTCTACGAGACCACCCACTCCGCCGAGCTGATGTCGCGCCTCACTGCCGACACCACCCAGCTCAAGTCGGCGGCCGGCAGCACCATCAGCCAGGCCCTGCGCAACTCGATCATGCTGGTCGGCGCGCTGGTCATGATGCTGGTGACCAGCCCCTGGCTGTCGACATTGGTGCTGGTCGCGATCCCCGCCATCGTGCTGCCGCTGGTTTGGATCGGCACGATGGTGCGCAGGCTGTCGCGGCGTGCGCAGGACAGTCTCGCCGATGCGTCGTCCTATGCCGCGGAAAATCTCGGGGCCGTGCGCACCATGCAGGCGTTCACGCACGAGCCGACCGTCGTGCAGCGCTTTTCCGACGCGGTGGAGCGCGCCTTCGAGGATGCCCGTCTGCGGTTGCGGGCACGCTCGGGTTTGATCGCGCTGACCATGGCACTGACGGTGATCAGCATCGTCGGCGTGCTGTGGATGGGCGCTGCCGCCGTGGTCCGTGGCGAGATGACTGGCGGCCGGCTCAGCCAGTTCATTCTCTATGCGCTATTCGCGGCCGGTGCCCTCGCCGAGCTGTCGGAGGTCTGGGGTGAAGTCAATCAGGCGGCCGGGGCGGCCGAACGCTTGACCGAGCTGCTCGCGGTGGTGCCCGAGATCCGCTCGCCCGAGCATCCCCAGCCGATGCCCGAGCCGGCCATGGGCGCGATCATGCTCGAGCATGTCCGCTTCTCCTATCCCTCGCGTCCAGACACATCCGCGCTCGACGACGTGACACTGAGAGTGGCCCCCGGCGAGACCGTGGCGCTGGTGGGACCGTCGGGCGCCGGCAAGAGCACGATCTTCTCCCTGCTGCTGAGGTTCTACGATCCATCCTCCGGCACCGTCGCCATCGACGGCGTGCCGGTCGACCGTGCCCGGCTGGAGGATCTGCGCTCGCGCATCGCGCTCGTCCCCCAGGAGGTGGCGCTGTTCGACGATACTGTGATGGAGAACATCCGCTACGGCTCGCCGTCCGCGACCGACGACGATTGCCGCCGCGCGGCGGAGGCCGCCCAAGCCGGCGAGTTCATCGCCGCCTTGCCGGCCGGTTATCAGACAAGGCTCGGCGAGCGCGGCGTGGTACTCTCCGGCGGCCAGCGCCAGCGCCTCGCCGTCGCGCGCGCGGTCCTCAAGAACGCGCCGATTCTGCTGCTCGACGAGGCGACGAGTGCCCTCGACGCCCAAAACGAGGTTCTGGTACAGCGGGCACTGGAAGGCGTCATGCAGGGCCGCACCACCCTGGTCATCGCCCACCGGCTGGCGACCGTGCAGAAGGCCGACCGCATCGTCGTGCTCGACAATGGCCGCATCGTCGAGGAAGGCACCCATGCCCAGCTGAAGCACAACGGCGGCCTCTATAGCCGCCTCGCCGATCTGCAGTTCACGGCCGAGGCGGCGCAATAGGAGAAGAGAGGGAAAAGAAGGGAGAAGAGAGAAGCCAGAGAGGTAGAGCCTCACATCTCACATCTCACATCTCACTCCTCTACTCTGACTGCTCACGTCGGCTGGTCCTTGGCGATCTGGCGGCGAATGGAGCGCAGGGCGATGCCTTCGTTCGCCGGGGCATTGAAGCCGTCCTTGCCCTGCAGCTTGCGCGTACCCCCGCTCGCCGGCGGGCCCATGTGGTGCAGGCCGATCACCTCCCACTTGTCCTCATCGAACACGGGGCTGCCGGAATTACCGGGCTTGGTCGGCGTGCGATAGTGCAAGAACACGTGATGCGGCTGGTCATGATACTTGAAGCCGACGTCGATCAGCTCGCTGTCGTGTAGCGAGATGCTGAGTTCCTGACCCTCGGGCCGGCCGATCACGTAGGCGTTCGACCTGTCGCTGTCGTCAATAAAGGCCTCCGGAAGTGCTGCATCGGGTGCGAGTGGCAGCGGCTCCAGGTCCTCGACCGGTGTCTTCAGGCGGACGAGGCAGGCATCCAATCCATCGACCGGAGAACTCCATACGATCCGGTCGCACTCGTAGGTGTGCCCATCCTTACCTTCGTCGAAGGTGACCAGCGCCTCGTCCGGCCGGATCGCGCGGGTATGGGGCGGCAGGCTCAGCACGTGATGGTTCGTCAACAGATAGCTTTCCTTGCCGAGTCCCGACCAGAGGTCGCTACCGCGCACGAGAAAGCCCGTGCCGTGCGGCCGGCCACTGCGGCGGCGCTGAACCGTCGCGACGGAGCGGGCCCGCAGCAGACCCGTCTTCAGCCAGCGGATCTCGGCCGGCGCCTTGCGGCCCAGCACCGCCTCCAGCAGCTTGTCGTCGTCGGAGAGCCGGCCGAGCGCTGCGATGTCGGCGGCCTCGAAGGTCGCATGCCCCGTGCGCAGCCGTCCCGCCCGCGCCTTCAGCGACGCGAGGATGACGCCGGCCTCGCCGACGCCCGGCTTGATCTCGTAGACCTCCTCGAGCTGCCGGATGGTGCCGATCAGCTTGAAAGCGTCGATGCCGGGCTGCTGGGCGTAGCGGCCGTACCAGTGCGCCGCCTTCTGCCAATCACCCTGATTCAAGTATGCGCCGCCGATGACGCCGGGAACCCAGACGTCTGCTTCGGTTTTGGCGACAGCCTCTGCTCTGGGCACCAGGTAGGAGATCAGAAAAGACGTGAAGTCCGACGATGTGACGGGCGCTGGCAGGGCGACGCCGTCACGCTCGGCCCGCTTGATCAGGCCCGCCATGCTTATGGCGTGCCACGTCGCGTCCTCGGGCTTGCCGTCACTCAAGCCCAGCGCGTAGCTCTCGATCGCCTTGTGCAAGTTGGCCGCACCGAATGTCGCCCGCGGCTCGCGCTTCTCGTCGACGTAGAGCTGCTTGTAGGCACGGCCCAGCAGGCCGAACGCCTCGAGCCGGTCGGGATCGCCTTTCGGCCGCTCCCGCACGATCGCCTCCAGCAGCGGGATCGCCACCGTCACCTGCCTGAGTTCGATCAGCGCCTGCGCATGCAGCGTCTTGACGTACGCCGTCCCCTGGCCGCGCCGCGTGAGACGATCGCAGGTCCGCGCGAGCTCGGTGAATGCCCGCGCCCGCTTCATCCCCTCGATTGCCGGACGATAGGCGGCTTGCGGAACCTCGTCCGGTGCGGATTCGAGCGCCTCGACGTAGGCCTCGGCCGTCTGGCGCAACGTCTCGACGTCGCAATCACGTCCGAGCTTGTCGATCTCTCCGGCGAGGCCGTTCAGTTTAGCGATGTGGTCCGCGTCTGCTGTCGTCGACATGGCAATGCTCCCAACCCGTCATCTGAACACTGATAGCGGGAATTCGGGCGGATCTGGGCCGCATGCGCGCAAACGACGCTCGCGCGAGGCATGCGCGACAACAGGCGTGTGAGGGCCGGGGATCGCCAGGTATCGCGACGGACCGGCTTCAATCTATTCGGACAGCATCGCTTGGTCGCGCCACTGCGCCGCGGCCTTCTCAGCCGCGAGCCGGTCGGCGCGCGACAAGCCGGCCACCAATTGGTCGAGCTTGGAATCCGCGACGCCACCTTCCCTGGCGATGAGCCGCCAGCGGGCGGCCTCGACCAGGCTCTTCTCCACCCCGACGCCCTCGGCATACAGGTGCGCGAGCCGGTTCTGCGCGGCGGCGACGCCTTTGGCGGCGGCAGCGGACAGCAGCGGCACGGCCTTGTCGCGATCCTTCACCAGCCCGCGTCCCTGCAGCAACATCACGCCATAATCGAGCTGCGCCGCCGCCATGCCCTGTGCCGCAGCTCGCCCCATCCAGCGCGCCGCCTCCAGCGCGTCGTTGGGAACCCCGTTGCCGGCGATATAGAGCACAGCGAGATCGTACTGTGCCGCTACCACACCCCGCTCGGCCGCGTAGCCGATGTGCTGCGCCGCGCGATACGGGTTCTCCGGCTTGCCGTCGCCACGCAGGAACAGCAAACCGAGGTTGTAATTGGCGTAGGGATGGCCCGTCATCGCCGCGCGCTCGAACAACTGGGCGGCAAAATCGCGGTTCTTCTCGACGCCGCGACCTTCGGCGAGCATGACGCCGAGCGCGAACATCGCCTCGACGTCGCCGAGCTCGGCGCCGCGCTGGTACCACTGCGCGGCGAGCCCGAGATCCTGCGGCACGCCCTGGCCTTCGGCATGAATGCGGCCGACCAGGGTGTGCGCCTGCGGATCGCCTTTCTCAGCCTCGACCTGGGCCAGCTTCAGGGCGGTGATGTACTGGCCCTGGTCATAGGCGGTGTAGGCGGCGTCGTCCCCCGTCGCCGGTGCGGTCAGCGCGAGATTACCCGTCGCGGCCTGCCTGGCCCCCGGCGCCTGCAGCCGCTGTCCGGTGCCGACCTGAGCCTTGCCCTGGACTTGGGTCTTGACCGCGTTGGGAACAGCGGAGGGACTGGATTTCGCCGGCGGCGCCGCCACCGGCTTGACCGGTGCTGCCTTCGGTGGCCGAGGAGTTGGCGGCGCGGCTCTGGACGGCTTCGCGGACTCGGTCTGCGACGACCACGAGCTGGTCTCGGCACCAGCGACCGGCGCCAGCAGCAAGCTCACCGTCAAGGCAGCCGCGCCCCACGCGGCCCATCGGCGATTCCTCGGTCGATTTCCTGAAAAGCAGCGCCGACCCTGACCGCGATGCATGGCCTCACCCAACGCTTTCGGCAAGGGTGACGGCAGCGGCAAAGGCCACAACGAGGTCGCGGGCATCGGCGACGCTACAGGCTTCAGGCAGCGTCACGGCGACGAAATCGGCTCCGACATCGGCGAGCGCGGCCGCCTCCTCTGGGGACGCCACGTCCAGCACAACGCAAGGCGGCTGGAAAATCTCCGCCCACCAGCCGACGCGGTCGATCCGCTCGTCGCGCGCAGCGACGTCGGCCCCATCGAACAATCCAAAGGCCACGTAGTCGGCCCCGGCCTCGCCGAGGCTCATGGCGGCATGCTTGGATAGCCCAGCATCCATTCCCGCAATGACGCCGCTGCCGACCACCTCGCGGGCCTCGGCGAAGACGGCCTCCACGTCGGCCGAAGCCGAAAGATGCACGCCGTCGGCCTTCAGCGTCCGCGCCAGACGGGCGTCGTCGGCGATCAGGACGGCGACGCCGGCCCGCTGAATCGCCGCAACCAGCGGCCTGACGGTCCCGGCCTCGAGCATGCGACCGGCGCCTGCCCGCAGAATCACCGAGGCGACGTCGGCGGCTCCGAGCGCAGCCGACAACCTCTCGGCCGTCGCGACGCCGGCATCTGCCGTCACCACGAGACAGAGCCGTGTCGCCTGTCGATCGCCCGCCCCACTGTTCGCCATCGGTGTCCTAGCCCCGGCCACTGCAAAAGAAGCCGAGGCTATCCGTGCCGATTGGGGCGGAAAAGAGACTGCATCCGCAACGGCGAGTGGTTTGGCGGTGGCTTCGGTGCCCGCACCCTCAGCGCTGCTTCAGATCGGCCTTGACGCGCACCGCCTCCCACTTCGCCATCTCGCTCGCGAGCAAATCGCCAAACGCCTTCGCCGTCGAGCCTTTGACCAGTACGCCCGCCTTGCTCATGCGCTCGATCACCGCGGGCTCCTTGATGATATCATTGATCTCCGTATTGAGCCGGGTGACCACGGCGGGCGGCATACCACGCGGGCCGAAGAAGCCGTACCAGGTCGAGACGTCGTAGCCCGGGAGGACGCCCGATTCCAGCGCCGTGGGAACGTCCTTCATCAGCGGGAACCGGTCCTTGCCGGTGACCGCGAGCGCACGCACCTCGTTGGCCTGCACCTGGCCGATCAGCGCGGTCACGGTATCGAACAGCACGTCGACCTGCTTGCCGAGCAGCGCGGTGATCGCGTCCGGAGATGTGCGGAACGGCACATGCCGCATCTTGACGCCGGCGACTTGCATGAACAGCTCGGCGGCCAGATGTTGCGTGGCGCCGAAGCCAGGACTCGCGAACACGATCTTGTCCGGCTCCTTGCGCGCCATCTCGACCAGTTCTTTGACCGATTTGGCAGGAAAATCGGGCCGGGTGACGATCAGCAGCCCCGCCTCGGCGACCTGGGTGATCGCATCGAAGGCGGTGAGAGTGTCGTATCTCGGAGCCTTGGTCATCACCGCGCCGATGATCTGGCCAGCGCTCATGTTGGCGATGGTGTAGCCGTCCTTGGGCGAGTTCGCGACCTGCTCGTTGCCGATCAGGCCACCCGCGCCTGGCCGGTTCTCGATCACCACGGGCTGTCCGAGCTTTTCCTGCAGCCGCTGGGCGATGATGCGGCTGATGATGTCGGACCCACCACCGGCGCCGAACGCCACCACCAGCTTGATAGGCTGGGTCGGGTAGGTTTGAGCGGCGGCGGGCAGAGCCGACGCCAGCGCGACGGCAAGCGCTGCCGCCACCGAAAGCAGTTTCCTCACGGCACGTCCTCCCAGGTTTCGACCGGCGCCTGCGGCGCTCTCGTCGTAGTCACGCCACAGATTACCGCAGGCCGGGTCTCTGTCGCTGAAAAAATGCGGCCGGTGGAGGACAGGCACGCAGCCGCTCCACGACCTATGGCGCGGCCGCCCGACCCGCCCTATGGTGCGCGCATGAGCGATATCCTGGACAAGATCACGCGCTACAAGCGCGACGAGGTGGCCGCCGCCAAGGCCCGCATGCCGCTACAGGTTCTGGCGGAATACGCGCGCAGTGCCGAACCGGTGCGGCCGTTCGCCGGCGCCCTTCGCGCGCGCGTCGCGGCCGGCCGGCCCGCACTCATCGCCGAGATCAAGAAGGCATCGCCGTCGAAAGGCCTGATCCGCGCCGACTTCGACCCCCCGGCGCTCGCGAGAGCCTACGAGGCGGGCGGTGCCACCTGCCTCTCGGTGCTGACGGATGGACCGAGCTTCCAGGGTGCGCCCGAGTTCCTCACGGCCGCCAGGAAGGCCTGCCGCCTACCCTGCCTGCGCAAGGACTTCATGATCGACACCTACCAGGTCGTGGAGGCTCGCGCCTGGGGGGCCGATTGCATTCTGATCATCATGGCAGAGGTCGATGACGCGCTGGCGCTCGATCTGGCGCATGCCGCGCGCGACTGGAAGATGGACGCCATTGCCGAGGTGCACGACGACGCCGAGCTCGACCGCGCCGTGTCTCTACCGGTCGCCCTGATCGGCATCAACAATCGCAACTTGAAGACGTTCGAGACCAGCCTCGCCACGACGGAGCAGTTGGCGCCCAAAGTGCCCAAGGATCGCATCGTGGTGGGTGAGTCCGGCATATTCACGCCGACGGATCTGGCCCGACTCGGCAAAGCCGGCGTCCACACCTATCTGGTCGGCGAGAGCCTGATGCGGCAAACGGACGTGACGGCCGCCACCAAGGCGTTGATCGGCTAGAGCCGGCTCCCGCTCGCGCACTCCATCAGAGCCGCTGCATCCTGGACACCATGTCCTGGCCACACCCCCTGCCGCGAGCGGAACACCTTACACTCGCCTGACGCGATTGCCTCGAGCGCCCGCCCATCGTTTGCGCCCGCGCCTGTCCGGAGACCATCGCCGCGCGCCGCCCAGTGGCGCCCGGTGGCGCCGAGCAGACCAGTCGCTCCAGGCGCAAGTTCGAACACCGCAAACGAAAAGGGGCCCGCTGGGGCCCCTGATCGTCTCGTCGCCTCTCGGCGGTCGAGCGGCAGCTCAGAACGTCATCTTGGCGCTGAACACGAACTTCTCGTCGCACTGGAACACGGCCTGCTTGCAGTAGGTGTTGGTGCCGAGAGAAGTACCGACCGGGCCGAGCTCGTTCACATTGGTGTCCCAATAGCGGAAGTCGAGCGTCAGCTTGTCGACCGCCAGCGCGATGCCGGCGTTCCAGTACATGTAGCTGTCCTTGCCGTTGGCAGCGAAGTACGTCGGCTCCAAGGCAGCGAACTTGGTGGCGTTGAAGCCGTCCGCCCACTGCGATCCGAGCGTACCGCCGATGGTCGGCGTGAAGATCCAGACCTTCGGAAGCTCGTAGCCCATCGTACCCTCGAGGGTCACGGTGCTGCCCTGCTTGTTGGTGTACTCGGGCGAGTAGAACAGGGTCGCGCCGGTGGTCAGGTTCTTGAGCGGAGAAACGCTGGCGCCGGCCTTCAGCTCGACGTAGTCCCACTCGTAGGGCTTGTTGGTCAGGACGGTGTTGCCGTCCTTGGCACCCGGATAGGTGTAGTAGATCACGCCCAGATCGAAGGTGACGGCGCCGAGGACCGGCTTGATGCCCATAGACCACTCGACCTCGGCGAAGCCGCCGACCTGCTGGGCGTTACCGTTGATGTCCGTGAAGCTACCGAAATCGATCGAGGAGCCCCAGACACCGGCGTAGAACATCCCGTAGGTGAGATCGGCGCCCATCTGGAACGCCGGCTTGTCGGCGCTCTGCGAGAAGCCGCGGAAAATGTAGTTCGAGGTGCCACCGATGTTCCAGGTCCAGTCGAACTTCCGGCCCTCGTCAACCGCCGGAGCATCCTTCATGCTGCGGCTGGGCGCGCCATCGGCGAACGCCGTACCAGCCATGGCCGTCAGCGCCAGTGCGCCAACCAGACCCTTCAGTCCCCCGTTCATCGCTCTCATGATCTTGACCCTTCGTTCCCCGGATTTCGACACGAACCACCGAAATGCGATTCAACCGCCATTCGTGATTTCATAAGAGCAATATTCGCCGGTGGACAACAAGCGCTTTGGCGACCTGGATCGGGTTTCCAATCCAAGCTGTAACGCACCGACAACACTCGACTATTATTGGACGATTAAGCATCGCAGTGCTGCCCATTTTCAAAGCATGGGCGAGATCTGGACATGACAATGTTTAGACCATTCCGCCTATTTTCTATGCAGGTCGCACAACCAGAGGTCACACGACTGTGGTAGGCCCCCGATTGCCGGCCGCTACGATCTATGGCACCTCCTGCCTCATGTCCGCGATCGTCCCCCCCACAGTCCTCGTCACTGGAGCCGCCCGCCGCATCGGCCGCGGCCTCGCCCTGGATCTGGCGGCCAGCGGGTGGCGGGTGGCGGTGCACTTCGAGCGCTCCGTCACCGACGCCGATGGCGTGGTCGACGAGATACGGGCCGCCGGTGGCGCGGCCGAGACCGTATGTGCCGACCTGCTGGACCCAGAAGCGACATCCGCCCTCGCGCGTCGCGCCGCGATCGCGCTCGGATCGCCGCTCACGTGTGTGATCAACAATGCCTCGCTGTTCGAGCACGACTGCGTCGAGACGCTCACCGCCGACAGCTTCGACCGGCACCTCGCGATCAACCTGAGGGCGCCGGTGCTGCTGGCGCAGGCGTTCTCGGCACAATTGCCCGCAGGCGTGAGCGGCAACGTGGTCAACATCATCGACCAGCGAGTCTGGCGGCCGACACCCGACTTCGTCTCCTACACGCTGGCCAAGTCGGGGCTGTGGACCGCGACACGCACGCTCGCCCAGGCGCTGGTCCCGCGGATCCGCGTCAATGCCATCGGACCCGGGCCGGTGCTGCAGAGCATACACCAGACCGCCGCAGAGTTCGCCGAGGAAGCTCGATCGACGCCGCTCGGGCGCGCCACTTCGATCGACGAGATTGCGGCAGCCGTGCGCTTCATTCTGGCGTCGCCCTCGATGACAGGGCAGATGATCGCCCTCGACGGCGGCCAGCACCTCGAATGGCGGCAGGAGCATCCCGGCCGACCCGAAGCCGCGCCCCCCGCCGAGGGCAGGACAAGCACATCATGAGCGAGCGATCGATCTTCATCCGCGGCCTCGAACTGATCGCCAGCGTCGGCGTCTACGAGCACGAGAAGCGCTACGAGCAGCGCCTGGTCGTCTCGCTTCTGCTCACCGTCGACGACCACTACGACGGCGTCTCCGATCGGCTGGAGCATGTCTACGACTACGACGCAGCCATCGCGGCGGTGAAGACGACGGTCGCGGAGGGCCACGTCCACCTCATCGAGACGCTTGCCGAGCGCATCGCCGCGCGCTGCCTCGAGGACACGCGTGTGCTGAAAGCGCGAGTCCGGATCGAGAAGCCGGACGTCCTGCCCGCCTGCAAGGGCATCGGCATCGAGATCGAGCGACCCGCGGGCGCATCTCGCCAAGGCTGAGCGGGCGCCGAGCGTCCCTGCCACATTTCCACCGCCAGCCGCTCCAACTCGCGCCCCATTGATCGGCAACCGTGGGGACGTGGGGAGTCGCGTCGACAACCCCGCGTTAACATTACCGCTCTATCAATGACAACCTGGGGTTCTGACGTTCCATGATCGTCTCGTCTCCGAGAACACGCACAGGCACCACCGTCATGATGAGTAAGCCGCTTTACGTTTCCGCCGTGCTGGCGGTACTTGCGACCCTCCCATTGCCCGCGCTGGCGGCCGACCTGCCGGCCATCAAGGCCGGCGGTCGCAATGCCGTGCCCGAGTGCGTCACGCCGGGCCGGCTGCACGCGTTCCTGAAGTCCCGCAATTCCAGCCTCGATGCCCGCTACGAGCGGATCGGCGCGGAATACATGCGTCACGGCGAGGAGCTCGGCATTCGCTGGGACTACGCCTTCTACCAGATGATCGTGGAAACCGGCGCGCTCAGCTACAAGAACGGCAACAAGCCCGGGGACGTGAAGCCCACCCAGAACAACTTCGCCGGCCTCGGAGCCACCGGCCGCGGCGAGCGCGGCGAGACCTTCAAGGATCTCTCCACCGGCGTGCGCGCTCACCTGCAGCATCTCTTGATGTACTCGGGCGAGAAAGTCGCCGATCCCGTCGCCGAGCGCACCCGCAAGGTGCAGGAGTGGGGCGTGCTGACGTCCTGGCAGGCCAAGTTCAAAAAGCCGATCACCTACGCCGACATGGCCCGCCAGTGGGCGCCCGGCTCGCGCGGCTATCCCGGCATGCTGTCGGACATCGCCGAGCAGTTCCACGACGACTTCTGCAGCAAGCCCGATCCGCGCCCCGAGTTGGTGCAGGAAGCCCGCGCCGGCGGCAAATCGGCTCCATCTCAGGTTGCAGATGCCGGCCCGAAGGGACGCGGCGCCAAGGCTGAGGTAGCACCCCCGCGCGACGAGATCGCCGAGAAGATCAGCGGCGCCGACATTTACCGCCGGAAGGTGGAAGAGGAACGCGCGGAGGCCACCAGTGCCACGATGGCCGGACTCGGCGCCGGCAGCATCGTCCCCAAGGAGGTGGTGCAGCCGACCACCATCCTGAATGCGCCGAAGTCTGATCCCGTCGAAACCACCCCTCCGGCTCAGACCGCATCCGCCGCCGGCGCCGCTGCCAAAGGCGCGATGACCCCGCCGCCGGCAGTATCCGCCGTCGGCAAATGCCAAGTCTTCACCGCCAGCTACGGCGGCCAGAAGGCCGTGATCATCAAGGTCGCGGCGACCGAGGGCACCCACTACACCGTGCTGGACGTCAACGAAGGCGCCGAGAAGCGCGAGACCGAGGCGTTCATCCAGGCCTACGCCAAGGGCGGCCAGATGGTCGGCGAGTTCACGAGCGCCAACCAGGCGCTGGACAAGGCGTTCGAGCTCTGCCCCGAGGGTTGAGCGAGGCACCACACAACGATCCCGGAGAGTTCGACGTGATGCGCGCTCTGTCCACCACGTCCCTCAGGGCATCATTGCGCGGCGCGTCGGTCGCGCTCGTCGTTGCAGCGGGACTGGCATCCGCGGTGGATGCGGCTGCGGCCGCTCCACCCGAGATCAGATCCCACGCCGCCAATCGGGTTCCGGCCTGCGTCACGCCCGAGAAACTCGACGCCTTCATCCGCACGCGCAACACAGCTCCGCTCGCCAAGTTCCAGGGCATCGGCGCGCTCTACAAGAAGCACGGCGACGCCTACCGCGTGCGCTGGGATTACGCGTTCTACCAGATGGTCATCGAGACCAATTATCTGCAGTTCAAGCGCGCCGACGGAAACCAGGGCGACGTCTCACCCCGGCAGAACAACTTTGCCGGCATCGGCGCCACCGGCGGCGGCGTCCCCGGCGACGTCTATCGCGACGTTTCGACCGGCGTGCTCGCGCAAATCCAGCATTTGGTCGCCTACTCCGGCGAGCGCGTCGACAGCCCCGTGGCACCGCGCACCCGTGACCGGCAGAACGACATCATCGAGCAGTCGTTGAAGCTGAAACGCGCCGTCACCTTCGCCGACCTACGCAATCGGTGGGCGGCCGATCGGAACTATGCCCGCTCCATCCAGGCGATCGCCGACCGCTTCAAGGAGCAATTCTGTCCGGCGGGCGAGCAACTTGCCGCGACCGCCGCGCCGCCGGCAGCTCGCGCGGCTCCAGGATGGATCACCGGTCCCGCCCTCGTCGCGCCGCCGCAGCCCGCCACCCGCAACCTGCGCGCGCAGGCTACCACGAGCACCGCGACTTCGACCGCTGTCGCCGTTGCGGCGCCGCCCTCGCCCACGGTCGCTACCGGCGGCCCCTGCCGCGTGCTGTCGGCGAGCTACGGCGGCAGCAAGACCGTCCTGATCCGAGCCGAGCGCGCCGGCGAGACGCACTTCACCGCGCTGACCGTACCGGAAGGCTCGGAGGGGGCGATGATCGAGGCCTACGTGAAGACCCGCGCGCCCGGCGGCCGGGCCATCGGCGCGTTCGCGGCTCTCGACCCGGCATTGCGCCGCGCTCGCGAACTCTGCCCGGGCAAATCCTGAGACGCGCAATCGGCTCTTGGACTGCGCGTCACTGTACGATCCTCACATCCCCGCGTACATCCGCCCGGGGTTGAGGATGTGCGCGGGATCGAACGCGTCCTTGATGCCGCGCGTCAGCCGCTCCGCCACCGGATTGGGGGGCTGGAACACCTCGACCGACGCCCGGACATCCGCTTCGGCGCGGATCAAGGTCGCATGTCCGCCATGGCTCGCCACGACCCGGCGGATGTCGGCGGCACCAGCATCCGCGCTGGGGCTGACCTCCAGCCAGACGAGACCGCCGGCCCAGTCGTAGAGGGCCTGCGCGGGCATGTAGCGGCCGATCGCCCTAACGACCTCGGGACCCTTGCGCGGCGCGGTCGAAATCCGCCACAGCATCGACGGTCCGGCCGGCAGCACCGACAGGCCCGTCATCTCGCTCCAGAACGCGATCGAACTTTCGCGCCCCAGCTCGTGGCAGCGGCCGTAGGCCTGCAACACCTCCTTGAGCTTGCCGCGGCGATAGTCGATCGACTTGGCGAAGTTCTCGATGCGCAGCGCCGTCACCGACTTGCCCTGCTGGCGCAACGCGTCATGGCCCAGTCGGGCGGCGATCGGAGCCTGCAGGTGTGCGGCGCCAGTGATCTCGAAGGGTGTCCCCGTCGCCGTCGTCAGCAGTTCCACCGCGATGTCGTCGGGCAGTCCGAAGAACACCAGCGTCAGCGTCTCCTCGGGCACCGGCATCACCTTGAACGTGACCTCGGTCAGGACGGCTAGCGTACCCCAGCTGCCCGCAACCCCGCGCACGAGGTCGACGCCGGTGACGTTCTTCATCACCCGCCCACCGTTCTTGAACACCTCGGCGCGGCCGTTGACGCCGCGCACGCCGAGCAAGTGATCGCGTGCCCCACCCGCGCTGATCCGGCGCGAGCCCGACAGGCCCGTCGCGAACACGCTGCCTATCGTCGCCTGGCCGCGCGGCACGCCGAGTGCCGGCCCGGTGTCCAACGGCTCGAAAGCCAGCATCTGGTTGCGCCGCGCCAGCTCGTCCTCGACCGCGGCGAGAGGCGTGCCCGCGCGAACCGACATGACGAGTTCGGTCGGCTCGTACAGAGTGATACCCTTGATCGCGGTCGTGGTGATCCCGACCTCGGCAGCGACGGGACGGCCGAGGTTCCGACGCGATCCATGGCCCACCACCTCGACCGGGCAATTTCGGCTCGCGAGGTCGGCGATCATCGTCACCAGCTCCCACTCGGCCGCCGGCCGCAGCAATCCGCTCACGTCAACCTCCTATGGGTGAACGTTGAAGCGGTGAAGGGTGAACGGTCGACGGCAGATGGACATCG
>CAMDBL010000062.1 GCA_945889015.1 Devosia equisanguinis
CCGTCTGACACCGCCACTGTCGGGGTGCCGGCGCCGGGGCGATCGAGCCCCGCGAAGTGCGAAGCTTGCGCGGTTTTCGTTGCTGGTGCCCCGCCCCTCGCCGCCGACGCCACAGCGTCAGCACCAACCCGAAGCCACCGATCCAGGAGTTTGCCATCGCTTGCAGGCAAATTGCTCCATTCCGATCTAAGACTTCCTACCCAGATTGGTTCGAATTCTAGATAAGTTGGGACACCCGAATTAGATGGTTACTTCCGATTCGGGCCCCGCTCATTCTCCGTTCACCGTGATGCACGATCGCCATCGATCCGACATCTGACGCATGTCGGTCAGCGAACGCGGCCCAGCCATCACAAATCAGGGCTGACAAATCGCAACGGGATGCGGCAAGATGATACGGAACAACCTGCGGCTTGGACCAGCGGCACACAGGAGCAGCGTATGCGCGGCTATCACGATATCGGCGGAGATCCGGCCGGACCGATCCCCAAGGAGCAGCTTCCCTGGCAGCATTGGGAGAAGCAGGTGGAAGCGATCAGGTCCATCCTCGGCGACGGCTCCCGCCGTCTCGTCTCTCTGGACGAGCTGCGCCACGGGTTCGAATCGTTCGGCGCGGACAAATACCGCTCACTGTCTTTTTATCGCCGCCGTCTGGACGCTATGCTCGACATCCTCGAGCGCAAGGGTGTCGTCACCCGGGACGAGGTGATGCAGCGCGTGCGCGAGATCGAAGCGCGCCGCGGCCCGACGACGAAGGAGTGAGCCGATGCCGCGATACGAGGTCGGCCAGAAGGTGCGCGTGCTCGAGCTGAACAAGACCGGGCACATCCGCACGCCGCATTACGTCCGTCACCGCACCGGCACCGTGATCCAATACTGCGGCAGCTTCCTCAATCCGGAGGAGCTGGCACAGGGCAACACCGCCGGCCCCGTCGTCGAGAACTATCGCGTCGCCTTCAAGCAGAAGGATCTGTGGCCCGGCTACGAAGGTCCGGACGCCGATACGCTGGTGCTCGAGCTCTATCATCACTGGCTCACCCCCGACACGTGAGGTGAAGGCTCGCGGCGAGCCCCGAGAGATAAGCGCCGACGCGAAACTCCAATGCCAAGCAGATCCCCAGACGGGAGACGTCGATGCACACCGAGAACGACCATCAAGACCACGATCACCATGCCGAGGGGCACCATGCTCACGGCCACGCGCACGATCCTCACGATCACCGCGGCGAGCCGGGGCACGCCAAGGACGACACGGCCCAATCGCTGGAAGCGAAGGCGATCCTCGACGCCCTCCAGGAGTTGCTCGTCGAGCGCAAACTGTTGACCGCCGAGGAGGTTCGCCAGCAGATCGAGCGCATGGAGGCCCCCGGCATCCATCTCGGCGCGCGGATCGTCGCCCGCGCCTGGACCGATCCCGCCTTCAAAAAGCGGCTGCTGGACGACGGGAAATCGGCGTGCTCCGAACTCGGCATCACCGTCGGCGAGGCGCATCTTCAAGTCGTCGATAACACGCCCGACCGGCACAACGTCATCGTCTGCACGCTGTGCTCTTGCTATCCTCGCTCGATCCTGGGCCAGCCCCCGTCCTGGTACTACTCCAAGCACTTCCGCGCCCGCGCCGTGAACGAGCCGCGCGCCGTGTTGAAGGAGTTCGGGGTCGAGCTGCCGACGTCGATCGAGGTTCAGGTGCACGATTCCAACGCCGACCTGCGCTATATCGTACTGCCGATGCGTCCAGAAGGCACAGACGGCTGGAGCGAGGAGCAGCTCGCCGCGCTCGTCACGCGCGACAGCCTTGTCGGCACGGCTATTCCGGCGGCATGAACTCTGCCGGGTGAATCTGGCGAACGACGATCACGAATGCAAAAGAGGACGCTTCCATGCGTAAGGCACTCAAGTCGATGACGGCACTCCAGGCGACGCTGGCAGGGGCACTCGCCCTGCCGAGCCTCGCTCATGCTCATCACCCGACGGGCGGCATGACCCCCGCCAGCTTCACCGACGGCTTCCTGTCTGGAATTGGCCATCCCGTGCTCGGCCCCGATCATCTCGCCTTCATCGTCGGCATCGGCCTGCTCGTGGCGATGAGCCGCCGTTGGATGTGGCTGCCGCAGGCTTTCGTCGCCACTTTGATCCCCGGCGTGCTGGCGCATGCAGCCGGCATCGGTCTCGGCCCCAACGAGGTTCTGGTCGCGCTCTCCGTGGTGGTGGTCGGAGCCGCACTATTGCTCGAGGACCGCATTCCGGCCACCTTGCTCGCGGGAGCAACGATGCTCGCCGGCTTCTTTCACGGCTACGCCTTCGGCGAGACGATCGTCGGTGCGGAGGCGACGCCCCTGCTGGCCTATCTGATCGGCTTGTCGGTGACCATCCTGGCGATGACGACGGCGATCGCGCTGATCGGCCAGCGGCTGCTCGCCGGTGGCTCCGCTCCGCTGGTGCTGCAACGAGTGACGGCCGGCCTGCTGATCGTCGGCGGCGCGCTGTTCACCGTGCAGACCCTCGCCGGCTGACAGGATGATCCGGCTGCGCCATGATAGATCTGGTTTCACAGCCAGATCCGTCATCGAGGCGACATGCTCAAACTTGCATCCGGATTGGCCGCCCTTGCGGTGGTCGCGACCCTGACGGCGATGCTCGCGGGTGCAGCCGAAGCGCGTGACCGATCAGCCATTCGGGCCTGCGGCGGCCCCGCGCGAAACTACAACCAGTGCCTGGCAGTCTGCGGCTGCATGGGCGGCCAGGCTTGCAGCCGGCGTTGCGGCACAAAGGACTTCAGCAAGCCCGGCCGCGGCGGCAAGCGCGGCATGAAGCGCGGCCGTGGGGGCGGGGGTGGTGGCGGCAAGAAGGCCGGCTTCAGGTAGACCCGCCGGGACAGTGACGCCGCTCGGCCCCTTCACCTTGGGTTGCACCGCAAAGCCGCGGGTTCGCCACAGACGCTCCGTTGCCGCGCCATATTGGCGGCGTATCAGACCTCGGTGGTAGCGTTGGACGGGTGCGCGCGGGCGCGCCGCATCGCGCCGAGCGGCAGCCCCCATGATGCCCATACTCCGTCTGATGTCGCGCCTCGGCGAGTTGGTCCTCGCCGTACCCGCGCGCATCGGCCGCTTCGCGCTGGTCTCGGTCGCCTTCAATCCGAGGCTGGGTCCGTTCCGCCACCTGTTCACCCTCGCCGTCGGCTATGTGCTGTTCGCGCTGACTCTGGTCTATGTGGTAGCGCCGGTGCGCGGCTTCGTCGGCCACTATCTGCAGGGTGACAAGCTGCACTACGACGCCGAGCGCTGGCTCGCGACCGCGATCTACGACGCCAGGGGCAACTTTGTCGGCACCTTCGACCCTCGCCTCGATAGCCGCCGCGACGTCAACTACACCGACAGCGCCATCGAGATGGGCAGTTACACGGCGAACCCGGATCACAAATCCATTCCCGTGCGCGAGGTGCCGGACTGGTACTGGAAGTGCCTCGCCTGGCACGAGGACCGCTACGTCGGCACTTGGCTCAACCCCTACGGCATCGACCTGCTGGGCGTGCTGAAGATTCCATACTCCTCGATCAAGCGCTCGATCGCCCTCAAGCGTCCGACGCTCGGCGTCGGCGGCTCGACGCTGCCGATGCAGTTTGCGCGCGTCATCTACAAGACCCCACCGTCGTCGAGCGAAGGCGGCTTGACCAAGATGCGCCGCAAGTTCTCGGAATGGTGGCTGGCGCCAGTGATCTATCACGAGCTGACGCGCGGCGGCGACGAGACGCCGTTGAGACAATGGGCGGCCAACCACATCTGGCTGGCACAGCGCACCGGCGGCTCGCCGTTGCATGGCGTCGAGGTGACCAGCCGCATCGTCTTCGGCAAGGAGGCCAAGGACCTCTCCACCGCCGAGCAATTCGTGCTCGCCTCCGCCGTCAACAAGCCGATCATCCTGCTCGAGGGCAACGACAAGCTGAACGAAGTCCGGCTCGACCGCTGGCGCTACATCACCGAGGTGCGTGCCAAGAACTGCGCCGACCGGCTGATTTCGGACGCCGAGGAGCAGAAAAATGTCGTGTTCGAGCTCATCGGCCTCGCCGGGGGCCCCCCCGATCCGCGCGTCAAGCCGAAGCTGCAGCAGGCGCTCGAAACTTACGCTCCGACGCTGGCCAAGCGCGCGCAGGCCAACCCCACGATCCGCGCCAACGCGTTGATGCCGGCAGCCCGATTCGGCCTGCGCGAGGAAATGAAGGAAAGCTACGGCTTCGGCTGGCGCGAGTATGTGCGCGGCGTCACCACCACCTTCGACGCGGTCGAGAACCTCGGCTTCGGTCAGACCATGCGCAGCGAACTCGCGAGGATGGACAAGGAGCTGCAGGGCCGCATGCTGCCAGGCTTCACCGTCGATCCCGCCAAGGCCGGACCCGATCGCCGCATGCCGCACGTCGTGGTCGCAGCCGCCAACCACAAGGGCGAGATCGTACGCTACTACGAGAGCCACGAGACGACGCCCTACTACGGCTCGCCGTTCGCGCGTGACAATACCAGCGGTGGCTACCAGCCCGAGCGAGAGGCGAGGATGATCGCCTCGGTCGGCAAGACCCTGGTCGCCATCGGCATTGCCAACGAGCATCGCGACACCCTCGACAGCCTCTATCTCGACACCGACGCGCCCGCGAGAGGGCTCGAAACCTGCACCCACGGCGGCGGCCAGCGGTTCGGCCGGCGCGCGCAGGTCTCTTTCGCCTGCTCACTCAACAATCCATTGATCCACCGGGCCGCCAATCTCGGCCAGGGCCGGATAAAGTCGCTGATCGACGGCTTCGGCTTCAACATGCCGCCCGCCAACGCCCAGGGCGAAGGCACGCCGCCGTCGACCGCTGCCGTGCTCGGGCTGATCTCCGGCAGCCCTCGGCGCGTCCATCACATGGCCGGCGTCGTGCTCGCCGCGCTCACCGAGCAGGGCGGCAAGCCGGTCAAGCCGCCGTCCCTGGTCAGGACCTACGATTTCACCACCAAAGCACATGCTGATGCGTTCGCGCGCGACACCTCGGGCGACATCGTGCCGAACAAGTTGATCCACCGAGATGCACACCCGATGCTGAAGGCGCTGCTGCAGGCGCCGCTCTGCTACCAGACCGGTGGCGCATCCGCCGGGACACTGAAGTCACTGTCCAACTGGTGCGCGGATCGCCGTGCGGATCTGCGTCTGCATTTCGCCAAGACCGGAACGATGGTCACCGAGGATCCCAACAGCACCGTCGACACCTGGATCGCCGGCGGCCTGCAGTTCCAAAACGGCGCAGCCTATTCTTACGTCGTGCTGGTCGGCACCGGCTCCGCACGGGAGCCGTGGGCGACCAACGTGCACGCCGCCCAGGCCGGCACCAAGCTGCTCAGCGCGCTGCTCGAGGATCTGAGCCAGCACGCCAAGTCGAACGCTCAGCCGCAGCTCGTGCCGCCCCGTCCGGCGACCCCGGTGGCGAGCGCCGATCCGTCCGCAGGACGACCGGCAGCGAAAGGCGTGAAGGCGTTGTCGTCGGACGAGCAGAAGCGCGTTTTCCAGCTCAATTGATCGGCTTCCGACGCCACCGGCAAGGCGGGTTGTTGCAGCCAAGCCACTGGAAGGCTTGTCTCTTTTTTGTCCACAAGTTGAATGCGCTTGTGGATAGCAGGGAAAAGGCGGACGATCCTCTATCACTCGTCATTCGATCGGCGGCAAGGTTCGACCGTCTGAGTGAGACAGTGAGTGTTGTTCGAGGGGTGCTGCCATGAAAAAGCTCGTTCTCGTCTCCGTTGCCCTCGCCGCGCTGGCCATTGCCGGTTGCCGCCAGGAGGTTCCTTACACGCCGATGAAGCTCGGCGCCCAGGTAGAGGCTGCTCGCTGAGCGAGCCCACCTGAGACGGCCCGATGCCATGGCCCCGTGCGCTGCACGGGGCCATTTCCGTTCCGGGGGGTGAGAGCTATGCCCCTCCGATCAGAATGCCGGCCGCCAGCACGAGCGCTCCGCCGAGCACGACCTGGAACGTAGCGCGCAGGAACGGCGTCTCCATGTACTTGTTCTGGATCCAGACGATCGCCCACAACTCGATGAACACGACGACCAGCGCGATCGCGGTCGCGGTCCAGAACGAGGGGATCAGATACGGCAGCGCGTGCCCGAGACCGCCGAGCGCCGTCATCACACCGGATGCGAGACCGCGCTTCCACGGCGCGCCTCGACCCGACAGCTTCCCATCGTCGTGCGCCGCTTCGGTGAAGCCCATCGAGATGCCGGCGCCGATCGAGGCCGATAACCCGACCAGGAACGTGGTCCACGTATTCTGCGTCGCGAACGCGGTGGCGAAGATCGGCGCCAGCGTCGAGACCGACCCGTCCATCAGGCCGGCAAGTCCTGGCTGCACCCAGGTGAGGATGAATTGCCGGCGGCTCGCGACATCCTCCTCCCCGCGCGACTCTTTCGTCAAATGCTCCTGGGCGAGCGAATCGGCCGCTTTCTCGTGCCCGGCCTCGGCGGCGGCGAGATCACCCAACAGCTTGCGCGTGTCGGCATCGGTCGAGCGGGCGGCGGCGGCGAGGTAGAAGCCGTAGGCCTTGCGCTCCATGTCCGCCGCTTCCTGGCGGATGGTCTCGATCGGCAGGTTCTCGACCAGCCAGACCGGCTTGCGCGTGTAGAAATCGGCCACATACTCGCGCCGGATCGGCACGATGAAGTCGCCGAAGCGCTTCTTGTACATGTCGATCAGGACGCGACGGTGCTCGTTCTCCTCTTCCGCCATGCCGTCGAACACGGCCGCGGATGCGGGGTACTCCGTCCTCAGCTTGGCCGCATAGGCGGCGTAGATCTGGCCGTCCTCCTCCTCGGAGGTGATGGCGAGCGCCAGGATCTCCTTCTCGGTCAAATCCGCGAAGCGGCGCTTACCGTTGAGACCGAACGGCGACAGGCGAGACAGCACGAGACCGCTCCTTTTTAGAAGGATTCCAAACAGGGCGTTTCTAGGGTCTACGCGCGCGCATCGCAATCGGTTTTGAGCGCGTCAGTCGGAGCGTCCCAGTGCCGTTAAACCTGCAGCCGCCCCCACCTCTGCAGGCGCGATGCGGCCTCCGCCATGTCGGCGGTGGTGCCGGAATAGGAGAAACGGATGAACTGCCGGCCGCGTGCCGCGTCGAAATCGACACCCGGGGTGGCCGCCACGCCGGTCTCGGCCAGCATCGCCTTGGCGAAGGCGAGGCTGTCGTCGGTGAAGCGGGACACGTCGCAATAAAGGTAGAAGGCCCCATCGGCGGGAACGATTCTATCGATCCCGGCCTTCGGCAATTCCTCGAGCAGCAGCCGGCGATTGGCTGCGTACACGCGAACGTTGGCCTCCAGTTCCTCGAGGCCGTCGAAGGCACCGAGAGCGGCCACCTGCGCCACCGTCGGCGGCGAGATATACAGGTTCTGCGCCAGCCGCTCGACCGGCCGCACCAGCGACGGCGGCAGCACCATCCAGCCGACACGCCAGCCGGTCATCGAGAAGT
Source organism: Devosia equisanguinis (assembly GCA_945889015.1). Classification (GTDB taxonomy): domain Bacteria; phylum Pseudomonadota; class Alphaproteobacteria; order Rhizobiales; family Hyphomicrobiaceae; genus CAMDBL01. The sequence continues at coordinate 7,489 of CAMDBL010000062.1, forward strand.
ATTTCGAGAAGGAATTGATCACGATCACGTCGTCGGAATGCTTCAACGCACTCTCCGCCGGCATGCCATACGTGAGGCCGTGATAGATCTCGTCCGACACGAACGGGATGCGCGCCCGCGCACAGATGTCGACGATCGCCTTCAGCCGCTCGGGCTCCAGCATGGTGCCCGTCGGGTTCGCGGGACTGGCGATCAGGAGGCCATCGAGCTCGCGCCGCTCCGCCAGCGCCTCGATCTGCGCCGGCGTCGGCATCCAGCGCGTGTCGGGCCCGGTTTCGAGCATCACCGGACGGCAACCGAGCGCGGTCAGGATGTGGCGGTAGCAGGGATAGCCGGGCGAGGCGAGGCCGACCCTGGAGCCGACGTCGAAAAGCGCCAGGAAGCCCAGAACGAACGCCGCCGAGGAGCCGTTGGTGACGACAATCCGCTCCGCGCCGATGGTCAGCCCGTAACTGTCCTCGTAGTGACGCGCGATCCGCTCGCGAAGGGCGGGAATGCCAAGCGCGACGGTATAGCCCAGTGGCTCGGCATCGATCGCCCGCTTCACTGCCTCTCGGGCGGCCTTCGGCGCGGGTGTTCCCGGCTGACCGACCTCCATATGAATGACGCGGGCGCCCGTCGCTTCCTTCTCGGCCGCTGCCTGCATCACGTCCATGACGATGAACGCGTCGATCGCACTGCGGCTGGAGGCGGCAATCTTGCCGCCGAGGGCCCCGCGAGCGGCATCGATGCGCGAGCTGTCGAGCGTGTCGTCGGCCATGCCGTTGTGTCCTTTCGGCTGTCAGAGCGTCAACAAGCCATACGTCGACGACGGGAGTAGCCTCGATCTGCCGTATTGTCGCCGGGTCTGCGCGGCAGCATGCCGTGCATGCGGGGCACGGGCCTGCCTTATAGTGCGGTCGAGGCACATCAGGCACCGACAAAAGCCTGCGAGGCCGTCGCGTTGACGAGTTGCAGCGGCGTTACTAGGGTCACGGCTCCTGGCGGGAATCGCGCGCAGTCGAGACGGCTGATTCTCCATAACGGATCGCCCCGCCGCGATCTAACAGTCTTGGGCAGCACTTCCGGGGAACGAATGACCACAGACGTCACTCGCGCTGATCTGCACCGCCGGCGGGGTTTGCGGGGCCTTCCTAGCGACTTGCTGAGGAGGGGCGTCGCCATCGCCGCCTTCTGCACGATGCTCGTAACCGCGATCGCACCGGCATCCGCACAGGGCATCCCGCTGATTCGCGATACCGAGATCGAGAACCTGCTCAACGACTACGCCCGCCCGATCTTTCGGGCAGCCGGACTCGGTAGCGGACGGGTCACCATGCGTATCGTGCGCAGCGACGCGTTCAACGCCTTCGTCATGGACGGCCGCAACGTCTTCATCCACACCGGCGCCCTGATGCAGTCGGAAACGCCGAACCAGGTGATCGGCGTCATCGCACACGAGACCGGCCACATCTCGGGTGGCCACATGGCCGCACTCAGGGCCCGGATCGCCAAGGACCAGACCCGTGCGCTGCTGATGCAGGCCCTTGGAATCGGCATGATGATCGCGGGCGGAGTCGCCGGCGGCGATACCTCGCGCGAACTCGGCAGCGCCGGCCAAGGCGTGATGATGGGCGGCACTGAGGTGGTCATGCGCTCGATGCTCGCAGAGCGCCGCAGCCAGGAATCGGCCGCCGACCAAGCCGGTCTCAAGTTTCTGGAGGCGACCCGGCAATCCGGCCGCGGAATGCTCGAGACGTTCGAGCGTTTCGCCCAGCAGGAATACCTGTCGGACGCCCACAAGGACATCTTCGCTCGGAGCCATCCCGTCGCCGTCGACCGCATCTCCAGACTGCGCGATCTCGTTCAGAAGAGCGCGAACTACAAAGAGAAGGATCCACCGGCGCTGCAGCTTCGCCACGACCTGATGCGTGCCAAGCTGACCGGGTATCTCGAACGACCGCAGGCAGTCTTGAACCGCTACCCCGCGACCGACACGAGTCTTCCCGCGCGCTATGGCCGCGCCATCGCCCGTTTCTTCCAAGGCGGACAGAACGGTCTCGCCGCGGCCCTCGCCGAGGTCGACGGCCTGATCCGCGAACGCCCGGACAATCCCTTCTTCCACGAGCTCAAGGCCGACTTCCTGAAGCGATCGGGCAGGATGCAGGAGGCGGTGCCGCTGCTGCGGCAGGCCTTGAAGCTGCTGCCGGATGCACCCCTCATCCGGGTCGAGCTGGCCGGAGCCCTTCAGGGGACAGACGCTCCGGCTGCGATCGCGGAATCGGCCGAGCTGCTGCGCAAGTCCCTGGTCGACGATCAGAACCCGCAGGCTTACCGGCTGCTGGCGAACGCCTACGGCAAGCAGGGCAAGGTGCCGCAGGCCGATGCCGTGGTTGCCCAGGCCTATTACCTCGAGGGAGACATCAAGCAGGCTCAAATCTTCGCGAAGCGCGCACAGAGGGGATTGACGCCCGGCACGCCCGACTGGATCAAGAACGACGATATCATCAACTACAAGCCTCAGACCTGACCCGCGACCCTGACAAAATGCAGCACCGCTGCACCGACTCGAGACGAGCCGTCCTCAGCCACCCCGAGCCGCAGCCCTTCGCGCCGCTGCCGGCGCAATTGGAGAAACCGCGAATGCCGAATGTCCCGACGCCGTCTCAGGTCATGTCAGGCCTGAGGCGCTACCGACGCGCCACACTCGGCGGCAGCTTGGCGCTGGCGCTGACCGGCGTCATTTGGCTCGGCGGCACGCAACCCGCCCCCGCACAGCAAGCGGGCCAGCCGTTCTCGGCCGAGCAGACCCAGGCGATCCAAAAGATCATCAAGGATTACCTGATCGCCAACCCGGAAGTCTTCCTCGAGATCCAGCAGGCGCTGGAGAGCCGGATGGAAGCCCAGCAGGCCGAGAAGGCGAAGGTCGCGATCAAGGACAACGCGGCCGATCTCTATCGGCGCGCCGATGCTCCCACCGCCGGCAACCCCAAGGGCGACGTCACCATCGTCGAATTTTTCGACTACAACTGTGGCTACTGCAAGCGCGGCTTCAGCGAGTTGGCCAAGCTGTTGGACAAGGACTCCAAGGTCAAGCTGGTGCTGAAGGAGCTGCCGATCCTGAGCAAGGGCTCGGAGGAGGCCGCGAAGGTGGCGCTGGCCGCACGCCTGCAGGGCAAATACTGGGAGGTTCACCGTGCGCTGCTGGAGTCGCGCGTTCAGGCGAACGAGGCCGTCGCACTCAAGCTTGCGGAAAAGACCGGCGTCGACATGGCGCGCCTGAAGAGGGACATGGAAGGCCCCGAGGTCAAGGCGGAGCTGGCCAAGTCCCGCGAGATCGCCCAGAAGATGGGTATCCAGGGAACGCCGCACTTCCTGATCGGCGACAAGGCTATACCCGGTGCGCCCGACAACCTGTTCGAGACGCTGACCGCCATGGTCGCGGACGTACGCAAGAACGGCTGCACTGTGTGCTGACCCTACATGCAGGGGATATGCGGGTGGACGGCGATCAAGCCGCCCTTTCGCAACTGCAATAATACTGCTAGAGGGGCTGCGGCTGGGCCGTGGCCCTTTTTCGTGCGCACGTGCGTCCGACAGAAATCGCAGGACGCTCCGCTGCCCGGTCGAGCCGTGAAGTCGAGCCGTTGGACAAGGCCCAGGAACAGTCCATGACGACGAAGGACAAGGCCGAGAAGCCTGAAAAGGCTGAGAAGCTTTCGCCGGATCGAGCAAGCGGCGAGCAGCAGCTCATCCGCGAGCTCGCCGCGCTTCTGAATGAGACCGGCCTCAGCGAGATCGAGATCGAGAAGGGCGGGCTCAAAGTCCGCGTGGCCAGGCAGTTGACGGTTGCGGCCGTCGCGGCTCCCGCGGCCATGCCGGCGTCCGCCGGCGTTGCGGGCGGCGCCGTTTCCGCCCCGCCGGCCGATCCCGCGAGCCACCCCGGCGCGATCAAGTCGCCGATGGTCGGCACCGCCTACCGCGCACCCGAGCCGAGTGCCGCCAATTTCGTCGAGGTCGGCGCCAAGGTCGCAGCAGGGCAGACGCTGCTGATCATCGAGGCGATGAAGACCATGAACCATATCCCGGCGCCCAAATCCGGCACCGTCACTGCGATCCTGTTCGAGAACGGCCAGCCGGTGGAATACGGCGAGCCACTGGTGATCATTGAATGAAGGGTGAATGGTGAACCGTGAGCCGTGACCTGTGATGGCGCATCCAGCCACCACCGTTCATCGTTCACCACTTCACTGTTCACGGTGCACATGTTCGACAAGGTCCTGATCGCAAACCGGGGTGAGATCGCGCTGCGCGTGCTGCGGGCGTGCAAGGAGCTCGGCATCGCCACGGTCGCCGTGCATTCGACCGCGGACGCCGACGCCATGCACGTACGCCTCGCCGACGAGAGCGTGTGCATCGGCCCGCCGCCGGCGGCCGAAAGCTATCTCAACATCCCCCGCCTGCTCGCCGCCTGCGAGATCACCGGTGCCGACGCCGTCCATCCCGGCTACGGTTTCCTGTCGGAGAATGCACGGTTCGCCGAGATCCTCGAGCATCACAAGATCACGTTCATCGGGCCGACCTCCGAGCACATCCGAATCATGGGCGACAAGATCGCCGCCAAAGCCACCGCGATTCGGCTCGGCATCCCTGTCGTGCCGGGCTCGAAGGGTGCCGTCACCGACGACGGCGAGGCGTTGAAAATCGCCAACGAGATGGGCTTCCCGGTCCTGGTCAAGGCCGCTTCCGGCGGTGGTGGGCGGGGCATGAAGGTCGCCCGCTCGATCGCCGACTTGAGCCTGGCGCTGTCGACCGCCCGCTCCGAGGCCAAGGCCGCCTTCGGCGACGACGCGGTCTACATGGAGAAATATCTGCAGAAGCCGCGCCACATCGAGGTGCAGGTGTTCGGCGACGGTCAGGGCAACGCGGTCCATCTCGGCGAGCGCGACTGCTCGCTGCAGCGGCGCCACCAGAAGGTGATGGAGGAGGCGCCGAGCCCCGCCCTCAACGACGCCCAGCGCATGAAGATCGGCGGCATCGTCGCAAACGCCATGCGCCAGCTCAAATATCGTGGCGCAGGCACCGTCGAGTTTCTCTACGAGGACGGCGAGTTCTACTTCATCGAGATGAACACCCGGCTGCAGGTCGAGCATCCCGTCACCGAGGCGATCACCGGCCTCGACTTGGTGTTGGAGCAGATCCGCATCGCGTCGGGCGCGCCGCTGTCGGTCAAGCAGGAGGACATCACGTTCTCCGGACACGCCATCGAATGCCGCATCAACGCCGAGACCCCCCGGACCTTCAGGCCGTCGCCCGGTAAGATCACCTATTGGCATCCGCCCGGCGGACTCGGCGTGCGGGTCGATTCCGGCGTCTACCAGGGCTATAAGATCCCGCCCTACTACGACAGTCTGATCGGCAAATTGATCGTGCACGGCAAGTCGCGCAACGAATGCCTGATGCGCCTGCGCCGTTGCCTGTCGGAGTTCGTCATCGACGGCATCGAAACGACGATTCCGCTGTTCAACGAGCTGATCCGTCATTCCGACATCGTGGATGGCATGTACGACATTCACTGGCTCGAGAAGTTCCTGGCGAGCGAGCCGAAGGACGGTTGAGGGTGGATATGCGAAGCGTCGATGAAGGGGGGGATCGATCGCTGCCTCTCAAGCCTTGCCTGAACGCCCCGACCTTAGCCCTTGCGATACTGTCCGCCCGGCGGCTCCCGCCGCCTGCTGCAGGTTCTTCCGGAACTCGTCGCGCAGTTCGTGGATCGAGGCGATGACAGGCCCGGCTGGACGACCGAGCCCGATCAATGTCGCCTCCGACAATTGCAGGCTCGCCTCGATCGTCTCGGGCACCGCATCGGTCACCCCGATCGAATAGAGATGGCGTGCATGCTCGGCATCTCGCGCGCGCGAGATGACGACGATGTCGGGACGCAGTTCCCGCACCACGGCGACAATGCTGTCGATCCGGGCCCTCGAGCGCACCGTGACGATGACGGCGCTCGCCTCCATCAGTCCACACAGCTTCAGCAATTCTGGATCGCTGGCGTCGCCGAAGAACACGTTGCGGCCGAGCTGCCGCTGCTCGGTGACGATCTCCGGATCGTTTTCGATGGCCAGATGCGCGATGCCGTGCCGATCGAGCATGGTCGAGATCACCTGCCCGACGCGCCCATGACCGATGACGACTGCCTGGCCCTTGCTCGGGGTCGGCACTGCCGACAGTTCGGCCGCCAACGGCTGGGCCGGCGCCAGTCGCTGCACGAGACGGCGTGAAATCAGAGCCAGCGGCGGGATCAGCGCCATGCTGAGCGATACGACCGCCACCGCGAAGCTCGAGGTGGGTGCCGCGACCAGGCCGAGCCCTGTCGCCATTCCGATACCGACCAAGCCGAACTCGCCTGCCGGACCAAGCAGCAGACCGGTTTCGACCGCACTGCGCCAGGACACGCGGAACAATCGCGCGAGCGCGATGGTCAGCAGCGTCTTGATTGCGATCAGCCCGAGCACGGCGGTGGCCAGCATCAGCGGCTGGCGCGCCACCTCGCGCAGGTCGATGCTCATGCCGACGGTGAAGAAGAACAGTCCGAGCAGCAGCCCCTTGAACGGCTCGATCGTCGCCTCGATCGCCTTGCGGTACTCGGTCTCGGCCAGCAGCAACCCGGCGACGAACGCGCCGAGCGCCATCGACAGCCCGGCGAGACCTGCGACGAGCCCCGAGGCGACGATGACGAACAGTGTCGCGGCGGCGAACAGCTCCCGCGTGCCCGACGTCGCCACATGCCGGAACAACGGCCGCAGCAGCAGGCGTCCGATGACGACGATGGCGACGAGCGCGATGGCCGCCTTGCCGAGCGCGGTCAAAATGCCGAACCAGACAGAGCTGGCCGGGCCTGCTCCGAGGATGGAGATCATCAACAGGATGGGCACCACCGCGATGTCCTGCGCCAGCAGAATGGCGAAGCTGGTCCGCCCAGCGCCCGTCGACAGCCGGCCCTGGCTCGACAGCAACTCGAGCACGATCGCCGTCGACGACAGAGCGAGGCAGGCGCCCAGCACCACCGCGGCGGCGGGCTTGGCGCCGGCCAAGGCGGCGATGCCACCGATCACCAGCGTTGTCAGTAGAACCTGCAGGCTGCCCAGCCCGAACACCAGCCGGCGCATCGTCAGCAGCCGCTCGAGGCTGAGCTCCAGGCCGATGAGAAACAGCAAGAATACGACGCCGAGATCGGCGATCAGCGAAACGTTCCTGGTCTCGACCACCGTCAACCAGTAGAGCAGGGGTATCACGTCCTTGAACGAGCCGAGACCCAGCGGCCCCAGCAGGGCGCCGGCACCGAGCCATCCGAGCACCGGGCTCAAGCCGAAGCGCTGAACCAGTGGCACGACGACCCCGGCCGTCGCGAGCACCACGAGAGCGTCGCTGTAAACCTCGATGTTGATCGGTTCTCCGGCCATGCAGCGCCGATTCCATCCAAGTAAGTCGCCCGGCGGCATCGTAGCGCGCAACCCGCCGCGCGACCTACGGTTGAATGGGCCAGTGAAAGAGCCATTGAACAGAACTAGATCCGCAACACGCGGAGCCAACGCATGATGTCGAGCATGCTCATGGCTGCAGCGGCGACGTAGGTCAGGGCCGCCGCGCGCAGGATCTCGCGGGCCGAGGCCAGGTCCTTGGCACCGACATAGCCACCCTGCTTCAAGACCGGTAGCGCCCGCTTGAAGCTGGCGTCGAACTCGACCGGCAGGGTCACCGCGTGCATCATGACCGTCATCGCCAGGATTCCGATGCCGGCGAGCAGCTGAATGATCATGATGTGCGGTGACTTCGACAGCAGCATGATGATCGGCGTGGCCAGCATGATCACCGAGCCGATCGTCTCGGCCTTCTGCGCCTGCTTGGCGAGCCGGGTTCGCGCCGAGAGCGGGGGATAGCCAGTCGCGTCCTGCATGGCGTGGCCGACCTCGTGCGCGGCGACCACCACCGCCGACAGCGAGCGGCCCTGGTAATGGATCTTTGACAGCCGCACGACTTTCGCCTCGGGATCGTAGTGGTCGCCGAGAGCGGTTTCCTCGACCTTGACTTCGCCGAGCCCCATGCGGTCGAGAATGTGGCGCGCGAATTCACCGCCTGTGCCGGGAAAATCGCTACGCTCGGTCGAATGTCGAGCGAGCACCTTCTTCACCCACAACTGCGGCAGCAGGGCGAGGGCCATGATTGCGGCGAGCAGGACGAGCGCGATGATCACGGCAGGGTTCCAGTTGTTCCAGGTGGACCTGAGAGTACCTTGAGGAGGCGGCAATAGGAAGGACGGCCAGCCGGCGGCGCGGCTCGCCGGCGCGCCGGACACGCGCCGCAGACCCTCCTGGCAGGATGCCGTCGATCCAATGAGCCGGTCGGTAGAAACGCGGAGTCTGACGGGCTGCCGCACTCGCCGATCCGTGCTCTGCCATCCTAACGGCCAATTGCGGTGAATGCGTTCCTGCATCAAGAGCTGAACGGAATTGACGGGACGCATTGGACGCCGACGCGTTCCGCGGGCAAGATCATCACACGCGCCTCGCGTGAGGCAGACCGGCAAGAGCGACTGAACGGCAAAAAAGACACTTAGGAGGGTTTCAATGGACAAGAAGCGCATCGCACTCATCACCGGCGGCATGGGCGGCCTGGGCGAGACCATCACCACCAAAATGCACGTCGCCGGCTATCGGGTCGCCGTCACCTACTCGCCCTCAAACAAGACGTCCGGCGAGTGGGTCGCCCAGATGAAGTCCAAGGGCTACGACGTGAAGGCCTTCGCGTGCGACGTCGGCGACTACGACTCGTGCAAGGCTTGCGTCGAGCAGGTGCGCAAAGAGAAGGGCGAGATCGACATTCTCGTCAACAATGCCGGCATCACCAAGGACATGACGTTCCGCAAGATGGACAAGGCGTCGTGGGACGCGGTAATCCGCACCAACCTCGACAGCGTCTTCAACATGACCAAGCACGTCTACGACGGCATGATGGAGCGCTCCTGGGGCCGCATCATCAACGTCTCGTCCGTGAACGGCTCGAAAGGCGCCTTCGGTCAGACCAATTACGCCGCGGCCAAGTCTGGAATGCACGGCTTCACCAAGTCGCTGGCGCTCGAATCGGCGAGGAAGGGCGTCACCGTCAACACCATCTCGCCGGGGTATATCGGCACCAAGATGGTGACAGCCATTCCGAAGGACGTGCTCGACAGCAAGATCCTGCCGCAGATCCCGACCGGCCGGCTGGGCAAGCCCGAGGAGGTCGCCGGCCTGATCATTTATCTCTGCTCGGAGGAGGCAGCCTTCGTCACCGGCGCCAACATCGCCATCAACGGCGGCCAGCACATGCAGTGACGGTCCGCGCCGCTACCGCTGAGATCGCCAGAGAGGTGTCCGACCACGAGTCGGGCACCCTTTTTTTTTGGGCGCAACCCGCGAGCGGTTTCGCACGTTCCCTGCTCATTCGAAACGCGAAGGAGTGAGCAGCAATGGCGATGGACGCAACCCAGATCCGCGAGCACATGGAGGTCGTCGGCTCCGATGGTGAGCACGTCGGCACCGTCGACAGGGTCGAGGGCGACAAGATCAAGCTGACCAAGTCCGATCCAGCCGCCGGCGGCCAACACCGCTACGTCGGAATGGATCAGGTCCAGGAGATCAAGGACGGGTCCGTCTGCCTGTCCAAATCGGCCAAGGAGATCATGTCGGGCGCCGGTGATGGGGCCGCGATGCGATGAAATCAACCCGGCTGTGGTCTGGCATGCCCAGCCTCAGCCGGGAGTGACCAGCTTGAGACCCAGGATGCCCGCCACGATCAGGCCAATGCACAAAAGGCGGAGCGCGGTGGCAGGCTCTCCGAGCCAGAGGATGCCGATCAGCGCGGTGCCGACGGTGCCGATGCCGGTCCACACCGCGTAGGCGGTGCCGATGGGGAGAGACTGCACCGCAAGTCCGAGCAAGCCCATGCTGGCGACCATGGCCGCCACCGTTCCGACAGTCGGCCAGAGCCTGGTGAAGCCGTCGGTCGCCTTCAGTCCGATCGCCCAGCCGATCTCCAGCAATCCCGCGACGACGAGAGTGAGCCAAGCCATGCCCCGGCCTCCCATGAGGAGTGGGGCCGTCCCCACGTTGCAACGCACGGCGAGGGCCGTCCCTCGCCACGCTGAGGTAGGCGCTCGAGCGTCCGCCTTCAATCGAGCCGGCGCCGCCCCGCCCCGTCACTGCAAACGCTGCCGCTTCAATCCTTGTAGTCCGGCTCTTTGCGATCGAGGATGCGCTTCAGCGCCTCGAAGTGGCGGACGGGTGGGGTCGGATCGTATTGGCCGACGCCGCCGAACGTCTTCTTGGTTTTCTCGATGACGTCGTCGGGCACCATGCGCAGCTTGCGGCCGGTCATCATCGCGTAGACCTGCACCTGGGCGGCGCGCTCCACGTAGTAGAGCTTGTTGTATGCATCCGCGACCGTCGGTCCGGTCACGGTGACGCCGTGATTGGCCATGAACAGCACGGACTTGTCGCCGATCGCTTCCACCAGCCGCTCGCCCTCGGAGGGGTCGACCGCCGGGCCTGTGTAGTGCTCGTCGTAGGCGATCGAGGCGGAGATGCCCATCTCGGTTTGGCCGGTCGGCAGGATGCGCATGTCCTCGAGCCGCGTCAGGGCGCTCGCGAACGGCATATGCGTATGGAACACCGCCTTCGCCTTGGCGATCGAGCTGTGGATCGGCGCGTGGATGCAGTAGCACGAGCGCTCGATGGTGCCCGCGCCGCGCAGCAACCGGCCGTCGAAACCGACCTCCATGAACGTCGAGGCGCACACTTCCGACCAGTGCGTGCCGAACGGGATCTGGTAGTAGCGATCCGACTGGCCGGGCACCACCAGCGTCAGGTGGTTGAAGATGCCCTCGTTGAGGCCGTGCATGTTGGCAATGCGGTGCGCCGCGGCGAGGTCGACACGGGCCTGCCACTCCTCGGCGCTGCAATCGCTCTGCGAAACCTGATGCGAGACCTTGAGCTGCATGTGGGGCTCCTTGGGTTGAGGCTGGTCAGACCCGAAGGGTCCGACCCCGTGGGCCTACATCCGATGTCGAGCACTGTGTCAGCCCCGTCATCGGGAAGCCATGCTTCGCATGACCGGGGCAGGCACCAGCAGGATCCTCACAGATCCCACTCCTTCGCTTCCTTGAGCAGAAAGCCAGCGGGGCGGCCGTACTTGGCGGCGGCCTCGGCCTGCGGGATCGAGGTATCCCAGGCGTTGGCGTCGTAGCGCATGCCGTTGACCTTGTCGGCCTCGCTCGAGCAGACCCACAGCAGCGGCGGCACCATGTCCTCGGGCTCGACCAGCTTGCGCACTTTGCCGGCGGCCGAGAGGTCGCGCAGCTCCTGCGCCATGCCGGGCGTGTTGGCGCCGGCCCCCGGATTGACGATGTTCACCGTCAGCCCTGTGCCCTCGACATCCTTTGCCCACACCTCGCTCGCCATCTCCAGCGCCGCCTTCGACGATCCATAGGGGATGGAGCCGAGCTGGTTCATGGTTGTGAGCTTGGTGGTGACGTTGATGATGCGGCCCCAGCCGTTCTTGACGCACAACGGTGCGATCCGGCGGGCGAGTTGGTCGGCGCCGACGTAGTTGGTATCCATGACGTTCTGGATCACCTCGTCGGAGGCCTCGTAGAAGCGCGGCGGCTCCTTGCGGCGATATTTATCCGGCCAGATGTAGGTGAACGTCAGTCCACCGTTGTTGACCAGGATGTCGGCGGAGCCGAGCTTGTCGAGGGCCCGGCGGATGATGGCGTCGCATTCCCTCGGCTTACGGATATCGGCGATGAGCGGCACGAACGGCGTCTTGACGTCGAGCTTTTCGACATCCGCCATCATCGGCGCGACGTCCTCGGGCAGGTGCCCGACGGCGAGAACGGGGTAGCCGGCCTTCAACAGACCGAGCGACATGGCCTTGCCGAGCCCTCTGATGCCACCGGTGACGATGGCGGTGCGTGTCGTCATGAGCGTGCTCCCGTCGAGTTGTACGTGAGGCCTGACCGGCCCTTGACGGGGATGCTAGCGCGGTCTGGCACGGCCCGCTAGCCACCGGCGACAAGCGAGCCATGCGGGTGCCTCGTGACGCTGCGGCATAATACCGGGTCAGACAATCCAGACACGTCAGAACCATCCAGCCAGGGATCGGCGACATTTCCGGCGCTGAATGCCTCGACCGGCGACGTCGGCTCGAGATCTGTAGGCCGATCGAGCGAGGATCAAGCCCCCGTGGACGCGGCAGCGACGGGTCCAGCCGGCACTCGCTCCGGTCGTTGCAGCAGCGGCCACACCGTCAAGCCGACCGTCAGAAGCGCCAGCATCATGATCATGGCCGAGGCCCATTTCATACGAACCGCGTGCTGGGCGCCCGCCGTCACGTCGGCATAGATCTCGAGCACGGCAAGTTTCCGGCCGCCGGCGGCGAACACGGGCGCATAGGAGCTGACGACGTAGCGATTGAGCTCCATGCGGTCCAATCCCGCGATCTTTTGGCGGAACGTGAGCCTGCTGAAATGATCGTCGTGACGGGCTATGGCGTTGAAATCCACGCCGTCGCTGACGCCGCCCCCGATCTGGCTCGCGTCGGTGGAGAACACCGCAACTCCCGAAGGCGCGTATACCTTGACTTTCAGCACACCCCTTTCCCGGATGGACCGACCGAGCCGCCCGCGAAAGGCCGCGGTCTCAGGCGCGCGGCGGACGGCCTCCGGACTTGAGTTCTTGAAGGCGTGGACGAAGGCTTCGATGTCCGTGACGAACTCGGCGGCGATCATACGGGTGAAGGCGAGATTCTCCCGCTCGGCCTTCTCGACGATCGCGGTGTGCTTCATCGATGCATATGCACAGGCGAGAGCGGCAACTGCCAGCAGAGCAAGGGCCAAGATGCTCGGCACAATGGCCGACCTCGAACGCGACATCCGCCTCTCCGGATCAAGGCTCGGCCGCGGGCTTCCCGATCAGCCATCCGAAACAAAGACATATGTCGCACTTAGGCCCTAAACCCTACGATTCCGTTGATGAGGGGGCGGCCGCTGCCTTGCTAACGCACGTCACCTCCTCCACCCGCATCACTCCGGCACTTTCCCCTTCACCGCCCAGGCGACTGCAACGAACGAGCGAGGTCCGTCGGGATCGCCACCGAGGTAGGCGAGCCGCACCGCCTCGCGGACACGCTCCACCTCGTCGCCGGGCAGCTTGGCGATGTAGGCCGCCGCCCCTGCCTGCCGGCCGAGGAACGGCTTCCAGTAGTCGTCGAACGACGCATATTCCATCCGCGTCATGATCGACGTCTCCTCGACACCGGTGAGTCCACCCGCACGCCAGGCTGCCCCGAGCTCGCCCTTGCGTGTGTTCGGCCGGCGCAGGTGGTTGGCGCGCGCCTCGCCCGCCTTCGGGTAGATGGCGGCTGCCGTGTCGAAGAACATCCGCTGGGAGACGAAGCCGCCGCCGGTATCCCAGACCGCCGCGGCGACGGTGCCGCCGGGTTTGGTGACACGTTTCAACTCGCTCACTGCCTTCGCCGTGTCGGAGACGAAGTGCAGCACAAGCAACGTCAGGGCGTGGTCGAACGATCGATCCGCGAACGGCAGCTCGAGCGCGTCGCCGACCTGCACATCGATGCGCGGGTCGTGATTGACGTGCTTCAGATGCTCGATGAAGGGGGCAGCCGCGTCGATGCCGGAGATCGAGATCGTCGGGTTGCGTCTCGCGATGGCGAACGTCAGGCTGCCGATTCCGCAGCCCATATCGAGGATGCGGCGGCCTTCGAGCGGCCCCGCGAAGTCCAGGAACGGCTCCGCGAGCTGCCGGCTCCACCGGCCCATCTGC
>CAMDBL010000063.1 GCA_945889015.1 Devosia equisanguinis
GCTTGGGCGAGCCGTGCAGGAACACGGCGCGGATGCCGCTCTCGAACAACCCTTCGACGGCCGCGTCGGTATGATCAGGCGTCGCGTTGTTGTGGCACCAGTCGACGAGGGTGGTGGTGCCGGCGTTGATCTGGGTCAGCGCGCCGAACAGGTTGGCGATGCCGATGTCCTCGGGCCGGAATTGCGTCGCGAGGCCGGCGTGTACCCATTTGAAGTACTCGAGCAGCGTCCAGTTGGCCGCGACCGCCTTCAACGCCGCCTGCCAGGTGTGCATGTGGGCGTTGATGAATCCCGGCGCGATGATGCGGTTGGTGCCGTCGATGACCTCGGCATCTCCCGCCGAGAGGTTGCGGCCGACCGCGAGGATCTTCTGGCCCTCGATCAGGATGTCGCCCGGCAGCAGGTCGCCGAGGCTGTTGTCCATGGTCACGACCATGGCGTTCTTGATCAGCGTCTTGGACATTTCGGCTCCCTGACGTTTGTTTTCTGCCGTTCGCGTTGTTATCGGGGGTTCTGCAACTTACGCCCCGGCCCTCGGCGGCTCGCCAGCCCAGGCCCGGGCGATCAGGGCACGGATGGCGTCTCTTTCGAACGGGCGCGGATTCCAATACGGGCTCTTCACCGCGAGATCGGCGGCCTTGTCGATGCCGCTCTCGGGCATGCCGAGGTCGCGCAAGGCGAGCTTGGCGCCGACCGACTTCGCGAGAGCATAGAGTCCGTCGGCTGCCGTCTTCACGCCGAGGGCGCGCTCGATGGCCGCCATCGCCTCGGGGGCCGCGGGCGCCGTGTAGGCGGTCGCGTGCGGTAGCACGATGGTGTGCGTCTCGGCATGCGGCAGCTCGAAGGTGCCGCCGAGCGTGTGGCAGAGCTTGTGGTGCAGCGCCATCCCGACGAGGCCGAGGCAGGTGCCCGCGAGCCACGTCCCATACAACGCGTCGGTGCGCGCGTCCGTGTTCTTTGGATCAAGGCAGATTGCCGGCAGCGCGCGTCCGAGAGCCGCGATCGACTGCTCGGCCATGATGGACACGATCGGATTGCGGTCCTGGGCGTAGAGCGCCTCGACAGAGTGGGCGATGGCGTTGATGCCGCTGATGCCGGAGAGCAGTGGCGGCATCGAAAGCGTCAGGTCGACGTCGTAGATCACCGTCTCCGGCAGCACGGCCATGCTCTTCTGCGTGGCTTTCACGCCGTCCCTGGTCTCGCCGATGATCGGTGTCATCTCGGAGCCGGCGTACGTGGTCGGCACCACGATCTGCGGCAGGCCGGTCCTGAGCGCGATGGCCTTGCCGAGACCGACCGTCGAGCCGCCGCCCATCGCCACCGTGCAGTCGGCACCCAACTCGCGCACCACTTTCATCGCCTGCTCGGTGACGTCGACGGGGGTGTGCATGACGGCGCCGGAGAACACGCCGGCGGCACGCGCGCCGAGCAGCGCGGTGAGCTCGTCGCCCCACCTCGTGCGAGTCGGTGTCGTGAGGATCAGCGCGCGACGGGCGCCGAGCCGGTCAACCTCCGCGGGTAGCTCCGCGAGTGTGCCGGAGCCGAAGACGACACGGGCGGGCAGGCCGTTGTAGGTGAAACGCTCGATCATGCGGCCTCCTGGGCGAGACTCGCCGGGCCAATCGGGCGGGGCGAGCGAACGGATCGTACAGGCAGCCTCGGCCCGCCGTCGAGACGCAACATCGAGCGCCGTTCACAGACGCGCATGACGCATGTTCAATGGGCGCGGCCGATTGAAAATGCTGCTTGTCCTGCTTGAGCTTGCAAGAAGCTGTCCCGATTTCGTTCGCGGGCATATGGATCGTGGGCGGATTATTCCGATTGGGCCCGTGTCCTTAACCGCGCTTTATCCAATTGTGTCTAGTTTCGGAACAGGGTGGTCATCGAAGGTCGCGGGACACGATGCTTTACGGGAAAGTCGGAGCCGGAAAGGGCAACTCGCTCATGGGCGAGTATGCGTCGCTGCTCGCCGATGCGGTGCTGAGGCATCGTACGCGACGGGCCGAGCATGCCGCACGGATCGAGGCCGAGCTCGCCGCACGGGTGAAGTCCGAGTTCATCTCGAACATGAGCCACGAGCTCAGGACCCCGCTCAACACCGTCATCGGCTTCTCCAAGATCCTGATGGAGCATCAGCGCCGTAAGCTGCCGGACAACGAGATCGTGGAATACGCGAGCCTCGTCAACGATGCGGCGAGCCATCTGCTCTCGGTGATCAACGACATCCTCGACATCTCCAAAATCCAGAGCGGCCGCTACACCATCGACAATCGCGAGGTCGTCCTCGACGAGGTGCTGCAGTCCTGCGTCGCCGGATTGAAGCAGCAGGCGGCCGAGGCCAACATCATCTTCGCCAAGGACATCGGTCCTCAGCTCGGTCCGGTGCGCGGCGATCCGACCAAGCTGCGTCAGATCTTCGCCAACCTGCTCAGCAACGCCATCAAGTTCTCCCGCAACGGCGGCACGGTCACGATCAAGGCGATCCGCGCCCACGACGGCGGCACCCACGTCGAGATCCGCGACTCCGGCATCGGCATGACCGAGGACGAGCTGCGGATCGCCCTGACGCCATTCGGTCAGGTCGATGGCAGCCGCGCCCGCTGGCGCGAGGGGACCGGCCTCGGCCTGCCGATCGCCAAGGCGCTGGTCGATCTGCACGGCGGCCATCTCGAGATCGTCAGCGTCAAGAACGAGGGCACGTCCGTGACCGTGACGCTGCCGCCGCGCGACCAAGTCAACATTCATGAAGGCCGTGACGCCGTTCTCGGCCAGGGCTGAGGCCAGAACCGACGTCTGACAGATTGCTGCTAGAGATCAGGATCAAGACCATGCAACCCGCGAACGCGCTCACCGAGACCGGGACGACCAAGCAGGATCGGTCGATCGGCCGCATCGTCTCGGTCACGGGCTCCAAGGCCATCCTGTTGTTGGACAGCGTCACCGACAACCGCCAGTCGCACACCTCGCTGCGCCCGGAGATGGGAACCCTGCTCGCCATCGACACGGCACAGACGATCGTGCTCGCGATCGTCTCGGCGCTGTCGGTTCCGGTGCCGGGCCAGGGCGACAGCGACACGGAGATCTGGATCGCCGAACTCGGCCTCGTCGGCGAGATCTGGAAGAAGTCCGAGACCCGCACCGAGAGCTTCAATCGCGGCGTCACCGTCTACCCGACGCTGGGCGATCGCGTCCGCGCCGCCACCAAGCCCGAGCTGGAGCGCGCCTTCCACGGCGACCCGAAGAACTCGGTCCGCGTCGGCACCATCAAGCAGGACGCCACGATCCCGGCGATGGTCAAGATCGACGACCTGCTCGGCAAACACTTCGCCATCCTCGGCACCACCGGCACCGGCAAGTCCTGCACCACCGCGCTGATCCTGCGCGCCATCCTGGAAAAGAACCCCGCAGCCCACATGGTGCTGCTCGACCCGCACAACGAGTATTCGACCGCCTTCGGCGAGTCCGCCGAGGTGATCAGCCCCCGCAACATGCACCTGCCCTACTGGCTCCTCAACTTCGAGGAGATCATCGAGGTGCTGGTCGGCGATGCCTCCCGCAAGCCCGAGATCGAAGTTCTGCAAGAGCTGATCCCGATCGCCAAGAGCCGCTACAGCACCGGCCGTCAGACCGAGAAGCAGGCGGCGGCGCTGCGTCGCGGACCGATGGATTCCGGGCGCTTTACCGTCGACACGCCCGTCCCCTATCGAATCTCGGACTTGACCGGCCTGATCGACGAGCGTATGGGCCGGCTCGAGAACAAGCGTGACCTTCAGCCTTACCGCGCCCTCAAGCAGCGCATCGATTCCGTCACGCAGGACGGCCGCTATGCCTTCATGTTCGGCTCTCTCACCGTGTACGACGGCATGGCCCAGGTGCTCGGCCGCATCTTCCGCGTGCCGGTCAACAACAAGCCGATCACGATCCTCGAGCTGACGGGCCTGCCGACCGAGGTAGTCAGCGTCGTCGTCTCCGTGCTTTGCCGCATGACTTTCGACTTCGCGCTGTGGTCGGAGGGCCAGGTGCCGGTGACGCTGGTCTGCGAGGAGGCGCATCGCTACGTGCCGCTGAACTCGAGCCTCGGCTTCGAGCCCTGCAAGCGCGCCATCGCCAAGATCGCCAAGGAAGGCCGCAAGTACGGTGCTTCGCTGTGCATCGTCACGCAGCGCCCGGCCGAGATCGATCCGACGATCCTGTCGCAGTGCAACACCGTGTTCGCGCTGCGCATGTCCAACGACCGCGACCAGGCGATCGTGACCTCCGCCATCGCCGACACCGGTTCGGGTCTGCTTGAGTTCCTGCCGGCCCTCGGCCAGCGTGAGGCGATCGCGTTCGGCGATGGCGTCGCCCTGCCGGTGCGCATTAAGTTCGACGAGCTGCCGAAGTCCTGTCTGCCGCGCTCCTCCACCGCGAGCTTCACCGACAAGTGGCAGAAGTCTGTCGCTGACGAGAGCCTGCTCGAGATGGTGGTCGAGAAGTGGCGCACCGCCGGCGTCTCCACCGGCGAGCAGAACCTCGCCATGCTGGCCGAGGCCGTTGGCATCACCAGTGACGGCAATCCGCCGCCCCAGATCGTCGTGCCCTCCATGCAGCCGCAATCTGGCTATCGGGAGATGATCACCCAGCCGACGGTGCAGCGCGAGGCGCCTGCGCCTAGTCCTGAGCCCGTCCGCCAGCCGATGCCGGCTGCGGCTCCCGCCGCCATGACGCCGGCCCAACAGCCCATGCGCCAACCGCACGGCTCAGCCCCGGCGAACGTCGACGCACAAGCCGCCGCCACCGCCGCGGCCGGTACCAGCCGGCGTCTCGATGCGCTGTTGAGGCGCGATCCGGCTGGCGGCGCAGGCGCTGCCGCGTCTGCGGTCCGACCCGGCGCCCCCACCCTTCGCCGCGCTCCCGCGGAGGCTGCGACCGCCGCCCCGGCGGCTACCGTTGCCGCGGGCCAGGCTCATCCGGCCCCGGCTCCCCAAGCCCCGGCTCCCCAAGCCCAGGCTGCCCAAGCTCAGGCGGGCGGCACGTTCCGCTCGTTGCGTGAGCGCTTGATGAGCCGCTGACGCAGTGAGAGGCCACGCTCGCAGTCGACCCGCCCCCGGCTCGCTCCACATGGTGCGGGCCGAGGTGCATTTGGGCGATCGTAAAGTGTGATGGACCGATCGCTGCTTCATGAGCGATGCCTCACCGGTTAGACATTGAATGAGACGGGCGGCGAGCCGCGATCGCCCTAATGCAGACATCCAATCCTGGCGTGGTCGCCGCCGAATTGGCCGACGCGGCGTGATAGAGGACGGCGAGATGACCGACATTCACCCAGTGATCCTCTCCGGCGGCTCGGGCACGCGGCTGTGGCCATTGTCGCGGTCGATGTATCCCAAGCAGTTCATCCGCTTCTTCAATGGGCAGGGCTCGAGCTTTCTGGGTGCCACGGTGCGGCGTCTCGCGGGCAGCCCGGGTTTCGCCCCGCCGACGTTGCTCTGCAACAACGACCATCGCTTCCTGGTCAAGGAGGAGCTGTCGAGCGGCGGTTTGGAGGCCAAGGCGATCATCCTCGAGCCGGTGGCGCGCAATACCGCCGCCGCCATCGCGGTCGCGGCATTGTCCATCGTCGCCGACGATCCCGACGGTGTCATGGTGGTGATGCCCTCCGACCACGTGATCAAGGACGAGAGCCGTTTCGTCGAGGCGATCCGCCGCGCGGGCAAGGTGGCGGCGACCGGCAAGCTCGTGCTGTTCGGCATCAAGCCGGACGGTCCCCACACCGGCTATGGCTACATCAAGCAGGGTGAGACCCTGGCCGGCTTCCCCGGCGGCGCCTTCAAAGTCGACCAGTTCGCCGAGAAGCCCGACAAGGCCACCGCCGCCCGCTATGTCGCCGACGGACATTACTTCTGGAACAGCGGCATCTTCGTGCTGAACGCCCGCGTCTTCCTCGCCGAGCTCGGGCGGCTGGAGCCGCGCGTGCTCGAGGCCGCCCGCGATGCGCTCGCCGCAGCCAAGAACGACCTCGGCTTCCTCCGTCTCGACCGGACGGCGTTCGCCCAGTCGCCCAACATCTCGGTCGACTACGCCGTGATGGAGAAGACCGGCGAGGCGGCCATGCTGCCGATCGACGTCGGCTGGAACGACGTCGGCTCGTGGTCGTCGCTGTGGGACATCGCCCCGCACGACGCCGACGGCAACTACGTCTACGGCGAGGCCGTGCTCGAAGCCACCTCCGGCAGCTACGTGCACTCCGAGCGGTCGCTCGTCGCCACCATCGGCGTCAAGGATCTCATCATCGTCGACACGCCCGACGCGCTGCTGGTGGCCGACAAGTCGCGGTCCCAGGACGTCTCCAAGATCGTCGCGCGGCTGAAGCAGACGAACCGCAAGGAGCAGGAGCAGCACCTCAGGAACTATCGGCCCTGGGGCTTTTTCGAGACGCTGTCGATCGGGCCGCGCTTCCAGGTCAAGCTGCTGCACGTGAAGCCCGGCGGCAAGCTGTCGATGCAGATGCATCATCACCGGTCCGAGCACTGGGTGGTGGTGCAGGGCACCGCCAAGGTCGTCGTCGGCGAAACCGAGAAGCTCGTGCGCGAGAACGAGAGCGTTTATATCTTCGCGACGCAGTGGCATCGGCTCGAGAACCCGGGCATGGTGCCGCTGGAGATCATCGAGGTGCAGATCGGCTCCTACCTCGGCGAGGACGATATCGTGCGCACCGACGATATCTATCACCGGACCCCCGAGGAGACGCGGTAGAGGCGCCGGCCGGGCGCGTCGAGGGGCCGCGGTGCCGATGTGTGCGCGTCGCTCGAAAGCTCGATCATGGCCAAGACCGCCAAGTCCTCGTTCGTCTGCCAGAATTGCGGTGCCGTCTCGAACAAGTGGTCGGGGAAGTGCGTCGCCTGCAACGAGTGGAACACGATCAGCGAGGAGGCCGGGGACGCCGTCGCCTCGGTGCCCGGCTCTGGCCTCACCAGGTCGAGCCGTGGCCGGGTCGTCACGCTCGAGACGCTCGCCGGCAAATCCGAGGAGGCGCCGCGCTTCTCGACCGGCATGGCCGAGCTCGACCGCGTCACCGGCGGCGGCATCGTGCCGGGCTCCGCGATCCTGATCGGCGGTGAGCCGGGTATCGGCAAATCCACGCTGCTGCTGCAACTGTCCGCCGCCGTCGCCAACTCCGGCCGCCGCTCGCTGTATTTCTCCGGCGAGGAGGCGACGGCCCAGGTGCGGCTGAGGGCCGAGCGGCTGGGCCTGTCGCAGGCGCCGGTCGGGCTCGCCGCCGAGACCAACCTGACCAACATTCTCTCGACGCTGGGCGAGGGCAAGCGCCCCGACCTGATCGTCGTCGATTCGATCCAGACGCTGTGGGCGGATGCGCTGGAGGCCGCGCCCGGCACCGTCAGCCAGGTCCGGGCTGCCACTCAGTCGCTGATTCGATTCGCCAAGGCGGCCGGCAGCGCGCTGATTCTGGTCGGCCACGTCACCAAGGACGGTCAGATCGCCGGCCCCAAGGTGGTCGAGCACATGGTCGACACCGTGCTCTATTTCGAGGGCGACAGCGGCCATCCGTTCCGCATCCTGCGTGCGGTCAAGAACCGGTTCGGGCCGACCGACGAGATCGGCGTGTTCGAAATGGTGCAGCTCGGCTTGCGCGAGGTGGCGAACCCCTCCGAGCTGTTCCTCGGCGACCGCGACGCCAAGAGCCCGGGTGCTGCCGTCTTCGCCGGCATCGAGGGGACGCGGCCGCTGCTGGTCGAGATCCAGGCGCTGGTCGCGCCCTCCGGTCTCGGCACGCCCCGTCGCGCCGTCGTCGGATGGGATGCCAATCGTCTCAATATGTTGCTGGCGGTTCTGGAAGCGCGCTGCCGGGTTTCGTTTGCTCAGCACGATGTCTATCTGAACGTCGCCGGCGGCCTCAAGATCACCGAGCCCGCAGCCGATCTTGCCGCCGCCGCCGCCCTGCTGTCGTCGCTTTCGGGTGCTCCAATAGCCTCAGATCAGGTCTATTTCGGAGAGATCTCGCTGTCGGGCGCCATCCGGGCCGCAACGCACATGACGCTGAGGCTCAAGGAGGCGCAAAAGCTCGGTTTCACCCGCGCCGTGATCCCGTCGGCGGGCGAGGTCGAGGATGCATCGGTGAAGAAGATGAAGCTTTTGCGGTACGGTCACCTCAAGGAGCTTGCGGCAGGCGTGGAGCCGTGCCAGTGAGAGCCGTCCGTGCTCGTGTCGCCTGATGCCGCAAACGGGGAAAGCTGGACCATGCTCGGGCCCTTGACCGTCGTCGATCTCGCCCTGATCGCCGTCTCTCTACTGTCAGCACTGCTCGCCATGTATCGCGGCCTGACGCGCGAGCTGCTCTCGATCACCTCCTGGCTCGTCGCCGGCGCGGCGGTGCTGTATTTCGTGCAGTACCACAAGAAGTTCGCCGAGGAGATGTCACAGCAGATGGGTGCGCCCGTCGCGGTGGCGCAGATCGTCATCGGCGCGGTGTTGTTCCTGATCGTTCTGATCGTGGTTCACCTGATCACCGCCCGCATCTCGGACGCCATCCTCGACAGCCGCATAGGCATGATCGACCGGGTGTTCGGCTTCCTGTTCGGTGCGGTGCGCGGCTTCGTGATCGTGTTGATACCGTTCATGGGCTACCAGATGTTCATG
Source organism: Devosia equisanguinis (assembly GCA_945889015.1). Classification (GTDB taxonomy): domain Bacteria; phylum Pseudomonadota; class Alphaproteobacteria; order Rhizobiales; family Hyphomicrobiaceae; genus CAMDBL01. The sequence goes on from CAMDBL010000063.1 coordinate 8,638, forward strand.
ACGGACGTCGCCCAGCAGCACCCCGTGGTCGCCAAGGCGGCCTCGCGCGGCGTTTTGTTGTCGTGGGGCAACACGCTGCGTCCCGCGGTCGAGCAACTTTGGGAGAAGGTCAACTCCAAGACCAAGCCCGACACCGGTAGCGGCCAGCAGGGCTTCATCCTTCCTCCACCTCGCGGCGGTGTGACGCTGGCGTCTGTCGCCGCCGATCATATATCTGTCATCTCGACCCGGTGACAGGCGTCGACTCGGCGGCTTCGTGCTAGAGAGCAGGGAGCGCTTGATCGGTGCGGCAGTCGCGTAACGGAACGTGCAGGAGGCGGCCATGACTGCGGATGGGCTCGGGCATCACGGCTTGGCTGGCTCGGATGGCCTTTCGCGCTACGGTGATGACCGGCTTCGCGAGGAATGCGGCGTATTCGGCATCTTCGGTCATCAGGACGCGGCGGCACTGACTGCGCTCGGGCTGCACGCCCTTCAGCATCGCGGCCAGGAAGCGGCCGGCATCACCTCCTACGACAAAACCGTGAAGGGCGGCCGGTTCAATTCGGAGCGGCGCCTCGGGCTGGTCGGCGACAACTTCAACAGCGAGCCGGTGATCCGCCGCCTCAAGGGCGACATCGCCGTCGGTCACGTCCGCTACTCGACCACGGGCGATACCATCCTGCGCAACGTGCAGCCGCTGTTCGCCGATCTCGACACCGGTGGTTTCGCCGTCGCCCACAACGGCAACCTGACCAATGCGCTGACGCTGCGCCGCGAGTTGATCTCCAGCGGTGCCATCTGCCAGTCGACCTCGGACACCGAGGTGATCCTCCATCTCATCGCCCGCTCGCAGAAGCGCCGCATCACCGAGCGCTTCATCGAGGCGCTGCGCCAGATCGACGGCTCCTACGCGCTGGTCTGCCTGACCAACGAGATGATGATCGGCGCCCGCGACCCGGTCGGCATACGTCCGCTGGTCATCGGCAAGCTCGGCAGCTCGTACGTGCTGGCCTCCGAGACCTGCGCGCTCGACATCGTCGGAGCGGAGTTCCTGCGCGAGGTCGAGAACGGCGAGATCGTCGTCATCACCGAGACCGGCATCGAGAGCCTCAGGCCATTCCCCAAGCGCCCGGCCCGGCCCTGCATCTTCGAGTACATCTACTTCGCCCGGCCCGATTCGGTCGTCGGCGGCCGTAACGTCTACGAGGTCCGCAAGCGGATGGGCGCGCAGCTCGCGACGGAGGCGCCGGCCAACGCCGACGTCGTCGTGCCGGTGCCCGATTCGGGCGTCCCGGCCGCGATCGGCTTCGCGCAGAGCGCCGGCCTCGCCTTCGAGCTCGGCATCATCCGCAACCACTACGTCGGCCGCACCTTCATCGAGCCGGAGCAGCGCATCCGCCAGCTCGGAGTTAAGCTCAAGCACTCGGCCAACGCCGCCGCCGTGCGCGGCAACCGCATCGTGCTGGTCGACGACAGCGTCGTCAGGGGCACCACCTCGCAGAAGATCGTGCAACTGATGCGCGAGGCGGGCGCGCGCGAGGTGCACATGCGCATCTCCTCGCCGCCGATCGCTCATCCCGACTATTACGGCATCGACACGCCTTCGAAGTTTGAGCTGCTGGCTGCGATCAAGTCGCTGGAAGAGATGCGGACCTACATCGGCTGCGACAGTCTCGCCTTCCTGTCGGTCGACGGCATCTATCGGGCGATGGGCTACGACAAGCGCGACACCCGCAGCCCGCAGTTCACCGATCATTGTTTCACTGGCGAGTACCCGACCGCCCTGCTCGACCTCGACGGGAAGGACAGCACGCCGCGCCAACTCTCCCTGCTGGCCGAGGTGAGCTGAAGCGGTCGTCGGTTGGAAGGCCGTAGCGGCCGTAAAGTGCAAACCGACGCTTCATCCGCGCGCCACAACTGATGCTTAGCGTTGCTTTCCTGACAGCCAGCATTAGGTTCGATACCTCAATGCGACCGTTGAAGGGAGTGTACCCGTGCCGAGCCAGAATTGGCCTTGCCTTCTCGCCTCCTTGCCCCTCGCCGTGCCCATGGCACTGCCTGTGGCCCTCGCCACCGCGGTATCCGCAGGTGACATTCATTCGGGCGAGCCGGATGGTGCCTACAACATGCGCTTCTGCCCGCAACTCGAGGCGGCGCTCACCCGCTCGCAGATGGATTACAAGTGCCGCACCTCCAACGGCACCGTCGAGAACGTCGAGCGCGTCGCCAAGGATCCGACCGCGGTCGGCTACGGTCAGCTCGACGTGTTCGCGCTGGAGGTGGCCAACCGCGGCGGCCCGAAGGCGTTCACGCGGCTGCGCGTCGACGACACGCGCGAATGCGTGTTCGCCGTGACCCGTAACCGCGACATCACGAATTACGGTGAGGTGGCGGTGTTCGCGCCCAAGCTGCGCTTCGTGCTCCCGCCGGCGAATACGGGCAGTGCCGCGACCTTCCGCTACCTGCAGAAGATCGATCCGACCGGGGTCGGTGCGTCCAAGATCGTGATCAACGCCTCCTCGACCGAGGAGGCGTTGAAGATGGCGCTGTCGGCGGACGACACCGTGGCGCTGTTCGTGCAGGTTCCCGATCCCGCGTCGCCGCGGTTCAAGCTGATCCAGGATCTCGGCGGACACGTCGTGCCGGTGCTCGACCGCAACATCCTGCGCCAGCAGATCGAGGACCGGAAGGTCTACTTCGCGCAGGAGACCGAGGTCGCCAACGCGCGCTGGCTGAAGGCGGGTACGAAGGTGGTGACCGCCTGTACACCGCTGGTGGTGTTCACCGGTGCCAACGACCGCGTGACCGGCGACAAGGCCAAACAGGACCACAAGGACCTGATCGCCACCGTCGTCACCATGCCGCAGAAAGAGTTCCTGCCGAAGGAGCCGCTGTTCCAGCGTCTGCTGAAAAAGACTCGTGAGCTGTCCGGCGCCAGTGCCGACCGGGTGGTGAAGCTCTCCGAGGAGGCCCGCGAGAAGTCCAAGCCCTGGGTCGAGAAGGCGAAGGACGTCACCGAGCGCGCCGTGGAGAGGGCCGGCCCCGCGTGGCAGCAGGCGCGCGAGACGGCACGCAAGGCGCTCGACAAGGCCACCGAGGAGGCCCGCGAGCTGCTCGACAAGGCGACCGGCCAGACGCCGCCCGAGCCGAGCCGGGAGCCCCAGAGGAAATGAAGCGAGTGGCGGTGGGCGCCGCGCCGCGCTAGGAGGTGTCCGGCCCTGCGGGGCCGACACCTGGTGCGACGTTTGAAGCTCGGTGTCGGGCGCGGAGCGTCAAACACCGATGGGAGCTGCCATGACCGACACCAAGAGCCTCGAGGGACGCATCGCGCTGGTCACGGGCGCCTCGCGTGGCATCGGGCGCGCGGCCGCCAAGGCACTGGCGCAGGCGGGGGCGCACGTCATCCTGCTGGCGCGCACGGTCGGCGCGCTGGAGGAACTGGACGACGAGATCCAGGCCGCCGGCGGCAGCGCGGCGACGTTGCTGCAACTCGACCTGCGCAAGGGCGAGAAGGTCGATGCGCTGGGGCCGACCATCTTCCAGCGCTGGGGCAAGCTCGACATTCTCGTCGGCAACGCTGGCGTGCTCGGACCGATGTCGCCGCTCGGCCACGTCAATGCGGACGCCTGGGCCGAGGTGATGGAGGTCAACGTCAACGCCAACTGGCGGCTGATCCGCACGCTCGATCCGCTGTTGCAGCGCTCGGAGGCGGGACGCGCCATCTTCGTGTCGTCGGGCGCGGCCCAGGCCCGCAACGCCTACATGGGACCGTATGCGGTGTCGAAGGCCGCTCTCGAGGCGCTGGTCAAGACCTATGCGCTCGAGGTTGCCGAGAGCAATGTGCGGGTCAACATGATCAATCCCGGCCCAGTGCGCACCATGATGCGCTCGCGTGCATTCCCCGGCGAGAACCCGGACACGCTGCCTCCGCCCGACGCGCTGGGCGCGCTGTTCGTCGAACTCGCCGCCGCCGGCTGCACGACCAACGGCGAGCTGTATGCGTTCAAGCGCGCCGCCGCTACCTGAGCGCCGTCCCTCACATCCGCCAAGCCGCCAATAGCGACGGGTCGATCGTCGCGGCATCCTCGGCGACGATGTGCGCGACCGCCGCCCGCATGCCCTGGCGATCGATTTCGGAAGCCGGCACCACGGTGACGCCGTCCGCCTCGAACGCCTTGATGCACTCGGCATCCTCCTCGGCCGCCAGCCTGCGCTGGGCCGTGGTCGCCTCCTGGACCGCCTCCAGCAGGGCATGGCGCACGGGCGCTGGCCAGCTGTTGTAGGCCTTGCGATTGGCGAGCAGCAGGATGATGCCGTGGAAATGGCCGGTGAGACTGACGTAGCGATGCGTCTTGTGGATCTGGAAGTTGACGACGTTGGTCAGCGAGTTGGTCTGTGCGTCGATGGTGCCGTCGGCGACCGCGGCTGGTAGCGCTTTCACGTCGATGTGGCGCGGCTCGAAGCCGAGACCCTTGAAGATGCGCTGGTGCACGGCGCTGTCCATGGTGCGCAGCTTCTGGCCGGCGCAGTCCTCGGCCTTCCGGATCGGGCCGATGCGGCTGGTCAGGTGGGCGAAGCCGTTGTCCCAGTAGGCGAGCACCTTGTACTCGGTCTTGTGCGCGACCTCGTTGGCGATCTTGGCGCCGAGACCGCCGTCGAGCTTGTGCCAGACCTTCTCGCGCGAGGTGACCTCGAACGGCAGGTCGAACAAGCCGAGCGCAGGCACCTGGGCCGCGAGGTAGCTCGCCGCGAAGTAGCACAGGTCGAGTTCGCCCGAGGCGGTCATCGACAGCAGGTCGGCGGCTTGCTTGCCGCTCGCCGTGATCTGTGGCTCGAACAGGAACTCGGCCTGACTACCGACCTGCTTCTTCAACTCCTCGCCGAGAATGCGGACCGCGCGCGTGTGAACCGAGCGCTCGGGCTGATAACCGCCAAATTTGATGGTCGTGCTCATTTGCCTGCCTTCCCCTTCGGCTGCCGCTTCGGCTTCTTGGTCTCGAGAAGGCTGTCCATCTCGAGATAGAGGCGGGAGAAATCCGTGTTCGCCATGCCGCGCGACATCGCCTCGTCGAGAAGCTCGGCCGTCATGGTTCCGAACGGCGCCGGCTGTCCCATCTCCGCGGCCAGGTCCGCGCACAACCCGACGTCCTTGGCGAGATTGGAGACGACCGAGCGCGCGTCCCATTTCCCCGAGATGATGTGCGACGGGAAGCGGTGCTCGGTGATCACGCTGCGGGCAAAGCCGGAATTCAGCACTTCGATCGCCATCTCCAGCGGAATGCCGGCCTTTTCCGCGACGCGGACGCCCTCGCTCACCGCAAAGAACTGCGTGTGCAGGATCATGTTGTGGACGAGCTTCATGGTATGGCCCGCACCGACATCGCCGAGCAGGAATTGCTTGGGTGAGAACGGCGCGACGACAGGCTTGATGGTCTCGAACACGTCCGCCGGGCCGCCACACATCAGCGACAGCCGGCCGTTGTCGGCGCCGGTCGCGCCGCCGGTCATCGCCGCGTCCATGTAGATGCGCCCACGCGCCTTGGCTAGTCCGGCGAGCCGCCGGCTCTCGGCTGGATGCGAGGAGGTCAGGTCCATCAGGATCTGGCCGGGCCGGTCGACCGAGAGAATGCCGTCCGGTCCGGTCAGCAGCTGCTCGATCTCCTTGGTGCTCGGCACCACGAAGATGATCACGTCCGCCATGCCGGCGAGCTGCTTCGGCGGCACGAGCGGAATGCCCTCCGGCGCCCGCTTGGCGGCGTCGGCGGCGGTGTCCCAGACGGCGGCCAGATGCTTGGCCTTGGCCGCCATGTTGCGGGCGATGCCGCCGCCCATCTGGCCGAGGCCGACGACGGCTGCCGAGGGCGAGGTGGTGTTCGACACGTTTCTGCCTCCCATTTGGACCGCCCGGTCCATGGCGGCGGGCGTGTCCTCGTTCTTCTGAATGATGTGCGACACCTTATCGTGCCTTGCGCCCCGCGCCAGCCGTTCTCGAACCTCGATCCCCCCTCGGAGCGCGGATACCCCCCATGCAAAATCAGGTGCGGGCCGCCGATGGGGTTGACGCCCGGCCTCGGCTTGCACATCAGGGCAGGAGTGGAGCTGACGAAGGCGGAGCGCTTGGACGAGCTATTCTGGATCAGCCTGGGCGCCAAGATGCTGGCCACGGCCGGCATCGTGCTGCTGGCAGCCAAGGTCATCGAGCGTTCGGACGCTTTCATCGGGGCGATGGTGGCGACGCTGCCGGTGTCGGCGGGGCCGGCCTACGTGTTCCTGGCGATGGAACACGACGATGCGTTCATCGCGTCCGCGAGCCTCGTCAGCCTCAACATCAACACCGGCGTCTCGGCCTTCATCACCGTTTATGCGTTTGCGGCGCAGCGGCTGGGGGCCGTGTCGAGCACGGTCGTTGCGCTCGCGTGCTGGCTGGCGCTGGGGCTTGCCAATTCGGCGTGGTTGCCGCCGCTGCCGGTGGCGCTCGCGGTCAACTTCAGCGCCGCCTTGCTCGCGATGCTCGCGACACGGCGCCTGCTGGTGCCGGGACGGTCGAAGCCGGCGGCCGTCGCGAAGTGGTGGGACCTGCCGTTCCGTGCCGCATTGGTGATGGCGCTGGTGGCCGCGGTGCTCATCGCGGCACGCCTGGCGGGACCGCGCGCGGCCGGCATCGGGGCTCTGACGCCGGTGGTACTGGCGAGCCTGACGCTGATTCTGCATCCGCGCATCGGTGGCCCCGCCTCGGCCGAGGTGATGATCAACTGCCTGCCGGGCATGATCGGCATCGCGTCCGCGCTCGCGGTGCTGCATGTGGCCGCGGTGCCGCTCGGCTCGCCCTTGGCGCTGACGCTCGGGCTGCTGACCTGCATCGTGTGGAACTCGATGCTGACGATCGTGCGGCAGCGGCGTGCGACAGCCAAGACGGCGAGGGCTTGAAATCGCAGGCGCGACCTGCATTGACTGGCGCGTCGCTGATCGCGGGAGGTGGAGGGCGCGGATGGCAGTCGATCACTGGACCGAGAGATTTCCCGGCCTCGCGGGCCTGGAGCCCGAGCGGTGCCGTCAGCTCGAGGAGGCGAGCCGCATCCTGCGCCTGCCGCAGGGCAGCCGCATCTTCGGCCCGGGCCAGTCGCCGGGCAGCTACCTGCTGCTGCTCGACGGCGACATCCGCGTCAGCCAGACCTCGGAGGGCGGCCGCGAGATCGTGCTGTATCGCGTATCGGCCGGCGAGAGTTGCGCGCTGACCACCGTCTGCCTGCTCGGCGACGACGACTACCAGGCCGAGGCGATCGCGGAGACCGACATCGAGGCGGTGGCGATCCCTCGCTCGACTTTCGACGACGTGATCGCGCGCTCGCCGGTGTTCCGCCGTTTCGTGTTCGCGGCTTTCAGCCATCGCGTCACCGATCTTTTCAAGCTGATCGACGAGGTGGCGTTCCAGCGCATGGACGTGCGGCTGGCGGCGAAGCTGGTCGAACTCGCCGGGGCGAGCGACACGCTGGTGCTGACGCATCAGCAATTGGCCGCCGAGCTCGGTACCGCGCGCGAGGTGGTGAGCCGTCAGCTCCACGAGTTCCAGCGGCGCGGCTGGGTAACATCCGCCCGCGGCAGCATGACCATCGACAATCGCGCGGCGCTCCAGACGTTGGCGGGTGGTGTCTGAGTCTGAGTCTGAGCCTGAGCCTGCGTGACTTAGTTACATACGGCTCGCCGCCTCGCAGCCTAACGTTCCTCCATGATCGTTCATGGAGGAGAGACGTCATGCCCACCAACGAAGGCACCATCGACCGCGCGCTGCGCATCATCGTCGGCCTCGGCATCCTGAGCCTCGTGTTCGTCGGCCCGCAGACGCCTTGGGGCTGGATCGGCGTCGTGCCGCTGCTCACCGGCCTCGTCGGCTATTGTCCGGCCTATTCGATCTTCGGCCTCAACACCTGCTCCATGAAGAAGAGCTGAGACGCTCCAGCGCCTTGAGAGATCGCAATGCGCGGGAGCCGTTTCCCGCGCAGCCTTCCGGCCACGATCCTGGACAAATTCTGGAGAGCTTCCCGATGTCGTTTCTGACCGAGAAAGCCTGGTCGCCGTATGCGGCCGGCGTCGTGATCGGATTGCTTCAGATCCCGACCTTCCTGCTGATGGACACCGCGCTTGGCGCATCGTCGTCGTACGTGACGGTGGCGGCGCATATCGCTTCCGTCTTCGATCCCGGCGTCGAGAAAGTGAAGTATCTCGCCAGCCACATGTGGGGTGCCAAGAACTGGTGGCAGGTGGCCATCGTCGTCGGCATCGCACTGGGCGCGTTCGTCTCGATGAAGCTTTCGGGAGCACGCCGCCAGACGATTTCACCGGTGTGGGCGCGGGCGACGGGGACCACGTCCCTGTGGACCCGGGCACCTGTCGCCTTCCTCGGCGGCTTCATCATGCTGTTCGGCGCCCGCATCGCGGGTGGCTGCACGTCCGGCCACGGCATTTCCGGCATCGCGCAGCTGTCGGCCGGATCGACGCTGGCGGTCGCCGCCATGTTCGCCGGCGGCATCGCTACCGCCATGATGTTCCGCCGCGTCTGATCTGCAGGAGACACCCATGACTGTTCTTTCAGGAATCCTGATCGGGCTCGCCACCGGCGCCGTGTTCGGCTTCGCGCTCGAGAAGTCGCGCGTGTTCGAGCCTGGCGCCATCGTCGGGCAGATGCAGCTCAGGAATTTCCTGATGCTGAAGATCTTTCTCGCCGCCGTCGTCACCGGGCTGATCGCACTGGCCGTGATGAACGGCTTGTTCGGCGTGAAGCTCAGCCTCAAGCCGCTGCTGTTGAAGGCCGACATCATCGGCGGCCTGATCCTCGGCGCGGGCATCGCGCTTTCCGGCGCATGCCCCGGCACGTCGCTGGCTCAGGTCGGCGCGGGCTATCGCGACGCGCTGTTCGTCGTCGCGGGTGGCATCGCCGGTGCCCTCGTCTACGGCTACAACGATGCCGCGATCACGGCGCTGTTCGCCGAGAAGGGGGACAAGCTCGGCTTCGACAAGCTGATCGGCCTGCCGTTCTGGGCGGTGGCGCTGATGCTGGCGGCGATGCTGGTGCTGGTGCTGGGCGTGCTCGAGAAGGCGATGCCCTGGCAGTCCGACGTCGGCCGCGACGTCGACGGGTTGGCCGACCGCGACGAGGCCGGCGCCGCCGAGGGCTCGACCGGCAAGCTCAGGCAGGCACACTGAACACTCTCATTCGAGCGATGGCCTTCGGCAATCGTTCGGACGAGACAGCGCGGCGGGAGGAGCGCCATCCTCCCCGCCGCGTTGTTTTTTCGACGGGGCATTGTATCAAGAGACCATAGACCGCAGCACGAGACGACCCCACACGGAGCGCCCGACCGATGACCACTCAGAACCCCGCCGCCAAGCCGCAGTTTGACCCGCCGGTGGTCGACAGCTTGTCCGTCCGCGTCGTCGTCGACAGCGCCCACGAGCGCTTCATGCCCGACCAGAAGCACGTGATGGCCAAGGTCGAGCACATGCGGCAGGTTCCCCAGCGTCAGTACTACACGCTCGCCTGCGAGTGGGGTCTCGCGCTGCACCTGGAGTCGCGCAGCGCCGGTGCGTCCGCCCAGTACATGCTCGACTTCGGCTTCACGCCCGAGATCGTCAGCCGCAACTTCGACTTGATCGGCATCGCGCCTGAAAAGATCGACGGGCTCATTCTCAGCCATGGCCACCGCGACCACTTCGGCGGGATGGACGGCTTCGTCCGCCAGTTCCGCACCCGTATGAAAAAAGATCTCTCGCTCTATGTCGGCGGCGAGGACATCTTCCGCGAGAAGTGGATCAACGGCGCCGGCAACGAGATCGTCTCGTGGGGCGTGATCGATCAGGTCTCGCTGGCGGCCAACCGTGTGCAGACCGTGTGCTGTCCGCACGCGCACGCGATGGAGCAGGCGTTCACCACCGGATTCATTCCGCGCACCAGCTTCGAGAAGGTCTCCGGCGGCTCGATGGTGGAGGAGTACGATCACTTCACCCAGGCCGAGCGCAAGGGCAAGCTGGTGCAGGACCAGCATCCCGACGAGCACGCCACCTGCTACATCGTGCAGGGCCGCGGTCTCGTCGTCATCACCTCGTGCGGCCACGTCGGCTTGATCAACACGCTGAAGGCGGCGATGTCGGTCGCCAAGGTCGACAAGCTGCACGCCGTGCTCGGCGGCTTCCATCTCGCCACCGCACCGCCCGAGTACGTCGACCAGACCGTGCGTGAGCTGAAGGCCCTGAGTCCCGATGTGGTCGTGCCGATGCACTGCTCCGGCTGGGGCTTCGTCGACGCCATGAAGAAGCACATGCCCGAGGCGTTCGTCGCGAGCACCGTCGGCTCCCGGTTCACCTTCGGCGTTTGAGGGGGTAAGCAGGGCCAAGCACCGTCGCTGAGGTCGTCTGAAACCAGATCCGGGTTGGCCCGTATCTCGATTGGACCGCGATGTCTGCGGATCGGATCGGGAGATCGGCGATGCGTAGTCTCACCGCTTTATCATTGACCTTTCTGGTGCTCGCAGCGCCGGCTGCCGACGCGACGGAAAGCCCCGAGAGCTGGCCGGTGCTGAAGAGCACGTTTCCTTCGACCGGCGGCGGCGGGATCACGATCAAGGGCTACGATCCCGTGATCGCCCGCACGCGCTGTATGACGACGTTCATGGCCGTCGAGTCCGGCGACAACCCCGCCGTGTACGCCAATCTCATCGAGTTCGAAGCAATGGCCGTCGAGGGCGGCGTCCTCTGCCACAATGGCACATGGCGCGCCTTCGAAGGCGGCGCCACGGGCACCACACCGTTTCGCCTGTTCTTCAAGGATGGCGTCTGGCGCGGGAAGTGAAGGGGGCATGTATCGGTCTTTGGCCCAGTGTGTGTGCAGAACGTGAGGTAACGCGAGGGTTGAGTGGTATGCGGAAGCTTGCGTAACCTCTCGCGTGGCGCCGGGCTGACACCTTGCGTAACTACGATTTTGTAGCTACATTGAGGTTCGTGGGATGCGCTTCGAGTGGGACGAGGCCAAAGACCGGAGCAATCAGGTCAAACATCGCTTGAGCTTCGAGACTGCAAAGCGCGTTTTCGACGATCCCCTCCATCGATCCCTCCCGGCGAACGTTGTCGAGGGCGAGCAGCGCTGGGAAACGATGGGGATCATCGATGATGTGGTGGTGATTGTCGTCGTCCATACGTTCCTTGAAGACGGCGACGACGAGGTTGTCCGCATCATCTCGGCCAGAAAGGCGACCAGACATGAGCGACGACACTACGAGAACGGGTAAAGCCCGCCAAACGGAGCTGAAGCAGCTGGCCGCCATGCCGGACGAGGAGATCGACACTTCCGACATCCCCGAGCAGCGCGACTGGTCGAATGCCGAGGTCGGCAAGTTCTATCGGCCCGTGAAGAAGCAGATCACGCTACGCATCGACGCCGATGTGCTCGAGTGGTTCAAGGCCAGGGGCGGGAAGTACCAGAGCGCGATCAATGCGGCGCTGCGGGAGCATGTAGACGAGAAGAGTAAAGGAAGGTGGGTGGGGAAATCGAAGCAGAGTAGTTAGCGCAAGTGAACGCGGCCACTGGTCATTGACGCTTACGTTGCAGATGGTGGTGCAAAGGGTCCTTGGAGCGCAGCTGTTCCGGCAGAATTCCAGGCCAGCGGGGGCAGCGTAGGGCCATGCAACCAATTGATCTCTCCATCCGCTGAAATACTCGTCGCACCGCACCAGTATCGAAACTCGATATCCGGCAAGGAAACCCCGACTATCTCTAGTCCGTAGGTGGCTGATGGTCTGATTAAGTGATCGGCTGCCTTAGTCTTGAGTGCAATATTGAAGTCGCAGGGCAAGCGGATACTTGGATACATTAGCCCGTCGCATTCTGGGTATCTCAATAGAAAATTTGCTATTGCCGCTGATATGGCGTACTCATTCTCATTGCCGGGTGTGATGAGGCGAGTAAATTCTTCCCCCAGCAGTCTGTGAACCAAATTCGTGTTGCTTACGCCTCTATCATCGTATCCCAGTGAGCGCAGCCGTGCACTAATAGAGCCTATTGTCTTTTGTATCGAGGGATCGATGGTTTGATTGCCGTAGAAGCCCACATGCTGCAAGTTGAGTGAACGACCAGGCTTGGTTTTATATTCAAGTATTGCAATAAAATCTCCGATCTGAGGACTGCATTCGTACAATGCAGTTCGGGCATCTTGAGAGACGTAAAGCACCGGCTTTCCGACTTGATTTGCTCGTCCGAGCTTCGTCACAATTTGTGATTGAGGGTAGTTAAGTTCGCTAATGAGTTTGAAGTAATCCTTTGACAGACATTTTCGAGCTCTATACAGCTTAAACTCGGTTGCTTGCGGCTTTAGTGTGATGAACAAAAAATTCTTGCATAACCTTGATGTCTCCAGAGACATATCGTCGATGGTGGCGCCGTCCTTGACCATTTGATGCCAAGACGCTAGCAGGCCGTTGAAATTTGCGGAACGGTAGCACTGCATGCTGCCAGGTCGTCTTGGTTGATGAGCTGTCGGCTCGGGAGCGGGGCGTTGCGGTGGTTGGCCTTCGGCCATTCACGCCGCGGCCAGCAGCCTCGGCATGCGGATCAGA
>CAMDBL010000064.1 GCA_945889015.1 Devosia equisanguinis
GAACCTTTAGATAGTCGTCCACGTCGAACATCCCCCGCCCTCGGCCGAACGCGGCACAGGGCTACCAGTTGACGGAGTTTTACTCCGGCGCAACCGACCGATTCGGCTGCCTCACTGAGGGATTATTGCTCCGGCGCTTGCACCCACCACTACGACATCGACGCCACGATCTACGATTTGTTCCTGGATCCCGACCGGCAATACTCCTGCGCCTACTTCACCGATCCCGCCGACGATCTCGACGCGGCACAGGCCGCGAAGAAGCGCCATATCGCAGCCAAGCTCAGGCTCGAAGACGCGCGCAGCATCCTCGACATCGGATCAGGCTGGGGCGGGCTGGGGCTGTACCTGGCGCGCGTTTCCGGCGCCGAGGTCACCGGCGTCACCTTGAGCCGCGAGCAGTTGAAGGTCGCCCGCGACCGCGCCCGCCGTCTCGGACTGTCGCGCGCCGTGCGCTTCGAGTTCGAGGACTACCGCGAGCTCACCGGCCGCTTCGATCGCATCGTCTCCGTCGGCATGTTCGAGCACGTCGGCATCAACCACTACACGTCCTTTTTCCACAAGATCGCCGAGCTGCTGGCCGACGACGGCGTCGCCCTCATTCACGCCATCGGCCGCTCGGACGGCCCTGCTGCCACCAACGCCTTCATCGCCAAGTACATCTTCCCCGGCGGCTATATCCCGGCGCTGTCTGAGGTGCTTCCGGCGATCGAGCGGTCCGGCCTGATGGTCACCGACGTCGAGATCCTGCGGCTGCACTATGCCGAGACACTGAGACGCTGGCGCGAGCGCTTTCTCGCAAACCGGGAGAAGGCGGTGGCGCTCAGGGGCGAGCGGTTCGCCCGGATGTGGGAGTTCTATCTCGCGGGTTCGGAGGTCGGCTTCCGCTATCAGAACCTGATGGTGTTCCAGATCCAACTCGCGAAGTCAGTTGCAACCCTGCCGATCACCCGCGACTACATGCTGGATACGGAGCGTGCGTACGCGGGACCGCCCGCCCCGGTCGAGGAGCCGCGGCGCATGGCGTGATCGGACGGTTAGCGACGGCGCGGCGGGCCGGCGTCCGTCCCCGCACCGTGGATCATGCGCGCGACGCCGGCATCGGCCGCCGCCACCTCGCAGGCCCGGCACGGGCGCGACGTGGAATAGAGTACGGCACCGGTCAGGTCGGCGCGTCCGAGCGTCCTTTGAGCCGCCCAGATGGCGACGCGCTCGGCGTGGGCATCGTCGTCGCCATCGACGACGACGCGGCTCGGCCCGTAGCCGACAATGGCACCGGCGAGCACGAGCACCGCGCCATAGGATTGATCGCCGCGTGCCACCGCCTCCCGGCGCATGCGCTCCGCCTCGGCGAGGTAGAACGCCTCCCTGAGATCCCGCGCGGCCGCGCCCCCGGGCGCAGCCAGGGCCGCCAGGCCGGCGACGAGCACCAAACGGCGGTCACAAGTCGCGCACATGAGCGATGGCTCCGCGCATCGAGAACCGTCTACAGGCCGCCCGCGCCGCGCGTGATCGCGGCGATGCCCGTGCGCGACACCTCGACGAGACCCAACTCGGTCATGATCTTGATGAAGCGCTCGACATCGACCGAGGGGCCGGTGAACTCGAACACGAAATGCTCGGTCGAGGCGTCGATCACCTCGGCCTTCAAAATCTCGGCGAGCCGCAGCGCCTCGATCCGCTTCTCGCCCTTGCCCGCCACCTTGACCAGCGCCATCTCGCGCTCGATCGAGTTGCCGGCGAGAGTGAGGTCGCGCACGCGGTGCACCGGCACGAGACGCTCGAGCTGGTTCTTGATCTGCTCGATCACCATTGGCGTGCCCTGGGTCTGGATGGTGATGCGCGAGATGTGCTTCTCGTGCTCGGTCTCCGTCACTGTGAGCGAGTCGATGTTGTAGCCGCGTCCCGAGAACAGACCGACGACGCGTGCGAGCACGCCCGGTTCGTTGTCGACGACGACGGCCAGCGTACGGCTCTCGATCGCCTGATGGCGGACGGGATCTGGGTAGTGGGACTGCTTCTGGGTCTGGGGCATGGTGGGTCTCGTGAGTGGTGTGTCGTGAGCGGTTGGGGGGGGCGCGCAGTAGGAAAGCGGAAGTCGGAAATCGGAAACCAGTGACCTCTGTGGTGACTTCCTCTGCGCTAAGCTGGCGTGTGTCCGTCCTCGTAGTGTTCGATTTTCCAGGTCTCCTGCGCAGCTTGCGTCCGCCACAGGACAAAAGCGGGATGCCCGAGCACCGTGTCCATGTAGGCGCGCGTCTCCGGCGAGACCGGGATCTGATAGGTGTCGAGGCGCGTGACGACCGGCGCGAACATGGCGTCCGCCGCCGAGAACGCGCCGAGCAGGAACGGACCGCCGCTGCCGAACCGGGCCCGGGCGCCCGCCCACATCGCTTCCAGCCGCGCGACATCGGCCTTGATCTGATCGGTGAGTGCCGGCGTCTTGAACCGCTTGGTCAGGTTCATCGGACAAGCCTGGCGCAGCCCCTGGAAGCCCGCGTGCATCTCGCTCGCGATGGCGCGGGCGTGCGCGCGTGCCTTCGCGTCGCGCGGCCAGACCGCCTTGTCGGGGAACGTCTCGGCCAGATACTCCACGATGGCGAGGCTCTCCCACACCGTCACGTCACCATCGACGAGGACCGGGCACTTCCCCGTCGGCCCGAAGCTCAGCATGCGGGCCTTGGTATCAGGTTGGTACATCGCGATCACCGTCTCCTCGAACGGGATCCCGAGCGCGGTCATCAGCATCCATGGCCTCAGCGACCAGGACGAGTACGCCTTGTTGGCGATGACAAGGTGGAGCATGACTACGGCTTCCCGTCTCGTGGCTCACGCTTCGCATCGGCGCCGGGGGGAGCGGGCTCGCGTGACGGCATCACCCCCTTGACGAAAATCGGCAGCCCGTGGGTCACGATGCTGCGCATGAGCGCCTGCGCGTCCGCATCCGAAATGGCGTACTGCTTCATCACCAGGGCGAAGCGATGGCTCAGTGCACGCTCGATCCCGGCTGCGTCCGGAGCATTGAACCGGGCACGCGCCTCTTCGGGCAGCCGCCCGTAGATCTCGGCCAGCACGCGGGCGTACATGACATCCTGCGCCAGGCAGGATTCGAGACCCGCCTTGAACTCCGACGACAACGTATGGGTCTTGTAGCAGGCGTCCAGGAACTTCACGACGCCCTGGCTGCCCCGCTCCCGATGCATCTCGACGAGCCGGACCGCCGCATCGCCGATGTTCGCGACCCGATCCCAGCTCACGCCGGCATGCGCGCCGGACAGACCGAGAGAGGCTGTTGCTGCCGCCAGCCAGAGCCTCGTGCCAGCGCGGACCAGAGCGTTGCGGTTGCGGGTCATACGGATCACACCAGCATCTTGCCTTCCGCGCCGATCGCGTTCTCGACCTCGGCGTCGGTGGCCTCACCCAGGATCATCTCGTTGTGCGCCTTGCCCGAAGGGATCATCGGGAAGCAGTTGGCGAGTGTCGCCACGACGCAGTCGAAGATAACCGGGCCCGGCGTCTTGATCATCTTGTCGATCGCCTCGTCGAGCTGACCTGCCTTGTCGCACCGAATGCCGGTCGCGCCGAACGCATCGGCGAGCTTGACGAAATCGGGCATCGACTCGTTGTAGCTTTCCGACATCCGGTTGCCGTGCAGCAGCTGCTGCCACTGACGCACCATGCCCATGTACTTGTTGTTCAGGATCATGACCTTGATCGGCAGGTGATACTGCACGGCCGTGGTCATCTCCTGCATGTTCATCAGGAACGAGGCGTCGCCCGAGACGCACACGGTCAGCGACTTGGGATGCGCGATCTGCACGCCGACGGCTGCCGGCACGCCATAGCCCATGGTGCCAAGGCCGCCCGACGTCATCCAGCGGTTGGGCTCGTCGAATTGCAGGAACTGCGCCGCCCACATCTGATGCTGGCCGACGTCGGTGGTGATGTAGACGTCGCGTCCCTTGGTATGCTCCTGCAGCCGCTCCAGCGCGAACTGCGGCATGATCACGTCCTTGTTGGGCGCCTTGTAGGAGAGCGACTTCCTCGTGCGCCAGCCGTCGATCTGCTTCCACCACGCCTTGTGCGCGGCCTTGTCGAGCTGCGGCGACTTGGTTTTCCAGACCCGCAACATCTCCTCGAGCGTGTAGCCGACATCGCCGAGGATCGGGATGTCGACCTGGATGATCTTGTTGATCGACGAGGGATCGATGTCGATGTGGATCTTCTTCGAGCCGGGCGAGAACGCATCGACGCGGCCGGTGATGCGGTCGTCGAAGCGCGCTCCGACGTTGATCATCACGTCGCAGTCGTGCATCGCCATGTTGGCTTCGTACGTCCCGTGCATGCCGAGCATGCCGAGAAACTGCCTGTCCGTCGTCGGATAGGCGCCGAGCCCCATCAGCGTCTGGGTGATCGGGAAGCCGGTCAGCTTGACGAGTTCGCGCAGCAGCTGGCTCGCCTTCGGGCCCGAGTTGATGACGCCGCCACCGGTGTAGAAGATCGGCCGCTTGGCCGAAGCGATGAGGTCGACGGCATCGCGCACGCCGACAGGCTCGGGCTTGAGCTTGGGCTTGTAGGTCTTGTGCTGGATGTTGGAGGGGCCGACGTAGTTGCCGGTGGCGAACTGCACGTCCTTGGGCAGGTCGATCACCACCGGACCGGGACGGCCGGTGCGGGCGATGTGGAAGGCCTCGTGCAGGATGCGGGCGAGGTCGTTGACGTCGCGCACCAACCAGTTGTGCTTGGTGCAGGGACGCGTGATGCCGACCGTGTCGCACTCCTGGAACGCGTCCTGGCCAATCAGATGCGTCGGCACCTGCGCCGTCAGGCAAACGATCGGGATCGAGTCGCACAGCGCGTCGGTGAGTCCCGTGACGGTATTGGTGGCACCCGGACCGGAGGTGACCAGCACGACCCCGACCTTGCCGGTCGAGCGCGCATACCCCTCGGCTGCATGCACGGCGCCGAGTTCCTGGCGAACCAGGACGTGCTTGATCTTATCCTGCTGGAAGATCTCGTCGTAGATCGGCAGGGCGGCGCCGCCCGGATAGCCGAAGATGTACTCCACGCCCTGATCCTGAAGGGCCTTGATCACCATCTCGGCGCCGGTCATCGCGCGTGCCATCGTCGTCTCCTGTCGTCGTAATCTGTGCCGGGGTCGGCGATGCGGCGGCGCAGAAAGACGAGCCCGCGGGCGGCCGATCACTCTCGCCGTTCAAACTAGAGAGGGGAGATTGGCAGGTCAATGGTTAGAATTGAATGAATGGTAAGATTTCGTCACATATATCATCCTTTTGTTTCGTTTTACAGTAATTCCACGCAACAAAATATCTTTTTATCCAGCTCTCTTGTCGCTTCACATACTGCCGGGTCTCGGCTTGTCCGTGCTGCACCGCGGTCGCGAGATCGATCTCGCCGGCGAGATGGGCCATCAGCGGCCGCAAGCCGATCGCCCGCATCGCGGGCAAGCCGGGATCGAGCTTCAGCGCCGCCATTGTCCTCGCCTCGTCGAGCGCCCCCTCACCGATCATCGTCTCGAACCGGAGATTGCAGCGCGCATGCAGCTCCGCCCGCTCCCTGCGCACGACGAGGCGAACGGTCTCCTCCTCGCGCACGACCGGACGCCCCGGCACGCGTTGCCAGTCGTTCAATGAGCGGCCGGTCGCCTCGTGCACCTCCAAGGCCCGAACGATCCGCTGGATGTCGGTGGCGACGAGGCGGCGGGCGATCTCTGGATCACGCTCGGCGAGCAAGCGGTGCAGCTCTCCCGGCACCGCGCGCGCGCCGGCCTCGCGCCAGCGCCGGCGCACCTCGTCGGGAATGGGCGGGACCGGCGAGAGGCCTTCGAGCAGCGCCTTGAAGTAAAGCCCGGTGCCACCGACCACGATCGGCACCTCTGCGGCAGCATGGGCCGCCGCGATCTCCCGGGTTGCATCCGCGACGTAGCGAGCAGCCGAGTAGGCGTCGGCCGCCGCGACATGGCCATAGAGCCTATGCGGTGCGCGTGCCTCCTCCCCGGCCGTCGGCCGGGCCGTCAGCACCCGCATCTCGCGGTAGACCTGCCTCGAGTCGGCGTTGATGACGACGCCGCCGACGCGTTCGGCGAGCGCGAGCGCGAGCGTCGACTTGCCCGACGCGGTCGCTCCCGCGATCAGGACCGTCTTGCCGTTGAGTGCCACGCGATCGACCATGGTCCCGAAGTGCCCCGTCGGAGCCAGTCTGGCAAGGCCGATGCGACGGCTCAGTCCTTCTTGAACGTCAGGATGTAGGCGGCGACGTCATGCAGAGTCCCGGTCGCCAGCGCGATGTCCGGCATCGGCGGGTGCGGGATCATGATCGCGCCGACCAGATGCTCGGCGGTGCGGCCCGGCCGGTTGGCGATCTCGGGAAACGAGGGCACGTCGGCCCAGCCGCCTGGCAACGCCTGCTCGCGCGTGACCCGATGACAGCCGCTGCACAGCTTTTCCGCGACCTCCCGGCCGCGCTGCGGATCGGGCAGACGCGGCGTCTGCGCCTGCGCCTGCGCCTGCGCCGAGAGCCCGCTGATTCCCAAGCCCCATGCAGCCAGCAACATCGCGGTGTATGGCCTCTTCCCGCCCATTCCCTCCTCCCTCACCGATGGCCAGTCCAGATCGCCAGTCCGGATCGCCAGACCGCCGCCGAGATCAGCGCACGATCTGGACGGGGATCTTGGTGTGCGTGAGCACCTTCAGCGCGACGCTGCCGAGCAGCATGCGGCCGATCGGACCGCGCGCGTGCGAGGCCATCAAGATCAAGTCGCACCCCTTGTCGGCCGCCGTCCTGACGATCGCCTCGTCCGGGTCCATGTCCTTGATGTGCTGCGTCTCGACCGGGACGCCGGCTTCGTCCGCTTTCGTCTTGCAGCCGGCCAGCACCTTCGTCGCCACGCGAGCGAAGCGCTCCTCGTATTCCTCGACCGGGTGCTTTTCGCCGTGGCGCGCGTGCTCGGACATATCCATCGCCGACCACATCCGCGTCGCCATGATGATCGTCGCCGTGGCGCCGACCGCCTTGGCGAGGGACAAGCCGTGCGTGACCGCCTTCATCGACAACTCGCTGCCGTCGGTGGGGATCAAAATGTGCTTGTAAATGTCTGCAGCCTCCGCAATCGGTCCACATCGCGCAGCGGCGGCGCGGCATGCCACCTTGCCCGCGCGGCCCTTGTCGCAGAGTTCGACGGGCCGATCGTTGAGCTGGCGCAAGTGACCATGGGGCGGGCCCCTGGTTTCCCCTCGGCGAGACGAGCGAGGAGCTCAGCGTTTCCCATCCCTGAGCAACGCCAGTGCCGCCTTGGCGTCGATCCGCCCGTCATAGAGCGCGCGGCCGGTGATGGCGCCTTCGAGCATCCGGTTCTCCGGCCGCAGCAGCGCCTCGACGTCGGCGATGGAGGCAAGGCCGCCGGAGGCGATGACGGGGATACTGGTCGCGCGCGCCATCTCGGCGGTCGCCTCGAGGTTGAGGCCCTTCAAGACGCCGTCGCGGCCGATGTCGGTGAAGATGATGGCGGCGACGCCCGCATCCTCGAAACGGCGGGCCAGATCGATGGCGGACAGCTCGCTGGTTTCCGCCCAGCCTTCCACCGCGACCTTGCCGTCGCGCGCGTCGATGCCGACCGCGATGCGGCCGGGATGGGCCTTGCAGGCGGCCCGCACGAGGTCGGGATCGCGCACTGCGACGGTTCCAAGAATGACCCGGCGGATTCCCTTCGCCAGCCACGCCTCGATCGTCGCCATGTCACGGATGCCACCGCCGAGTTGCGCGGGAATCGTCAGCGCCGCCAGGATGGCCTCGACCGCCGGGGCATTGACCGGCTTGCCCGCGAAGGCGCCGTTGAGATCGACGATATGCAGCCAGGAGAAGCCCTGGTCCTGGAACGCGCGCGCCTGGGCGGCCGGGTCCGTGTTGAACACGGTCGCCTCGCTCATCTCGCCGTGCTTCAGGCGAACGCACTGGCCGTCTTTGAGGTCGATCGCGGGGAACAGGATCACGGGAGACAACCATGCCTTGAGATTGCTACGATGTTGTGGGAACAAACAGTCAACCCGGTGTCCAGGTCAAGCTCACAGTTGTCGCCATGACCACGCAATTTCCGCAGACCGCCGCCAAGCCCGGCCCCAAGCCCGGCGTCATGCATTCGGGCCGCCTCACCGCGACCGATGCCGTCGACATCTGGATCTCGCGCTGGTTGCGTGTGAAGCGCAAGGAGATCATGGGCCGCTACAATTGCGATGCGCGGCGGATCTACGAGATCTGGGAGGAGGTCACCTTCCCCGGCAGCCGCGCCCGTGCGCTGGAAAAATTCAAGCAGCTCTACCCCACCCTGCTCGACCGTATCGACATGGGCCCCCACAAGCGCATCTCGCGGGGCGGCCACCCGGACCAGCTCGGGCTGTTCGACTGATCACCGGAACGGCGGCTCCTCGAAGGATCGCAGCTTGCGCGAATGCAGCGAGTCACGCCGTGTCTTCAAAATCTCGATTGCCGCCAAGCCGATCTCCAGATGCTGCGCCACCGCCGTCTCGTAAAAGGCGTTGGCGGCGCCGGGCAGCTTGATCTCACCGTGCAGCGGCTTGTCGGAGACGCACAGCAGCGTGCCGTAGGGCACCCGCAGCCGGTAGCCTTGCGCGGCGATGGTGCCACTCTCCATGTCGACGGCGATGGCGCGCGACAGGTTGATGCGGCGGCGCTCCTGGGTGAAGCGCAGCTCCCAGTTGCGGTCGTCGTTGGTGACGACGGTGCCGGTCCTCAGCCGCTGTTTCAACGCGTCGCCGTGTGCGCCCGTGACCGTCTCGGCCGCCTCCTGCAGGGCGACCTGCACCTCGGCGAGCGCGGGTATGGGCACGTCCGGCGGCACCAGCGCGTCGAGGATGCGGTCCTGGCGCAAATAGGCGTGGGCGAGGACATAGTCGCCGATCGACTGGCTGCCGCGCAGGCCGCCGCAATGCCCGACCATCAGCCAGCAGTGCGGCCTCAGCACCGCGAGGTGATCGGTGATGTTCTTCGCATTCGACGGGCCGACGCCGATGTTGATCAGCGTCACGCCTTCCCCGCCGCGCGCGGTCAGATGATAGGCCGGCATCTGGTAGCGGTGCCATGCCGACGTGGCGATCCGCGCCTCAGCTTCCTGCGGCGACGTCCCCCGCGCGACGGCGATGTTGCCGGGCATCACCAGCTCTTCGAACTTGCCTCCGCCGCTCGTGAGATGGCCGGCGGCGATCCGCACGAACTGGTCGATGTAGCGATGATAGTTGGTCAGCAGCACCCAGCGCTGCACGTGCCGCCAGTCGCTGCCGGTGTAGTGGACCAGCCGGCGCAGCGAGTAATCGACGCGGGCGGCATCGAACAGCGCCAGCGGATAGGGACTGCCGGGCGGCTGCTCGAACAGGCCGTCCGCGATCTCGTCGCCGACGGCCGCGAGACTGGGCGTCGGGAAGTGTCGCGCGAGCTCATTCGCCGTGACGCCGGCCTTCGCCACCTCCTCCGACCGCTCGAGCACGTAGGGATACGGGATCTCCTGATCGGAGCGCTCGACCTCTATGACGGCGCCATACTCCTCGACCAGCGGGCGCAGCTGCTCGATCAGATAGCTGCGGAATTCCGCCGGGTGCGTCACCGTCGTCTCGTAGGTGCCGAAGCGCTGCAGCTTGCCGAAGGCGCGCGCGTTGAACCCGGAGACGCCAGGCTGGGCGGTGGCACCGTCGCGGTAGGTGACCCTGAGACGGGGATAACAGAACTGAGCCCGCTGATCGCGGGTCGGCGCCCTTCGGGACTGGAGATACGCATCGAGCGCGCGCTCGAGCGAACCGGCAGCCTTCCCGTAGACCTCTTCCAGGCGATCCACCGCAGCGGCGGGCGTCAGTTTGAGAGCAGATTTCGGCATGCGGGGTGGCCTCGACGAGAACTCACGCCCTGATATTTGCCAAGCCTTGCTCACGGCCCAGCGCCGCGAGCACGGTTGCGACGATGCCGGGCGCCGTCAGCCCGGCACGCTCGTACATCTTCTCGGGCTTGTCGTGGTCGATGAACGTATCGGGCAGCGTCACCGTGCGGACCTTCAATCCGCGGTCGAGCGCGCCGGTGGAGGCGAGGTGCTGCAGCACGTGCGCGCCGAAGCCGCCGAGGCCGCCTTCCTCCACCGTCACCAGGATTTCGTGGTTGGCGGCGAGGCGAGCGAGCATCGCGGTGTCCAGCGGCTTCATGAAGCGCGCGTCCGCCACTGTCGCCGACAGCCCCATCGCCGCGAGCTGGTCGGCGGCGGCCAGCGCCTCGGCCAGGCGCGTGCCGAGCGAAACCAGCGCCACGGTCGTCCCTTCGCGGACGATGCGGCCGCGGCCTATCTCCAACGGCACGCCCTCGGCCGGCATCTCGACGCCGACGCCCTCGCCGCGCGGATAGCGGAAGGCGCAAGGCCGGTCATCGAGCGCGGCGGCGGTCGCGACCATGTGGACGAGCTCGGCCTCGTCGGCGGCGGCCATGATGACGAAATCGGGCAGGCAGCCGAGGTAAGCCAGGTCGAACGAGCCCGCGTGCGTCGGTCCATCGGCTCCGACGAGGCCGGCACGATCGATGGCGAAGCGCACCGGCAGCCGCTGGATTGCGACGTCGTGCACGACCTGATCGTATCCGCGCTGCAGGAAGGTCGAGTAGATCGCGCAGAACGGCTTGTAACCCTCCGTCGCAAGGCCCGCCGCGAACGTGACAGCATGCTGCTCGGCGATGCCGACGTCGAAGATCCGCTTGGGAAAGGCTTCACCGAACAAGTCGAGCCCCGTGCCGGACGGCATCGCGGCGGTGACCGCCACCACCTTGTCGTCCTTACGTGCTTCCGCGATCAGGCTCTCCGCGAACACCTTCGTGTAGCTCGGCGCGTTGGCCTTGGCCTTGACCTGGTCGCCGGTGATGACGTTGAAGCGATTGACGCCGTGATACTTGTCGTCGGAGGCCTCGGCTGGCGGATAGCCCTTGCCCTTCTTGGTGACGACATGAACGAGCACCGGCCCCTGCTTGGCGTCGCGCACGTTCTTCAGGATCGGCAGCAGGCTCGGCAGGTCGTGGCCGTCGATCGGACCGACGTAATAGAAGCCCAGCTCCTCGAACCACGCGCCGCCCTGCCACAGGTGCCGCGTGTACTCCTCCATGCGCGCCGCCCGCCGCTCCCAGCTCTTGGGCAGCACCTTGGCGAGCTGCTTGGCGATGTCGCGGACGTAGAAATAGGTACCGCTGGACGTCGTGCGGGCCAGATAGTGCGACAGCGCGCCCGTCGGTGGCGCGATCGACATGTCGTTGTCGTTGAGGATGACGATCAGGCGGCTGTCCATGGCGCCGGCGTTGTTGATCGCCTCGTAGGCCATGCCGGCTGACATCGCCCCGTCGCCGATGACGGCGATGACGTTGTTGTCGCGCCCGTCGAGGTCGCGCGCCACCGCCATCCCGAGACCGGCGGAGATCGAGGTCGAGGAATGCGCCGCGCCGAATGGGTCGTACTCGCTCTCGGCGCGCTTGGTGAATCCGGAAAGCCCGCCGCCCTGGCGCAGCGTGCGGATGCGGTCACGGCGTCCCGTCAGGATCTTGTGGGGATAGGCCTGGTGGCCGACGTCCCAGATCAACCGGTCGCGCGGCGTATCGAACACCCAGTGCAGTGCGACCGTCAGCTCGACCACGCCGAGCCCCGCGCCCAGATGGCCGCCGGTGACGGAAACCGCGTCGATCGTCTCCAGCCGCAACTCGGCCGCGAGCTGCGGCAACTTGCGCTCGTCCAGCTTGCGCAAGTCCTCGGGCGTGCGGATGGTGTCTAGGAGCGGTGTTTTGGATGACTTGTCCACGCGTCGGTCCTGGACGTTACGGGTGACGGCCACAGCCGGCATCGGCTGCATGCGATGGCGAGGCGGTACGGACACGGCCGGGGCCGCGACATGTGCACCTTCCATGAACATAGCGCAATGTGCCGGTGCCGCCACACCGTCTATGACGCCGCATCACGTCGAATTTGTTCACGGAAGGCGGTTTGCGGCCCGCTCGTGCGGTTTCGTGCGGAATACGACACACACCCCGGCCTTCGATCAGCCTTCCGGATCGAGCGGCTGGGTGCCCTTCGGCGAGCCGTCGCCCGCGAACGTCAGCTTCTCGACCTTGGCCTCGGCTTGCCTCAACAACCGATCGCAGTGCTCCCGCAGCGCCTCGCCGCGTTCGTAGATGGTGATCGATTCCTCCAACTCCACGTCGCCCCGCTCGAGCCGGCTGACGATCGTCTCCAGCTCCTTCAACGCGCGCTCGAAGCTCAACGCCTTGATGTCGGCGTTGCGCGGACCCGCCGCGGCGGTCGCTACAGGGCTCTCACTCGTCATGCCTCACTCCAGGTGCAGCCGGTGTCCATGGATTCGGCCGGGTTGTATCAGGCCTGCATCAGAGTCGCCACGTGCACCGCGACAGAGCGCGCGAGCGCGGTCAGGTCGTAGCCGCCTTCGAGCATGGAAACGACGCGGCCTTTGCAGACGTCGTCAGCGACATTCATGAGCTGGTCGGTCGCCCACCGGAAGTCGTCCTCCACGAGACGCAGGTTGGCGAGCGGGTCGGCCTCGTGCGCGTCGAACCCGGCGGAGATGATGATCAGTTCCGGCTTGAACGCCCGCAGCGAGGGCAGGATCCGGCTCTCGAACGCCTCGCGGAACCTTTCGCCGCCGTCGCCGGACGCCAGCGGCGCATTGAAGATGTTGCCGACACCGACCTCGCCCGGCGCGCCGGTGCCGGGATAGAGCGGCATCTGATGAGTGGAGGCGAAGTACAGATCTTTCTGCGCCCAGAAGATGTCCTGGGTGCCGTTGCCGTGGTGCACGTCCCAGTCGACCACGGCGACGCGCTCGAGCCCGTGTTTCTTGCGTGCGTACTGGGCGGCGACCGCGACGTTGTTGAAAAAGCAGAAGCCCATCGCACGCGCCGTCTCGGCGTGATGGCCGCACGGCCGCACCTGACAGAACGCGTTCGAAACCTCGCCCGACACCACCTTGTCGACCGCCATCAGACCCGCGCCGACCGCCCTCAGCGCCGGCTCCCAGGAGCCCGGCGATAGCACCGTGTCGGGATCGAGATGCACGCTGTCGTCGCCTTGTCCGGGCCGCGAGTCCTTGATCGTCTCGATATAGTCTCGCGGATGGGCGTAAGCGATCACGTCCTCGACGTCCTCGCGAAGCGGGGCGTCCATGCGCGTGAGGCCCTTGAAGTGGTCGTGGGCCATGACCTTGTCGATGGCGCGCATGCGGTCGGGCCGCTCGGGATGACCGGGGCCGGTGTCGTGCAGGACGAAGCAGGGGTGCGTGACGAGAAGGGTGCTCATAGGGGCGTGGCTCGGCGGCTGAGGCTGGAACTGGTCTCGAACGGTCGTTCGTCAGTCTCCATCTGCGCCCGGGCGGTGGCAAGTTCAATTGCCCATCAGGCTGAGGTGGATCTTGAGCGCCGAGACCGCCACCCTGTCGCAGGCGGCACTGCGATGCTACATCTCCCCCATGATCGAGACGTACCTCACCCGCCGCGCCGTCCTCGCCGGGGCCCTGCCGGCCGCGACAACGCTCGGCATCGGCCTCCCCCTCCCCGCAGACGCGAGCACGCCCATGCTGACCCGCAAGATCCCCTCGACTGGCGAAGCGCTGCCCGTGGTCGGGCTCGGCACTTGGCAGACCTTCGACATCGGCCCCGACCGCGCCGAGATGGACCAGAGGAAGGAGGTTCTGCAGGTGCTGTTCGAAGCCGGCGGCAGCGTGATCGATTCGTCCCCCATGTACGGTCGCGCCGAAGCCGTCACCGGCACGCTGCTCGCCGAGATGAAAGCCCGCGACAAGGCCTTCCTGGCGACCAAGGTGTGGACCTCCGGCGAGCGCGCAGGCATCCAGCAGATGGAACAGTCGGCTGCGCGGTTCCAGTCCAAGACCATCGACCTGATGCAGATTCACAACCTCGTCGACTGGAAGACGCATCTCAAGACGCTACGCGCCTGGAAGGACATGGGCACGTTCCGCACGATCGGCATCACGCACTACACGGTGCCCGCACTCGACGAACTCGCCCGCATCATTCGCGCGGAGAAGCTCGATTTCGTCCAGCTCGGCTACTCGATCGGCGTGCGTGCCCCCGAGCGGTCGCTGCTGCCGCTGTGCCAGGAGAAGGGCGTCGCGGTGATCGCCAACCAGCCGTTCGACAGCGGCCAGCATTTCCGGCAGGCGAAGGGCAAGCCGCTGCCCGATTGGGCCGCCGACATCGACGCGCAGAGCTGGGGTCAGGTGTTCCTCAAGTATCTTCTCGGCCACCCCGCCGTCACCTGCGTCATTCCCGGCACCGCCAAGCCCCAGCACATGCGCGACAACGTCGCCGCCGGGCTCGGACGCCTGCCCGGCGAGGCGCTGAGAAGGCGCATGGCGGCGGACTGGGACAGGCTTGGATAGGCGGCGGCTCGAGGCGCTACTCCCCGGTGTCGGCCAGCCGGCGGATGTGCGTGGAGACGCGATCGATCATGCCCAGCATCACCTCGCGCTCGGCCGTCGACAATACCGAGAACAGCTCGCTCTCGCGCCGCAACGCCAACGGCGCGATCCGCGAATAGAGCCGCCGGCCCTGCTCCGTCAGACACAGCAGCCGCGTCCGCTTGTCGTTCGGCGAGATCTTGCGGGTCAGGTCTCGCTTGCGCTCGAGCAGCCGGACGGCGCGCCCCAGGTCGAGCTTGTCGAGTGAGGCTCGCCTGCCGGTTTCAGCTGCCGACAGCCCGTCGTTCCACGCCAGAATCGCCAGGACGCGCCATTCCGGCCGCGTCAAGTCGAACCGGTCGCGATAAATCGCGGACAGGGCGTGCGAAACTTCCTCGGCCAACGTCGAGAGGCGATAGGGAAGAAACGCCTCGATGTCGAAGGCTTCCACGGTCTCGGCCGCGGCTCGCGCCTCCGTCTTCTCCCGTCTGTCCTGCATAGGTCCTCTGGATCAGCATTCATTCCGCTATCCGGAATGGTAGGTAACAGGTGTCGCCATATCCGCCAATGGCTGCGCGCCGCATTCCAGAAACAGAGTGTACCGCCACGTCCTCACCCCGCGTCAGATCATTCGTGCGGCCACGCCGCGTCATGGTCTCGCCCGCCCGATCTGCTAGACAAGGCGAGATGACAGGGGAGAGGGATCGATGGCGAGGAACGGTGGCTACGGTCGTTCACGCGAGCTGCTCTATGTCGTGGTTCCGCTGTTGGTGGTGGCGGCTCTGGGTTGGCTGACGTTGCGGGCGGCCGACCCCGCCCCGCCCTCCACTCTCGTCATCTCCGCGGCGAGCAAGGGAAGCCCCTATCACCGCCTCGCCGAGCGCTATGCGGCGACCTTCGCCCGCAACGGCGTCAAACTCGAGATCCGCGAGTCCAACGGCTCCGTGGCCAACGTCGCCGCCCTGGAATCGCCGTCCTCCGGCGTCGACGCGGGTTTCGTCCAAGGCGGACTGATTGCCCCCTCGGAGGCTGCCGGCCTGCATTCCCTCGGTCGCGTCGCCTATGAGCCGCTTTGGGTGTTCTACAACGGCGAGGCCAAGCTCGAGCGGCTCGCCGATCTCAAGGGAAAGCGCGTGCTGGTGGGCCCGGCCGGCGGCGGCACCAACGGACTTGCGTTGAAGCTCCTCGAAGCGAACGGTGTCACGCCGGCCAATACCCGGCTGATCAACCGCGAGTTGCCCGATACCGTCGACATGCTGGCCAAGGGCGAGGCGGATGCCGGCTTTCTGGTGCTGGCGGCCGAGGCGCGCACGGTGCAGCGGCTGCTGGCGACTCCCGGTGTCAAGCTGATGAGCTTCAGCAACGCCGACGCCTACGCGCAGAAGTTTCCGTTCCTGTCCAAGCTCGAATTGCGGGAAGGGGTGGTAGACCTCGGTCGTCGCATTCCGCCCGCCGACACCACGCTGATCGCGACCACGGCGGCCGTGCTGGTACGCGACAGCACGCACCGCGCCATGGTCAACCTGCTGGCGCAGGCCCTGCACGAGGTCCACGGCAGTCCCGCCCAGGACGCTGCCGGCCATGCCGCGCTGTTCCAGCGTCCCGGCGAATTCCCGACCTCTGTCGATCCGGAGTTCGCGATGTCGGACGAGGCCAAGCGCGTCTATCGCAGCGGCGCGCCGTTCCTGCAGCGCTACGTGCCGTTCTGGCTGGCGACGATGATCGACCGGCTGCTGCTTTCGATGGTCGTCGTGCTCCCGCTGCTGGTGCCGTTGTCCAAGATCGGGCCGCAAGTCTACCGCTGGACCGTGCGGCGCCGCCTGCTGCACTGGTATGGCGCCCTAAAGCAGCTCGAAGCCTCGTCCAAGGCGTCGAGCAGTCCGGGCGACCGGGAGACGCTGCTCGCCGAGCTCGACCGCATCGACGCCGCGGTCGACACCATCCCGATCCCGCTCGGCTTCGCAGACCAGCACTACGAGTTGCGCCAACATATCGACACCGTCCGCAACCGCCTGACACAGCGGGCCGGCAGGACCACCGCTGAGTCCGGAATGGCCGCACCCTTCACTTGAAAAGAGCGGACCCATTGCAATTTATCGATCGATATATTAAATCAACGATGCCGCTCGCGCGCGGATCAATCGGGCGTCGACGAACGCGCCTGGAACGGGAGGAAGCAAATGGTAGACCAAAGCACGTCCGGTACACAGCCGGGTCACACCTCATACCCGCGCGTGTTCTCGCCGGGCAAGATCGGCACTCTCACGCTCGCCAACCGGTCCATGGTGGCGCCGCTGACGCGGACCAGCGCCACTGTCGACGGCAAGGTGCTGCCGCCGATGGTCGATTACTACGCCGAGTTCGCACGCGGCGGCTGGGGTCTCGTCATCGCCGAGGCGACCTACATCGACCTCGCCTACAGCCAGGGCTACAACAACCAGCCGGGCATGGCCTATGGCGTGCAGCAGCAGTCGTGGAAGCCGGTGGTTGAGGCAGCCCACAAGGCGGGCATGCCGATCTTTCTGCAGATCTATCACGGCGGCGCCATCAACCAGGGCAACCACTGGAAGGTGGATTCCATCTCGGCCTCGCCGATCCAGCCGCTCGGCGAGCAGATCGACCGCTACGGCGGCGAGGGCCCCTTTCAGAAGCCGCGGGAGATCACCCGGCAGGAGATGAAGGAGGTTGTGGCGAGCTATGCCAACGCCGCCCGGCTCGCAGCCGACATCGGCTTCGACGGCATCGAGGTGCACGGCGCCAACGGCTACCTGCCGGACCAGTTCCTGACCGTCTACACCAATCAGCGCACCGACGAGTACGGCGGTCCACTGCACAATCGGCTGCGCTTTCACCTCGAGGTCATGCAGGCGGTGCGCGACGCAGTGCCCAACAAGCCGGTCGGTGTGCGCATCTCGCAGACCAAGGTCAACGACCTCTCCTACGCGTGGCCCGGCGGGATCAAGGACGCGGAGTACATCTTTCCCGCGCTCGCAGAGACCGGCATCGACTTCATCCACGTCAGCGCGCATCTGGGCGCCGTGCCGGTGTTCAACCAGGAGCTCAGCCTCGCCGGTCTCGCCAAGAAGCTCTCCGGCATCACCATCATCGGCAACGGCAAGCTGCATGATCCCAAGCTCGCGGAAGACCTGATCGCGAGAGGCGAAGTGGACTTCTTCAGCGTCGGCAAGGGCGCGCTCGCCGATCCGGCCTGGGCGCGGAAAATCGCAGACGGTCAGGCGCCGATCCCGTTCGATCCCGGCATGACCTCGCCGCTGGCGACGATCGCCAACACCGCGGCCTGGCGCAAGAAGCAGGCGGCGAAGGTGGGATAGAAACGCCGCTCCCGTTTCGCTGGAGGCGAGCCTTCGGCGAGACGTGGGCAGGTGTTCGAGGCCGACTATTCCTAAGGCGGCTGTTCTGCAATCTCGCCTCAGCGACCCTTTCTCACGAGGGGGGAGGAAGTTCCACCAGCATCGGCGTGAACCCCCGCCGCAGCTTCCAGTGCGCGAGACCATCGCCGGCGTGCTCCAGCGCGCCGTAGAGGAAATGCGTGACCCCGCCCGCCAAGCCGTCGGGGTTCTCCATCAACCAGCGCACCAGCTCGAGATGCATCAGGTCGTGGGCTCCAGCCGGCAGGTGGTCGCCGTGCGTCATGATCTGCAGCGCATGCACGAGACTGCCGATGCGGCGCAGCTTGACGAAGCCGGCGAGCGTCCACTGCGCATGCGGCAGTGGACGTCCATCCGCGTCGCGCGTCGCGAACACGCCCCAGTGCAGCGTCCAGTGCAGCGGACACGGTGGCTGCGGCCGGTACCCGCCGACATGACCGTGATCGGGCGCGCGGCGGCCGATATCGAGCAGGCCGTAGGGCACGAGCCCGCCGGAGCGGAACCGCTTCGACGACAGGATCGCGGCCATCTGGCCGACGACATAGGGCGGGTGGAAGAACCCCGTGACGTAGCCGGCTCGTGCCGCTTTGCGCGACAGCCGTCGGCTCGCGTTGCTCGTGCGCTGGATGACGCGACGCGCATAGCTCTCGAACGAGGTCTGCTCCGTCAAGGCGATCACGCATGCGGTGCCAAGCCAGGGCTTGCCGCGGTGACTGCCGTCGGCGCGGCGATATTCGGCGAGATGCCGGCGGCTCAGACTTTCGGTATAGCCGCATTCTCCGTTGCACGTCGGGCGACCGCTCTGTGCATCGACCCGACAGACGGGCAGAGCCGCCGCATCGACGCCCGCCATCGCGTAGCGGGCAGCGCGCTTGCGCACGAACAAGGCCGGCTGCACCGTCACGCGGAATGCGGCCTTGGCGAGATCGGCGATGGGGGTCAGCGTGCCCATGCGCGCCGACTAGCACGCCTCAGTCGGTCTTGTCCGACATCGCCTGCCGGAGCGTGCGGGTTATGCGCATCGGTTTGCCGGAGACGGACACCAGCACCACCATCACCTCGGCCTGGAACAGCTCGGTGTCGCCGCGCCGAATGCGCTGGTCGAGGATCAGGTGCGCGGCGCCCACCTCCTTCGCCCGCGTCGTCACCTCCAGCACCTCGTCGATGCGTGCGGGCTTGAGGTATTCCAGGCTCATCCGCCGCACCACGAATGCCGCGGGCTCACGCCCCACCGCCCCGTCGATCAGGCCCTTGTGATCATTGCCGACGAGCCGCAGGAAATCCGACCGCCCCCGCTCGCACCAACGCACGTAGGACGCGTGATACACGAGCCCGGAAAAATCCGTGTCCTCGAAGTAGACGCGCACCGGCAGGACGTGGTGGCGGCTGCCGACCACACCGACGAGACGTCCGGCGAGGTCGGGCCAATCACTGTGCGAAGCCGTGGTCATCGCTCAACTCACCGCCCCCGCCCCGCTTCCGACCTCCATCAGCACGATCTCCGGCGGGACGCCGAAGCGGATCGGAGCGATCGAGCAGCCAAGACCGCCAGACACCACGAGGTGCTGGTTGCGCTCGACGACATGACCGTAGGCGTAGCGGTTGCGATAGCGCGAAGGCACCACCGGCGCATAGCCGAGCATGCGCACCTGGCCCCCGTGCGTATGCCCAGACACCGTCAGAGACACCCGATCCGGCATGCGCACGAACACGTCGGGCTCGTGAGCCATCAAGATCACCGGCGCATCGTCCTTCACCTTGGCGAGCGTGCCCGTGAGGTCGTCCATGCCGACGCGCCTGTGGTAGCGCCAGCGCGAGCCCAGCAGCGCCAGCTGATCACCCAGCCCCGCGACCCAGAACGGCCGCCCGCCCTTGGTCAGCCGCACCGCGTCATTCTCGTAAACCGGCACGCCCGCACGCTCCAGCGCACGCCGGGCGAACACCGGCCCCTTGCCCTCGCGCTGCGCTGCATGATCGTCCCACCAGTCGTGGTTACCGAGCACGGCGTGCACACCGAGCGGCGCCCTGCTGGTGGCCAGCGCCTCCGCCCAGGCCTCGGGCGGCACATGCCTGGTCACGAACCTGTGCGCGGCCATGTAGTCGCCAAGCAACAGGATGAGGTCGGGCTGCAGCGCATTGGTGCGCGCCACGATGGCCGCGATACGGTCCGCCGACATCCACGGCTCGCAGGCGTGAACGTCGGCGAGCACCGCGATCCTGAGGCCGAGCCCCTTCGGCCAAGCCGGCGGCGTCAACTGGTAGCGCGTCACGTTCAGCCGCATCGGCTCGACGGCGAGCGCATACCCGGAGAAACCGAACGTGGCGCCCGTGAATGCCGAGAAACCCTTGAGGAACTTGCGACGCGTGATCATGCGCATGGGCTCACAATGTCATCTGCAGATCGTGTAGTCCCGGGCTCTGACGGCCCGCGTAGCGAGGCAATTGCAGGCCTATTCTGGCGATACTGTGAGCAGCGCCCGGCCGGAGCGTGTGCCTCCGGGTCAGTCGCCAGAGTCGGAAGCAGAGTCGGAAGCCGCATCGGGCCCAGGGTCGCCTCTGCCCTTGCCCTCGCGCTCGAACAGCGGCAGTTCCGCCGCCGCCGACCTTGCCGGACCCGACAAGCCTAGATGCTTGTAGGCCCTGAGTGTGACGATCCGCCCCCGCGGCGTACGGCCGATGAAGCCCTGCTGCAAGAGATACGGTTCGACGATCTCCTCGAGCGCGTCGCGCGGTTCCGACAAAGCTGCCGAAATGGTCTCGATGCCGACCGGCCCGCCGCCGTAGTTCTTGACGATGCAAGCGAGGTAGCGGTGATCGAGGGCATCGAGCCCCTCGCTGTCGACTTCGAGCATCCGCAACGCCTTGTCGGCAACGGCTGCGTCGATGATCGGAGCGTTGTCGACGGCGGCGAAGTCGCGCACGCGGCGCAGCAGGCGGCCGGCGATGCGCGGCGTGCCGCGCGAGCGCTGAGCGATCTCACGGGCGCCGTCCGGCGACATCGGCGCCCCGAGCACCCGCGCGCCGCGGCTGACGATCAGCTCGAGTTCGTCGTGGGTATAGAAATTCAACCGCACCGGGATGCCGAAGCGGTCGCGCAGGGGGTTGGTCAAAAGCCCTGCGCGTGTCGTCGCGCCGACCAGCGTGAACTTGGACAGGTCGATGCGTACCGAGCGCGCCGCCGGTCCCTCGCCGATGATCAGGTCGAGCTGG
>CAMDBL010000065.1 GCA_945889015.1 Devosia equisanguinis
GAAAACCGACAAACCGGACGCTGATTGACGCGGAACGTCAATCAAAGCGCTTGCCAATGGCGCGGCCAGCGTCAATCATCACTTCGCTCGGCCGCCTCGTCTCATCCTGATTGACGCGCCGTTCTCATCCAGATTGTCGCGCTATACGCTCGTAACCCACGGCGTCGATCTCGAGACCTTCATCGCGGCCGGCGACGGTGCATGGCCCGAGCCGGCGGACATCGCCGCACTTGCCAGGAAACGGGTCGGCTTCATCGGCGGCATCGACGCGCACACGTTCGATCCACCGCTGTTCCTGGCCGTCGCCGAGGCCTTGCCCGACGTCCAGTTCGCGATGATCGGCAGTTGCTCGTTGCCCGACGGCTGGTGCGCGCTGCCGAACGTGCATTTCCTCGGCCGCAAGCCCTACGACGAGGTCGCGCGCTACATGGCGGCGGCCGACGCCCTGATCATGCCGTGGAACCGCAGCGACTGGATCAAGGCCTGCAATCCGATCAAGCTCAAGGAGTATCTCGCGGTCGGCCGGCCCGTGGTCACCACCGATTTCCCCGCGCTCGACGGCTGGCGCGACCTGGTTCATGTCGCGGTCGAGGCGCCCGCCTTTGCCGACGCGCTGCGCCGGGTTCTGAGCACGCCGCATGATGCGAGCGTTGCCCGTCGGCGTCTGGCGACGGAGAGCTGGGAGGCCAAGGCCGCCGAGACGCTCGCGGCCCTGGCCGCCATCGGCATCGAGCCGGTCGCCGTCGATGCCGGCAGCACGCAGGCCGGCTGCTCGATCCGGCCAGCGGCCTGACCGTCACGTACGCGAGGACCTCGGCGATCCCGCCCGCCGGGCGCCGCGAAATCAGTGGGCGTTGCAGCCCTTGAGGACGGCCACCACGGTGCGCGCCAAGATCTTGATGTCGAGCCACGGCGACCACGCCGTGATGTACTCGAGATCGGTGTCGATGCGGCTCTGCATCTTCTCGTCCGACCGCGTCTCGCCGCGCAGGCCGCGAACCTGAGCCAGTCCGGTGATGCCCGGCTTCACCTGATGGCGGTTGACGTAGCCGACGAGAACGCCGCCATAGAGATCGTCGTGTGCGATCGCATGCGGACGCGGCCCCACGAGCGACATCTCGCCCCTGAGCACGTTGATCAGCTGCGGCAGCTCGTCGAGGCTGGAGCGGCGCAGCAACTTGCCGATGCGGGTGATGCGCGGATCGTTCCACGTCGCCTGCTTGACGTCGGGCCCGTCCTCCATCACCCGCATGGTCCGGAACTTCAGGACCGGAATCACCCGCTGGTTGAGCCGACGGCGGCGCTGGGTGAAGAACACCGGTCCCTGGCTTTCGAGCTTGATCGCCAGCGCGATGATCAGGAACAGCGGCAGCGTCGCCAGCAGCAGCAGGCCGCCGAGCACGATGTCCTCGAAGCGCTTGACGTGCGGCGACCAGTCGGAGAGCGGTGCCTGCTTGATGTCGAGCAGCCCGATGGAGCCGAGCGCGGACACCTTGTGGGCGGGCGCCGAAGCAACGAGATCGGAGACGATGTGGGTGACGACATGCAGGCTGACCGGCAACTGCTCGAGCTTGCGTGCGACATGCTCGATGCGGTCGCTGGCGCTCGCCGGCAAGGCGACGATGATGCGGTCGACACCCTCGATGCGGCCGAGCGCCACCAGGTCGTCGAGACCGCCGGCGACAGCCACACCCTCGGGGTTCAAGCGGCCGACTGCGGAGCGATCGTCGAAAGCGCCGACGAAGTGGACGCCGTTGTCCGCCATCATAAGATGATCGCGGGCCCGCCGGGCGACCGCTCCGGCTCCGAACACCGCGATGCGGACGTCGAACAGGCCGGCCTTGGTCATGCGTGCGAACGCCGCCACCGCCAGCGTGCGAACCAGCAGCATCAGCGTGAAGCTGAGCATGATCCATGTCGCATACCAGATCGCCACGTGCGGCTGGCGCGCGGGCAAGGGCAGCCCGAGCCCGAGAATGGCGAGGCAGGCGATCATCAGCGCGCCGATCTGGCAATGCGGCCTGCTCGGAAACGCCTCCATGCTCATGGTGTCGTACATGCCCCACGACTTGAGGCAGAGGTGGACGATGATCGCGGCGACCAGACCGACCTGGAGTATGGCGGTCCAATTGACCGCGACCTCGCCGGCGCGCGCGTAGATGAACGCCGGCAACAGGCATCCCGACACGACCGCGACGGCCTCGGCTGCGCCGACCAGATCCGCGGCCACCTTGCGCGACCAGCGCGGCCGGTGCTTGTGAGAGGTGGCGCCCGCCTCCCACCCAGACTGGCTTGAATCCACGGTCCCGACGGTGACTGCGTTCGACATGAGACGACCCGACGCGCTACTGAACTAGGTCGCGGCACATAGACCGCTTCCGGGGCTTCAGCGCGCAGTATCGGGCAATAGGTTGAACTGTCCGTTACAGGATAGCATCCAAATCATCTATCATGCTGAACAAATTCACAAATACAGGATCGTTACGCGGCGCGATCCAGAACCGGCTCACCACCGCGCGCACGCAGCGGATAGTTGTTGGCGTCGATCAGCTTGCGCTCCTCGACCTGATTGAGCACCACGCCCATTACCTTGCGCTCGTTGGCGCCGAGGTTTCGAAGCGCGCGCCGCGCCAGCTCCTTTGGCGTCTTGCGCCAGGTCATCACGAACACGATCTGATCGGCGAAGTCGGCCAGGATGCGCGCGTCCACCACCGGCAGCACCGGCGGGCAATCGATGACGATGGCATCGAAATGCTCCTTCAGCCGGCCGATCATGCCGGTCATCATCGGTGACACCAGCAGCTCGGATGGATTGAGCCGGGACTGCGTGGGACCGTGCGCGGGAAGGAAGCAGAGGCCGGATACCTGGTCGCGGAGGATCGCATCCTCGACCGGACGCCGCGTCTCCAGGCATTCGCGTGCGCCGAGCTCGGCTCCGCCGGGGCAAAGCACGCGGGTGAGCGAAGCTTTGCGCAGATCGGCATCGACCAGCAGTGTCCGCACACCGGTCAGTGCCAGGTGATGCGCGAGGTTCGACGCGATCGCCGACTTGCCCTCGTTCGGCATGCTGGAGGCCATCATGATGATGCGCGGCGCCTGGTAGGGCCAGCCGGCGTCGATCTCATGGCGCAGCCCGCGTATAGTCTCGGCGAAGACACCGTCGGGATCGGCGAGCATCAGACGGGCGGCACGCAGCTGCTCGCGCGAGCCTTCGACCATCGGCACGGAGGCCAGATGCTCGTGCTCGAGCGCGCGCTTGACGTCCTCGGCGCGCGCCAGGCCCGGCGCCATCAGGTCGATCGCGAACGCGATCACGATGCCGAGCCCCAGCGCCCCGAAAGCGGCAGCGAGCACGAACACCTTGCGCTTGGGGGCTGCCGGCGACAGCGGCACGCCGGCGCGTTCCACGATCTTGGCATCCGCCAGCTGGAGATCCTGCGTCTCGGCGGTCTGCTTGTAGCGGGTCAGCAGCGCCTCGAACAATTGCTTGCTGGACATCGCGTCACGCTGCAGCGCGTTCAGCGTGACCACGGCTTCCTTGGTCTGCGCCTGCTGCTCCTTGGCGCTAGTCAGCGCCGTCGCGAGCTGCTGCTCGCGGCTTTCGGCGATCTCGAAATCGTTCTTCAGATTGGCGAACAAGCGGTCGACCTCACGGTTGAGCTGCACCGTCGCGTCGGCGATCTCGGCCTGCACCTTCTGCATCTCGGGATGCTTGCTGCCATAGCGGGTGCCGAGCTCCGCCTCGCGCCGCGTCAGGCGGGCGAGATCTTCCTTGAGCTGTCGGATCGTCTGGCTCTGCATCACGTCGGCGATGTCGCCCTTGTTGCCGCCGCGGCCGATCACCCGCTTCGCCTGCTCGTACTTCGCCTGCGCCTCGGCCGTCGCGTTACGGGCCATCACCGTCTGCTCGAGCACACGGGCCAGCTGCTTCTCGCTGAGCACGTGGCCTTCGCTGTCGAAGATGTTGTTCTGGGCCTTGAACTGCTCGACCTTGTACTCGGCATCGGCGACGCGGCGGCGCAGGTCCCCGAGCTTGTCCTCGAGCAGTTGCATCGCCGTGTTGGCCGCCCGCGTCTTGTCGTCGATCTGATCCTTGATATAGACCTCGGCGACCGTGTTGGCGATGCGCGCCGCCTTCAGCGGATCAGCCGACGAGAAGCGGATCTCGATCAGCGTTGTATTGCGCACGCGCGATACTTTCATGCGGTCGGAGAACGCGGCGGCGATCTCGTCGCGCTCCAGGTAGCGCACGGCATTCGAGGTGTAGGCGGCCAGAATATCCGTAATTGCATCGACGGGAGAGGCCGCTTCAGCGGCGCTGGTGGACGCGAGCCGGGGCCGGGCAAGGCCGACCTTCTGCAGCAGGCGCCTGATCAGCGGCTCTCCGGTGAGTTCGGGGTCCTCACGCAGATTGAGCAGTTCGATGACCTTTAGCGTCACTTCCTTCGACTTGATGACCTCGACCTCGCTCTCGACGGTCGACTGGTCCGCCTTCAAGTCGGAGACGACACCTTCCACGTTGGAGATGCTCTTCCGGCGCGGATCGATCTGCACGGTGGCAGATGCATCGTAGCGATTGGGCAAGGTCCAGGCCGCGCCGGCGACGGCCAGCGTCGCCACGACCACCAGCGCCGCGATCAGGCGCGCCGACTGCCGCAGCACGCCGAGCATGTAGCTCAGCGTGATGCTGCCCTCGCTGTCGTCCTGTGGCGGGTGTTCGTCTTCACGCATGTCCCGGCCTGCTCAAAACCGCAGCTTGGCGCCGACGGAGACACGATTGCGCGTGATCTCCCCGTCGCTCAGGCTCGATTGCCAGCGCTGATGATCGTACGTAAAGGTGAACAGCCAGTTGTCCGACAGGTGGTATTCGATGCCGACGCCACCAGAAATTGCATGATCGACCTGCGACAGCCCGGAATACGTGGACTCGCGAGCCTCCGCGTAGACCTTGCCGACGACGTTGTGCCAGAGTTCGAGTTCGGCGCGGCCGGTGAGGCGGGTATCGACGCGGCCGGCGGCGTTGTTGTCCGCAGGCTCGGCCATCGAGCGTCCGACGATTCCATAGAGCGTCAACCGCTGGGTGACGAGCCAGGTCAGCTGGCCCTCGAAGAGGTAGGTGCTGAGCGTCGGCAGACCGATCTGGTCGTAGTCACGCACGCCCCAGCCGCCGAGCATCTCCCATTGCAGCAGCGGATTGATATCGGCCCTGAGCCCCACCATCACCTCGCCGCCGGCCGCGTCACGGTCGAGCACCTCGTTGCCCGTGTTCCAGATCCGATTCGCCGCCGCGCGCGCGCGCAATTCATAGCCGGGCGAGAAGCGGTAGCCGCCGCTGATCTGGCCCTTGAGCAGTTCGGTATCGCGCTGATCCTGGTCGAGAAAGGCTCCGTCGCGGGTCACGCCGTTCTTGTAGTCCCATGACGCGACCGTGGCGCTGACCGTGCCGAACAGCTTGCCAGCGTCCCGTGTAATACCAGCACTGGCACGGTTGTAGAGGTATTCCACCGGCTTCGCCGCGGTCAGCGGCCGGCCGGGATCGAAGCCTTCCTCGTGCTGCATGGACGACAGGACGGAGGCCGACAGCGTGTGCGCATGGTCGAAGTGCAGCGAGCCGCTCGCCGCGGCCTTGTAGTCGGCGAAATTCTGATCATCGTTCTCGGCATAGGACACGATCCGGCCGCTGAGCGACATGTCGAGCGCGTGGCGCGGCAAGTCCTGCCTGATCCGCAATCCGGGAGTGATCTCGGTGACCAGGTCCTTCTTTCGATCGGTCGCGGACGTGTAGATGTTGTCGTCGAGCCTGACGAGGGTGCCCAGCGTCGGGAAGAAGACAAAATTTCCCAGACGCACGCCTTCCGGGTTGGAGTAGCTGCGGTCGGAGACGCGGGCGGCGCCAAATCTCGCGGTCTGATCGTACTCGTGCATCCGCTCGAGCTTGGCGACCGTGTCGGTGGGCAGCTCACCCGTCTTCAGATCCGCCGCCCGTGCTCCACCGCCGAGCCCCCCCGTGCAGGCTCCGGTGAGGCCCGATGCGAGCCACGTCAGGCAGACCCCACCCGCAAGCCGCGGCCGCCCTCGCGGAGGGCGAGGTGCCATGGACCGGCGGTGACGCTTGCGCAACATGAGGCAGGGAGCTTTCTACGCGATACGACGACGTGCGCTGGCCTACGCGCCCTCAGAAGAATCTTTCGGGGATGCGGATGTTGTCGCCCGGCATGACCACGGCGTCCGCGCCGGTTCCGATCCGCATCTCCGAGCTCTCGCCGTCGCGCGTGATCAGCGCGTATCCGAGGTCGGCGCGGTAGGTGTAGCCGCCGGCCATCGCCACGGCGTCGCGCAGACGCGTGCCGAACTTGAACGGGAACTCCCCGCCGTTCTTGACCTCCCCGTGCACGTAGATCGGGCGGTAGGAGAGAATCTCGATGCTGACTTTCGGGGACTTGACGTAACCGTCGGCGAGCCGGCGCTGGATCTTGTCACGCAGCTCCGGCAGGCTCGCGCCGCGCGCTGCAATGTCGCCCACCAGCGGCACATGCACGGAACCGACGGTGCTGACCTCGAGCTGACCCGACAAATCCTGCTCGCCATAGACGACGAGCTTCAGCTTGTCGCCGACCCCGAGACGGTAGGCCTTCAGCGTCCCGGCGTCGCGGTTGCCGGGCGGCAGACTCGAATGCCCAGCGGAATTCCCGTCCGCACACGCAAAAAGCGCCGTGGTGCACAGCACCAGAGCGATAGCTCTCACAAGGACCTCGAGCACGCGACGCACGTACATTGGCTCGATCTTCATCACAACGAGGTTCCGGCGAACACCCGGACAGCGGAGACGCTCCGCCTCGGGAGAGCATCGCCAGACAAAGTTAAATTTGGCTTAGCGATAAAGAAATTTTCGGACGCGCCTGCCGGTTAGGAGCCCCTTTAGACACGCGCGCGCATGCTGATGCCGACTTGAACCCGTCGCAGGATTACACCCTTGACCATCGCAGCAGCCGATACGCGCGGCATCGGCGCCGCCGCCTACGCCGACAAAGCCGCGAGCTACTTCAATCGTCCGCGCGCCGACTTCATCGGCCGCCTGCCGCTCGACAAAACCGCCCGCATCCTCGAGATCGGCTGCGGCACCGGCGCGACCGGCGCGCTCGCGCTGCGCACCGGCCGCTGCGGTCATTACGCCGGCGTCGAACTGTTCGAAGCGGCCGCCGAGGAAGCGCGCGGCGTGCTGAGCGAGGTGGTGACCGGCGATGCCGAGACGATGCAGTTGCCGTGGAGCCCCGCCTCGTTCGACGCGCTGATCTTG
Organism: Devosia equisanguinis; assembly: GCA_945889015.1. Classification (GTDB taxonomy): domain Bacteria; phylum Pseudomonadota; class Alphaproteobacteria; order Rhizobiales; family Hyphomicrobiaceae; genus CAMDBL01. Next base: position 7,298 of record CAMDBL010000065.1, read on the forward strand.
TCGGAGGTGCTGGAGCATCTCGTCGAGCCGGGTCGCCTGCTGCAGCGGCTGGCCGAGGTGGTGCGGCCGGGCGGCATCGTGCTCGCGAGTTCGCCCAATATCTCGCACTGGCGCGTGATCCGCGAGCTCGTCGCGGGCCGTTTCGAACTCGCCGACAGGGGCGTGTTCGATCGCACGCATCTGCGCTGGTTCACGCCGGGGACGTTCGCGGACATGTTCGAACGCGCCGGCTTCGCCACCGTCGATGTCGGGCCGGTGACGCCGTTCGCGGCCCGCACGCGCGCTCTTTCGGCGCTGACCGGCGGCCGGCTCGATCACATGTTCATGGTGCAGATCGCCTTCGAGGGCCGCCGCCGCTGAGGCAGGCGTCGGCAAGGCGGCGCAGCGCCCGCGTCACGAGCGGCTGAGCACCGTCGCGTTGTGCATGACGTCGTACTCGCACACCAGGCTCGTCGCCACGTCAGCCAAGGTCAGCACCAGATAGGGATTGCGATAGCGCGCGTTCCATAGGTGGTGATCCACCTGCCAGAGCTGGACGTCCAGCCCGCTCTTGCCGATCGAAAGCTGCACGTCGGCGGGCTTGGCCCAGCTGGTCGCGGCAGTCCCGCTGAGCGCCGGGCGAGTGTCACGCTGACAGGCCTGGATCGCCCGTTCCCGATAGGCGGCGACGATCACGTCGCGCGCCGAGGTGCGGAACAGGTACTCGGCCGACCCGATCTTGATTGCAGCGAAAAGCGCCAGCAGGTAGACGATGGCCTTCATGGCCTGGCCCACTCGACAAGGAAAACCGGCAGCGGGCTCATGCTCGCCGCCGGCATCCAGCTAAGCCAATCGAGGTTAACAAATACTTGCCGGACCCGGTTTCCTCGGGCGCGGGCTATTTGAGTTCGGTCAGCATGGTCCCGATCCGCTGCATCGCCGTGGTGATGTTCTCGATCGAGTTGGCGTAGGAGAAGCGGACATAGCCCTCGCCGCAGACGCCGAACGCAGTGCCGGCGACAGTCGCCACCCCCGCCTTGTCGAGCATCAGGTCCTGAAGCTCGCGCGCCGACCGTCCGGTGCCCTCGATGTTGGGAAACGCATAGAATGCGCCGCCGGGATCGACGCACCGGAAGCCCGGGAGCTGGTTGATGAGCGGCACGATGGCCTTGCGTCGCTCATCGAACGCCCGCACCATGTCGTGTACCGCGTCCTGCGGTCCATCGAGCGCGGCGATACCGGCGAATTGGGTCGGGGCATTCACGCAGGAATGGCAATTGACCGCAAGCCGGACCACCGTCTCCACCAGCGATTTCGGCCACACGCTGTAACCCAGGCGCCAGCCGGTCATCGCATAAGTTTTCGACCAGCCGTCGAGCATGATCAGGCGATCGGCCAGCGCTGGATATTTCAGCAGCGACTCGTGCTTGCGTCCGCCATATAGCAGAACGCTGTAAATCTCGTCGGACAGCACCGCCACATTCGGAAATTTCTCGAGGCCTTCGGCGAGCTTACGGATCTCGGTTTCCGGCGCGGCGCCACCCGTCGGATTGCCTGGATTGTTGAGGATGATCAGGCTGGTTCGCGGTGTGATCTGGGCAAGCACCTCCTCGGCGCTGAATGCGAACTCGTTGGCCTCCTTCAGCACGATCGGCACCGGAGTCGCGCCGGTATACTGGATCATCGAGCGATAGATCGGAAACCCGGGATCAGGATACATGATCTCGGCGCCTGGCTGGCCGAACATCAGAATGGCGAAAAACATGGTGGGCTTGCCGCCGGGCATGATCACCACGTTTTCCGGATCGACCGAGACGCCGTGGCGGCGCTTCAGATCGGCCGATACCGACTCCCGAAGCGGCAAAATTCCCTGCGCCGGCGTATAGCCGTGGTGACCGTCCCGCAAAGCCTTGATTCCCGCCTCGACGATGTGCTCGGGCGTGCGGAAATCCGGCTGGCCGATACCCAGATTGATGATATCGCGTCCTTGTCTTTGCAACTGAGCCGCCTTGGCCAGGATCTCGAACGCGCTTTCCGTTCCGAGCCGCGACAGATTATCCACCAGCTTGAGCATTGCCTTCCCCATGTTCGTTCGGCGGGACAATGGCACGCGCACGCTCGGGACGGAAGAGGTGCGAACAGAGCCGGTCCAGCCGGGGTGGACGCCATATGGGCGCCGGATACCAGCAGAAATCCGATGCAAATTGCCGCATCTCGAACCTATTGGAGAACCGACGGCTTAGGCGTGCGATTGGGCTCGACCACGCAAACCGCAATGACTTTCACAAACACAATGCCAAGCCGATTGCCACCGGCGGCATCGGCGGACGCCTGTCGAATGCGGCTGTTACCCGAATGAGCAGAGTTGCAGCGGCGCAGTGTGCCGTTTCGAGCTGAACGACGTCTCTGACCCTGCAAAAGACACCAAACTCAAAGAATGCGAGGGATAATGCCTTGCTAAATAAATCTCGGAATGGTAGGCAACGCCCCGAAACAGTCGTTTTTTTTCGATAGCTCAAGACAGGAGACACCGCATGAAAGACTCCCAGCTCGAGAAGTTGAGCCTCAAGGAGCTGACCGATCTTCGTGATCGCGTGGCCAAGATGATCATCTACAAGCAGGATACCGAAAAGGCGAGCCTGAAGGACGAGTTGATCGCCCGCGCACAGGAGGCCGGCTTCAACATCACCGATCTTTTCCCGGCGGGCAGCCGCAAGGGCGCCGCCAAGTCGAAAGGTTCGAGCGGCTCGCTTTATCGCAATCCGGATGATCCGGCGCTGACCTGGTCGGGCCGCGGCCGCAAGCCGAAGTGGCTTTCCGAGGCCGGTGGCGATATCGAGCGCTTCCGCGTTCGCTGAAGCACGCCTCGAGCCGAGCAGATCGAAAAAAAGGGCCGGGTGAAAACCCGGCCTTTTTCAATTGGAGAAAATCGGGACGTCCGTCCGCTCGGATCGCCAAGCCCGTTTCATTCGCCTTCCGCGATGTGCCCGGCGAGCCAGCGTGCGGTGCGCAGAAGACGGCCGTCGTCGTGACGGGGACCGACGAGTTGCACGCCGAGCGGTAAGCCGTCGATCTCCAGCAAAGGCAGGCTGACCACCGGAACCCCCAGAAACGTCCAGACGCCGTTGATGTTGGGGGTGAAGGGCGCATCGATCTTGGGCGCGACACTGTCCGCCGACAGGGTCAGAATACAGCCGTAGTCCGCGAAGATCTCCTGGAACATGCGATAGGAAGACTCGCGCATTCCTTTCGCCCGAAGATAGGTCTCGGCCGGCAGCTTGCGGCCCCGCTCGATGTTGGCGCGCAGCAACTCGCTCATCTGGTCGCCGCTGCGGTCCAGGATCGGGCCGTAGTGGAAGGCGTTCTCCGCCGCCAGAACGTCCATCAGCTGTTTGAACAGATCGTCGAGGGACACGAGATCGACATCCTGCACCTGGTCGCCGAGCGCCTCGACCAGCTCGCCGAAGGCCGAATGCACGTCCGCGTCGGCCGTGTCCCAGAACGGGGATTTGACGAAGGCGAACAGCGGCGGCACCGGCACGTCCTGCCGCGCCGTCGCGAGCAGCGAGGGGCGGCTGCGCAGGAAGCTCGCGGGGTCGGCGGCATCGTACCCCGACATCGCGTCGGTGATCAGCGCCAGATCCTCGACGGACCGGGCGAGCACGCCCATCGTGTCGAGCGTCTCCGACTGCATCAGCACGCCGGTCCGCGAGACGAGACCGAAGGTCGGCTTGTAGCCATAGACGCCACAGAACGACGCGGGGCGGATGACGGAGCCGGCCGTCTGACTGCCCACCGCCAGCGGCACCATGCCCGCCGCGACGGCTGCCGCCGAGCCTGACGACGAGGTGCCGGGATTGCGGGTCAGGTCGTGCGGGTTGCGCGTCTTGATCTTGCCGGGATTGGCGAGCGGGGAGGTCACGGTCTTGCCGATGATGACCGCCCCGGCACTGCGCAGCTGCGAGACGAGGAACGCATCACGCTCGGGCTGGCGGCCATCGAACGCGGGAAAACCATACGTCGTCGGCATGTCGGCAGTGTCGACGATGTCCTTGATGCCGACCGGCACGCCATGCATCGGCCCGATGCCCTTGCCTTCCCGCCTGGCCTGGTCGGCGGCGCGGGCCTGCTCCAGCGCCCGCTCACGGTCGACAAAGGCGAAGGCGCCGACTTCTCCTTCGCGGGCATCTATGCGGTCGAGGCAGGCCGCAACGAGATCGGTGGAGAGAAGCTCGCCCTTGGCGATGAGTTCGGCGGACGCGACCGCCGAGAGAGACGTGAGATCCGGAGATGACATTCGTATGTCCTTGCGGTCTTCGAGAGCCGCTGCAGAGCAGCTGCGGCAGCCAGTGGGTCCAGCCAGGCCACAGGTATATCAGCTCCATGCAGACGACGACCATCGGCATCTACGGCATCATGCCCGCGACGCACTGGTCGATCGTCACACGACGCCAGTGCCCCATCACCGCCAGCAAGCCACGGCGACGCTCTCGGGGCTTCGGGCAGCAATTCGGGCCATGGTCGATGGGACGCAGAAACGAGTCCGGCGGCCGTGACACGGCCGCCGGACCTCCACGTCTCAGGCGATCACTTCGTCGGCTGGCCTTGTGCGGCGGCGGCGGCGTCCTTCAACACCGGCATCCAGCGCGCAACCTCGCTCTCGACGAGCTTTTGCAGCGCGGCAGGCGTGCGTCCGGTCTTGTCGGGGATGACGCTGCCGAGATCCAGCAGGCGCTTGCGCGTGCCCTCGTCGTCGAGCGCCTTGTCGAGCGCGCCGACCAGCTTGTCGACGGCCTCCTTCGGCGTGTCCTTCGGCGCGAACACCGCGTTCCAGGCCGAGACCTGATACTCGGGCAGGCCCGCCTCCTTGGTGGTCGGAACGTTCGGCAGGGCGGGCGAGCGTTCCGGAGTCGCGATCGCCAGTGCCTTGATGTTGCCGCCCTGGATCTGCGGCACGAGATTGACGATCTGGTCGCAGCCGAAATCGACCTGGCCGGCGACGAGATCGTTCAACGCCGGACCCGTGCCGCGATAAGCGACGCGCGCGGTCTTCGAGCCGAGCTGGCTCTGCAGCAGCGTGCAGGTCGTGTGCGAGACCGAGCCGACGCCGGCGTGCGCTTCCGACACCTTGTCGCCGTTCGCCTTCAGGTAAGCGATGAAACCCTTCAGGTCATCGGCCGGAAACGCTTTCTTGGCGACGATGAGGATCGGCGTTCCCGCAGCCAAGCCGATCGGCGTGAAATCCTTGGCAGGATTGTACTTGAGGTTGGGATACAGCGCTGGCGCAGCGCCGTGCGTCCCCATGTGGCCCATCATGATGGTGTAGCCGTCGGGCTTGGCCTGGGAAGCGCGGGTGATGCCGGTCGTGCCACCGGCACCGGCGACGTTCTCGATGACGACGGACTGGCCGAGCGTGCGCGCCATGTGCTCGCCGACGATGCGAGCGATGATGTCGGTGGGTCCACCGGCGGCGAACGGAACGACCAATGTGACCGATTTCTCCGGCCAGGCGGCGGAAGCAGCGTGGATCTGGGCTGCGAGCGCGAGTGCTGCAGCGCCGGCCATACGTAACATGCGACGTCTCGACATCCTTGGGTTCCTCCATCGAATTTCGGCAGATCGCCGCTCATCGACACGCTCGTCATGTCAGTTGGCGGCGTACCGTCCTCGAGCCTGCGACGAGCTTGCTTGCGATCGCCACAAGCCATTACGGCGGCGATCCGTGGTTTGGATTGCCGCCGACAGCGAGGAGCATTTCATCGTTCAAACGACCTGGGAACAACTGCGACCTTCGACGTATGTGTTTCTGCCGACGCGGAGGCCGCGGACACAGAAGAGGCCGCAGCGTCTGCTGCGGCCTCTTCAGGCAGATATCGATCAGCCGGAACAGCCGGCCGGAACGGCGCTACTCCTGGAACACCGTATCGCGGCTCTGCCGGATCGAGGGCAGCAGCGCAAGGATGACCATGATCAGCGAGATCGCCAGCAGGCTCGCCGACAGCGGACGCTCAACGAACGTGACGAAGCTGCCGCGCGAAATGACGAGCGCCTGCCTAAGCTTCTCCTCCATCAAGCGGCCGAGCACGAGGCCGAGCAGCATCGGCGCCGGCTCGAAACCGAACTTGAACAGCATGTAGCCGAACATGCCGAACACGGCCGTCAACATCACATCCGTCGGCGAGTTGTTCACCGAGTAGATGCCGATGCAGCAGAACAGCACGATCGACGGAAACATCAGTCGATAGGGCACCTGCAGCAGCTTCACCCACAGCCCGACCAGCGGCAGGTTGATGATCAGCAGCATCAGGTTGCCGATCCACATCGAGGCGATCATTCCCCAGAACAGATCGGGCTGCTTGGAGATGATCTGCGGACCCGGGACGATGCCGTGGATGGTCATCGCACCGACCATCAGCGCCATCACCGCGTTCGGCGGGATGCCGAGGGTGAGCAGCGGAATGAAGGCCGTCTGCGCACCGGCGTTATTGGCCGATTCCGGCCCCGCCACGCCTTCGATCGCACCCCGGCCGAAGCGCGTGGGATCCTTCGCCAGCTTCTTCTCGAGCGTGTAGGAGGCGAATGGACCGAGCACGGCGCCGTTGCCGGGCAGCAGGCCGAGGAACGCACCCAGGAACGTGCCTCGCGCGATCGGTGCGGCCGCCTGTCTCAATTCCGCCCCGTTGGGCAGCAGGCGGCCAATCGTGGTCTTGACGACGTTTCGCGCCTCGGGGTTCTCCAGGTTTCGCAGGATCTCGGCGAAGCCGAACATGCCCATCGCGATATAGGTAAACTCCAGACCGTCCGAGATCTCCTGCCAGCCGAACGTCAAGCGCTCCTCACCGGTCTCGAGATCCGTGCCGATGGTCGAGAACAGCACGCCGACGAGAATCATCGCCATCGCCTTCGGCACCGACCCGCGCGCCAGCACGACCGCGAACATCAGGCCGAGGACCATCAGCGAGAAGTAGTCTGCCGGGCCAAACAGTAGCGCGAGCTTGGTCAGCGGCGCGCCGAGTGCCGCGATGATCAGCGTCGCAATGGTGCCGGCGATGAACGAACCGATGGCCGCGATGCCGAGCGCGACGCCAGCCTTGCCGTTGCGTGCCATCTGGTGGCCGTCGAGAACGGTGACGATGGAGGTGGCCTCACCCGGGATGTTGACCAGGATGGCCGTGGTCGAGCCGCCGTACTGGGCGCCGTAGTAGATGCCGGCGAGCATGATGAGAGCGCCGATCGGGTCGATGCCGAAGGTGATCGGCAGCAGCATGGCGATGGTCGCGACCGGACCGACGCCGGGCAGCACGCCGATCAGCGTGCCAATCATGCAGCCGAGAAAGCAGAGCCACAGGTTCTTGAGCGAAAGGGCGACGCCCATGCCCAGGGCAAGGTTCGAAAAGAGATCCATGTTCCGATCCTCGTCAGAAGGGCAGCGGGAAGTTGTCGGGCAGAATCGGAATGGGCAACTTCAACATGTACTTGAACAGGACGATGCATGCCCCGGTCAGCACGAGCGCGTAGATGATGATCTCCTTGATGCGGACGTGCTTCTCGGCGAAGGCCGAGATGATCACTGCGAGCGGGCCGGAAAAGGCCAAGCCGAGCGTGCGCACCGTCGCCGCGAAAACCAGCAGGGAGCTGAGGATAAAGATCAAGCCGCGGATCGACCAGGCGTCGAGCTGCTGGCCAACGACCTTCAACGATTGCAGGATGAGAAGCACGCCGAACCCGGCGACCATGGCGGCCACCACCTTCGGTAGCATGCCCGGACCGACGCCGGACATCGTTCCCATGGACAGCTTCCAGCCACCGATGAATGCGATTCCCGCAATGACGATAAGGAAAATGCCGGCCGCAAAGTCCTGGGGTGATTTGATCACACCCCGCTGACGGCTCGGAGCCTGCCGTGTCGAATCTCCTGACATTCGTCCTCCCTCGTCATTCTAACTGCCCGCGCCGTGGCTCCGGCGTTCTCGCATCCGTAAACACACTAGCGTGGTAAATTTACCGCGTCCATTGCGGCGACGCGATCGGCAAAACAGCGCAGGCTCGCCGATGCCTCTCAGCGACAGCCGCTTGCTGCATTTTCAGCCGCATGCCACCGTGTCAAGAGCGGGCGGCGCCATCGGTGGCGCTCCCGGCACGACGTCCCCGACACTCTGGCGCGAAACGGATGGTTTACGGCATGGCAAGCGACGAGCTGCTCTACACGGTCGAGGACGGCATCGGCCTTGTGACTTTCAATCGGCCGGCGGCGCGCAACGCGCTGACTTTCGCCATGTACGGTCGCCTCGCCGAGATCTGCGGCGGCATCGCCCTCGGCGGTCCGGTCAAGGCGCTGATCATCACCGGGGCCGGAGAGAAGGCCTTCGCCGCCGGCACCGACATCTCCCAGTTCCGCGCCTTCAAGACGCCCCAGCAGGGCATCGACTACGAGCAGCACGCGGATGCCGTCTTCACCGCGATCGAGAGCTGCCCGGTTCCCATCATCGCCGCCATCTCCGGCGCCTGCACCGGCGGCGGCGCCGGCATCGCGGCCTGCTGCGACATGCGGATCGCGACGGCGGACATGCGGTTCGGCTTCCCGATCGCCCGCACGCTCGGCAACTGCCTGTCGGCCTCGACCTTGCGGCGATTGGTGGCGGTCGCCGGCCAGGCCACCGTCGGCGACATGATCTACACCTCGCGTCTGATCGAGGCGGACGAGGCCCGGCGCATCGGCCTCGTCAACGAGATCGTGCCCGATCACGCGGCCCTGATGGCGCGCTGTGGCGAACTCGCGCGGCGCATCAAAGAGCACGCCCCGCTGACAATGAGCGTCACCAAGTCGCTGTTGCGCCGGATCCGCGACAGCGGCAATCCCATCGACGACACCCCCGAGATCGCCAAGATCTACACCAGCGCCGACTTCAAGGAGGGCATGGAAGCCTTCCTCGGCAAGCGCAAGCCGAACTGGCAAGGGAAATGACGTGCAGGGTGAATAGTGACTGGTGATTGGATTGCTGGCTCGAAGACCGATCATCAGTCACACGTCACGATCTTCAAGTGCGGAGTACGACCATGTCCAAAATCGCAGTCATCGGCCTCGGCAACATGGGGCTGCCCATGGCCGGAAACCTGGCCAAGGCGCAGCACAACGTCTCTGGCTTCGATCTCGTCGCGGCCAACATCGCCAAGGCCGACGAGCGCGGCGTCAAGGCGGCCAAGTCGGCAGCCGAGGCCGTCGGTGATGCGGATGTGGTTGTCACCATGCTGCCGGCCGGCAAGCATGTGCTCGGCGTCTACGAGGAAATCCTGTCGAAGGCCAAGAAGGGGACGCTGTTCATCGACAGCTCCACGATCGATGTCGCTTCGGCACGCGCCGCACACGAGATGGCGAGGAAGGCCGGCATGATCGCGCTCGACGCGCCGGTCTCCGGCGGCACCGGCGGCGCCGAAGCCGCGACGCTGACGTTCATGGTCGGCGGCGACGCTGACGCCTTCGAGAAAGCGCGGCCCGTGCTCGAGAAGATGGGCAAGAAGGTGGTCCACTGCGGCGATGCCGGCGCCGGTCAGGTCGCCAAGGTCTGCAACAACATGATCCTCGGCGTCACCATGATCGCGGTGTCCGAAGGTTTCCTTCTCGGCGAGAAGCTCGGGCTGTCGCCGCAGAAGCTGTTCGACGTGGTCTCGACCGCGACCGGCCAATGCTGGGCGGTCAACAGCTACGCGCCGGTGCCGGGCCTCGTCCCGACCGCGCCGTCGAACCGCGGCTTCACCGGCGGCTTCGCCAACAATCTGATGCTGAAGGACATGAAGCTGTCGCAGGAGGCTTCGGCCTCGGCTGGCGTGTCGACCCCGCTCGGCGCCGCCGCGACGCAGCTCTATGCCCTGGCCAACGCCTACGGCGACGGCGGCAAGGACTTCTCGGCGATCATCCAGCTGTTGAAGGGGAAGTAGAAAGTAGAGGAAATCGGAAGGCGGAAATTGGAAAGTTCCGCATAGAATTCCGACTTCCGATTTCCGACTTCCCACCACTGCGAGGCCTTACCATGCCCACCCACCCCTTCTACGTCTTCGATGCCTACGGCACGCTCTTCGACGTGCATTCGGCCGCCTCGAAGTATCAGGCCGAGATCGGCGCCAGCTGGGAAAGACTGTCCCAGACCTGGCGTCTCAAGCACATCGAGTACACGTGGCTGTTCGCTCAGACCGGTCGCCACACCAGCTTCCGCCGCCTCGCCGAGCAGAGCCTCGACTATGCCATCGCGCTGGTCGGTGGCGTGCCGCCGGGCGTGCGCGACAAGCTGATGGCCTCCTACATGACGCTGTCGGCCTATCCCGAAGTCGCCGAGGTGCTCGCGGATCTGCGGGCGACAGGCGCCAGGACCGCGATCCTGTCCAACGGCGACCCCGACATGCTCGAAGCCGCGGTCTCGTCCGCGGGCATTGGCGCGCATCTCGACGCGGTCCTCTCGGTCCAGGATGTCGGCATCTTCAAACCGGCGATGAAGGTCTACGAGCTGGCGACGCGGCACTTCTCGTGCAAACCGGGCGAGATCTCGTTCCAGTCCTCCAACCGCTGGGACGCGGCGGGCGCGAAAGTGTTCGGCATGCGCTGTGTCTGGATCAACCGCGCCGGGCTGCCGGACGAATATCCCGACACGCCGGCCGATGTCGTCACACGGGATCTGAGGGCCCTGCTCTAAGCCGCGTTTGCCGGACCTTGGCGCAACAGCGCTCGCGACGGACCACTTCAGGAAACCAGCATGCCTATCACCGTCGACTATTTCATCTCGATGAATTCGCCGTGGACCTACCTCGGCAGCGGCCGGTTCCGCGAGATCGCCAAGCGCCACAAGCTCGCGGTGAACGTCAAGCCGGCGCGCTATGCCGAGGTGTTCGCGCAGACCGGCGGCTTGCCGCAGCCAAAGCGCTCGCCGCAGCGGCGCGCCTACCGGATGATGGAGCTGAAGCGCTGGCGCGATCACCTCGCCATCCCGATCGTGGTCGAGCCGAAGTTCTATCCGACCGGCGAGCAGCGCGCTGCCCACGCCGTCATCGCCGCCGGATTGCAAGGCCGCGACGCGCTGGCGTTGTCGTCCGAAATCGGCCGCGCGCAATGGGAGATGGAGCAGGACATCGCCGAGGAAGCGACTTTGCTTGAGGCCGGCAAGCGGGCGGGCGTCGACGTCGCCGCGGTGCTGCGCGCGGCGCAGGAGCCGGCCGAACTCGACGCCATCTGGGAAGCAAACACCTTGGAGGCGGTGGAGCGCGGTGTGTTCGGCGCCCCGACTTACGTGCTGCCTTCGGGTGAGCTGTTCTGGGGCCAGGACCGCCTCGACTTTCTCGAGCGGGCGCTGGCGAAGCTCGCGTAGGTCGGATCGAGCCTTGCTGACTCTAGTGTCGTGCGGAACTCACTCGGTCGAGCGAGAGCGAGAATTGCAGCACCAGCGTGCGCTGCAGGAAGCCGTTGAAATTATTGTCCGAGGCGAGCGTCAGGATCGCCTCGCCGCGTGCGCCCTGGTGGATCGCGAGCGCTTCCATGTTGTCGATCTCGTAGCTCATGTCGGCCTCGAGCAGCACCTCGCCGTCGAGCAGAGCGCCGGGCTTGATCGCCGCCTGCTTGATCAGTCGCAGCCGCATCTTGACGCCCGAGAGCCAGCCGAAGCTGCGCTCCAGCACCACCAGGCTGCCATCCGGCAGCGAGGCCGCATCGGTGATGTCGAACTCGCCGATGCGCCGAAGCCCCAGTCGCTGAGGCTCGCCGTTGAGGCCGCCGGTCCAAATCCAGCCGGTATGATCGCCGGCGGGGTCGAGCAGCTTCTCCGCGAACGCGACGATGGCCCCCTTGCCCGGCCCACCGCGCAGCACTGCTACCGCCTCGAGGCTGCGATTGCGGAAGATCCGCGACCACTCGGGCGCACGTTTGATGTAGCCCGTGGGCTGCTGCAATCCCTTGTCGTCGACCACGAAGCGGCCGATGCGATGGTTCTGCTCGAACGAGACCAGCACCGAGCCTTTCGCCAGCGTGCCTTCCAGCAGCCGCAGCCCTTCGGCGTCACGATCGCGCTCGTTCGGCAGCCGCTTGCCGCCGACACCGAGGATCGGCCCCTGCCGAACGCTCTTGATCCCCTTCAGCCGGTTGCCGTCGTAGACCAACTCGCCCGTCATCCAGGCGCCGCCATCGCCGACGGCGACGTAGCGGCGTCCGTCCGGATCGATCTCCAGACCTGACCAGCCGCCGAAATTCGTCGAGGACGAGTTCAGGACCAGGCCGCCGCGATACTCGAGCTTGCCGAACTTCTGCCGAGACGCGTTGCCGCGCTCGAAGCCGTCGAGACGCTTCGCCTCGACCTCGATCGCCTCGGTGATGAAGCCGCGCACGCCGGGCTTGGGCTCCGCAAGCACGGGAGCGGTCGCAGGCAAGGCCAGCGCAATCGCCAGGGCGGCGGCGATGACGCCGCGCTGCATGGAAGAAGGTTCAAGGATCACAGCGCCCGAGGGCCTCCCGCCGGTCCACCTTCGCGCCGGGCCGCGCGCGAAAAGGCGCCCGGCACCGCGAAGGTCAATGCAGCTTCCGCTTCAGGCCGGCCCCGCGCCCATGCTGCGGCCCGCCCTCCGACTTCTCCTCGAACAGCTCGACGAGCTTGTCGGTCATGGCGCCCGCCAGCTCCGTCGCGTCCGTGATGGTCACGGCGCGGCGATAGTAGCGGGTCACGTCATGGCCGATGCCGATGGCGATCAGCTCGACGGGCGAGCGCGTCTCGATTTCGTTGATCACCTGCCTCAGATGCTGCTCGAGGTAGTTGCCCGAGTTCACCGACAGGGTCGAGTCGTCGACCGGCGCTCCATCCGAGATCATCATCAGAATGCGGCGGTGCTCGGGCCGCGCCAGCAACCGCGCGTGCGCCCAGGCCAGCGCCTCGCCGTCGATGTTCTCCTTGAGCAGGCCCTCGCGCATCATCAGCGCCAGCGAGCGCTTGGCCCGCCGCATCGGCGAATCCGCCGTCTTGTAGATGATATGGCGCAGGTCGTTGAGGCGTCCGGGGTTGGCCGGCTTGCCGGCGGCGAGCCACTGCTCGCGCGATTGGCCGCCTTTCCAGGCCTTGGTGGTGAAGCCGAGGATCTCGACCTTGACCGAGCAGCGCTCCAGCGTGCGTGCGAGGATGTCGGCGCAGCAGGCGGCGACCATGATCGGCCGGCCGCGCATCGAGCCCGAGTTGTCGAGCAGCAGCGTCACGACGGTGTCGCGGAAGTCGGTGTCGCGCTCGCGCTTGAACGACAAGGCCGACATCGGGTCGATGATCACCCGCGGGAGCCGTGCGGGATCGAGCATGCCCTCTTCCAGATCGAAGTCCCAGGCGCGGTTCTGCTGGGCGAGCAAGCGGCGCTGCAGGCGGTTGGCGAGCCGCGCGACGGCGCCCGAAAGGCTGCGCAGCTCCTTGTCGAGGAAGGTGCGCAGGCGCTCCAGCTCGTCGGGCGTGGAGAGCTCGTCGGCCAGCACTTCCTCGTCGTTCGACTTGGCGAAAACCTTGTAGCCGAAGGCCTCCGGGTTATCGAGAACGTTGTTGTTGGGACGCCAGGGCTGGTCGCTGTCGGAATCGTCCTCGCCCTCCGCGTCCTGGTCGTACATGTCGCTCTCGGAGGTCTCCATGTCCTCGGTCGACTCGGCGGTCTCGCCGTCGGCCATCTGCTGCTCGCGCTGCTCCTCCTCGCCGTCCTCGCCTTCGCGGCTGTCCTCGGACTGCGACTCGCCGCCCTCGGCGTTCTCGTCGGCCTGCTCGTCGCCGCTCTCGGGATCGCCC
>CAMDBL010000066.1 GCA_945889015.1 Devosia equisanguinis
CTCCAGTCGGGCTTAAGCCCTCCCTTCGGCCGTCCACCCCGGCGCAGTCTCACCCTGATTGACGACGTGTCTCACCTTGATTGTCGCGCGGCACATTCAGAAGCGGCGACGGATCGAGGGTGGTTTTCCCGGCGCGGCGCGGATCCAGCGCGAACTGGCGGACGGTCCGGCGCGGATGCGGGTCGGCATCCTGCCCGAGGGGCGCGCGCCCGCACGCGAGGGCACGGAGATCCTATCCGCTGACGGAAACAAGATCGGACACGTCACCTCCGGCGGGTTTGGTCCCTCCGTCAACGGCCCGATCGCGATGGGCTATGTCTCAGCAGCGCATGCGAGCGCTGGCACGGCGCTGCAGCTGGTCGTGCGCGGCAAGCCGCTACCGGCGCGGGTGGTGGCGCTGCCATTCCTGCCGCACCGGTATCGCAGAAGTGTCTGACGCTCGGTGTCCGGCATCGTCTCAATTCGCGTGAAGCAAGGGTGTCGGCCGCGAACCGTCAGCCATCGTCAAAATAGGAGCTCCATATGCCAACCGAGCGCTTCAGCAGGGATCACGAATACATCCGCGTCGAAGGCGGCGTCGGCACCGTCGGCATCACAGTGCATGCGGCCGAGCAGCTCGGCGACATCGTCTTTGTGCAGATGCCGGAGGCCGGCCAGCAGGTGAAAGCGGGCGAGGCCTGCGCCGTCGTCGAGAGCGTCAAGGCGGCGAGCGACGTGTACGCGCCCGTGTCGGGCGAGGTGGTCGAGATCAATGTGGCACTGACGGACAAGCCCGCGCTCGTCAACGAGAGCGCCGAGGACGCGGGCTGGTTCTATCGCATCAAGCTCGCATCCCCCGCCGAGCTCGACGCGCTGATGGACCGCACCGCCTACGAGGCATTCGTGAAGGAGAGCGCCTGATGCGCTATCTGCCGCTCGAGCCGGACGACAGGCGCCAGATGCTCGATACAATCGGCGTCGGCTCGATCGACGATCTGTTCGCGGCGGTTCCGCGCGACAAGCTGCTGCGCGAGCTGCCGCATCTGCCCCACGGCAAGGGCGAGATCGAGGTCGAGCGGGAGATGGCCCTTCTCGCCGCACGCAACACGGCGGCGGGCAGCGTCCCGTTCTTCTGCGGGGCGGGGCTCTATCGCCACCACGTCCCGGCGAGCGTCGACCACCTGATCCAGCGCTCCGAATTCTTGACCTCGTATACGCCCTATCAGCCGGAGATCAGTCAGGGCACATTGCAGGTGCTCTACGAGTTCCAGACGCAGGTGGCGATGCTGACCGGCATGGATGTCGCGAATGCCTCCATGTACGACGGCTCGACGGCGGCGGCGGAAGCGGTGCTGATGGCGCATCGCGTCACCAGGCGCCGCAAGGCGGTGACTTCAGGTAATCTGCATCCGCACTATCGCGCGGTCATCGATACGCTGTCGCATTTCGACGACTACGTCGTGACCGGACCGGAAGCTGTCGCAACGTCGACGGACGACATCGCCGCGATAATCGACTCCACGACGTCGTGCGTCGTCGTGCAGAACCCCGACGTTTTCGGCCATATCCGCGATCTCACGCCGATCGCGGAGGCCGCACACAAGGCCGGCGCCCTGCTCATCGCCGTCGTCACCGAGACGGTCTCGCTCGGCGCGCTCAAGTCGCCCGGCGAGATGGGCGCCGACATCGTCGTCGCGGAAGGCCAGTCGATCGGCAACACGCTCAACTTCGGCGGCCCCTCTCTCGGGCTGTTCGCGACACGCGACAAGTACGTGCGCCAGATGCCGGGCCGCCTCGCCGGCGAGACCGTGGACGCGGAGGGACGGCGCGGCTTCGTGCTGACGCTCGCGACGCGCGAGCAACACATCCGCCGCGAGAAGGCGACGAGCAACATCTGCACGAACTCCGGCCTCTGCGCCCTCGCCTTCTCGATCCACATGACGCTGCTCGGCGAGACGGGATTGCGCCGGCTGGCCGCGATCAACCACGCCAATGCCTGTGATCTCGCCGACCGGCTGGGGAAAATCCGCGGCGTCGAGGTGATCACGCCCGCGTTCTTCAACGAGTTCACGATCCGCGTTCCAGCCGATGCGCAGAACACGGTCGATCTGATGGCTCAGAAGGGCGTTCTCGGCGGCGTACCCGTGTCGCGCTTGATGCCCGGGCGGCGCGATCTGCGCGACCTGATCGTCGTCGCTGTGACCGAGACCTCAACCAGTGCGGATCGGCAGGCGTTCATGGATACCTTGAAGGCGGTGCTCTAGATGACCATCCACAAGGACGACCGGCCGACCCGGCCCGCGGAAACTTCCACCGCCGCGCCCCGCGCCACCTTCACCGGCCATCGGGGATTGGACCAGGAGGAGGCGCTGATCTTCGAGCGGCGCGGCAGCGTCACCAAGACCGGCGTCGATCTCCCCGAGCCGTCGCGCACGAAATCGCGCCTGGCCGGTCTCGAGCGTACAGCGCCGATCGGGCTGCCGGGACTATCCGAGCCGGAGACGGTGCGCCATTACGTGCGGCTGTCGCGCAAGAACTACTCGATCGACGCCGGCCTCTACCCCCTGGGCTCGTGCACGATGAAGCACAACCCTCGGCTCAACGAGAAGATCGCGCGGCTGCCGGGCTTCGCCGACATTCATCCGCTGCAGCCCCAGCGCACCGTACAGGGCGCCATCACACTGATGCAGATGGTGTCCGGCTACCTGCTCGAACTCACCGGCATGAGCGCGGTGGCGCTAAGCCCACGCGCCGGCGCGCACGGCGAATTGTGCGGCATGCTGGCAATCAAGGCGGCGCACGAGGCGAAAGGCTCGAAACGCAGCATCGTGCTGGTGCCGGATTCCGCCCACGGCACCAATCCGGCGACGGCGGCATTCAGTGGGTACACGGTCAAATCGATCCCTGCCCGCGCCGACGGCACCGTCGCAGCCGAGGCCGTTCGCGCCGCGCTGACGGACGAGGTCGCCGCGATCATGCTGACCAATCCCAACACCTGCGGCCTGTTCGAGCCGGAGATCGTCGCGATAGCCGAGGCCGTGCATGCGGCCGGCGCCTACTTCTACTGCGACGGCGCCAACTTCAACGCCATCGTCGGCAAGGTCCGCCCCGGCGATCTCGGCATCGATGCGATGCACATCAATCTGCACAAGACGTTCTCGACCCCGCACGGCGGCGGCGGCCCGGGCTCGGGGCCCGTCGTGCTGTCCCAGGCGCTGGCGAGCTATGCGCCGCTGCCGTACGCCGTCCGCGAGGGCGAGGGCTTCAAACTGGTCGAGGACGCGGAGACGGCCGGCCGCCAGGGCAATGCGCCGCTCGGCCGGCTGACGGCGTTCCACGGCCAGATGGGCATGCTGGTGCGCACCCTCGCCTACATGCTGAGCCACGGCTCGGACGGCATGCGGCAAGCCTCCGAGGATGCCGTGCTCAACGCCAACTACGTCCGCGCCGGCCTGCGCGACGTGATGAGCCAGCCGTTCGGCGACCAGCCGTGCATGCACGAGGTGCTGTTCGACGACCATTTCCTGAAGGACACCGGCATCACCACCCTCGACTTCGCCAAAGCGATGATCGACGAGGGCTACCATCCGATGACGGTCTACTTCCCCCTCGTCGTGCACGGCGCTATGCTGATCGAGCCGACCGAGAGCGAAGGCAAGGGTGCGCTGGACCAGTTCGTCGCCACACTGCGCGATCTGGCGGAAGCGGCCAGCCGTGGGGATGCCGAGCGCTTCAAGCAGGCGCCACGCCTCGCCCCGCGTCGCCGCCTCGACGAGACCAAGGCCGCCCGCGAGCCGAGGCTCAGATGGAAAGACGACGGCTCCTGCGCATGACGCACGGGAGCCGCCGGCACTGCCTTCATCTTTGCAGAACGATCAGGCGGCGGTGACGCCGGTCCCGATCGGGCACGACAGCCCTGTGCCGCCGAGGCCGCAGTAGCCGTGAGGAACCTTCGCCAGATACTGCTGGTGATAGTCCTCGGCGAAATAGAACTCCGGCGCCGGCAGGATTTCCGTCGTGATCGGCGCATAGCCGTTCGCGGCCAGGACCTTGCCGTAGGCCTCCTTCGAGGCGGCGGCGGCCCTCGCCTGCGCCTCGCCGTAGGTGTAGATGCCGGAACGGTACTGCGTGCCCGCGTCGTTGCCCTGGCGCATGCCCTGCGTCGGATCGTGCGCTTCCCAGAATGTCTTGAGCAGCGTCTCGTAGCTGATCTTCCCGGGATCGAAGACCACCAGCACCACCTCGTTGTGGCCGGTCTGGCCGGAGCAGACCTCCTCGTATGTCGGGTTGGGCGTAAGGCCCGCAGCATAACCGACGGCGGTGACGTGGATGCCCTCGTCGAGCTGCCAGAGCTTGCGCTCCGCCCCCCAGAAGCAGCCGAAGCCGAACATCGCCATTTCGAGACCCGCGGGGTAGGGTCCCTTCAAGGCCCGTCCGTTGACGAAATGCTGCTTGGCGGTCGGGATCGCGGTAGGACGGCCCTTCAGCGCCTTGTCGGGCGTGGGCATCTCGGCTTTCTTGCGGAAAAACATGGATCACCTCGGCTTTGCGGCGTCTATGGCGCGAATATAGGCGCGGGGGCCTCCGTGCGCAGCGTCGTGCACGTCACGTCTGCGCGATCAGCGTCAGTTCACGAACACATTCACCTTGTTCCGCCGACGGCCGAGCCAGCCCAGCGCCGCGCCCGCGAGACCCAGCAGCAAGAACGTCGGCATCGCCAGCAACGTCGCCGCCAGCATGTTCCAGACCGCCGGCGACAGGCCGCTGTTGACGGCAGAACGGGCCGCGGCGAGGCTCTTGGGCGCCGTTTCCGCCCACAGCCGACCGAGCGACGTCGGCACGAACGGCCCCGCGCCCATCAGCGGCCGCGTCGCATCGGACACGAGCGCGATCAGCGCTGCGAGGAGCAGAAGTCCGGCCAGGAAGCGCAGGACCGTCATGGCGTCTCCACGAGAGGATTCGACGTCGCAGCATAAGACCGAGGGCGCGGGCGGGGTCAAGGGCTCCCCATGCCGCCGCGTGCGATCTGGCGCTCACTCGCTCCGCAGCGCCTCGATCGGATTGAGGTAGGCCGCGCGGCGGGCGGGAAAGAAGCCGAAGAAGATCCCGGTGATCGCCGAGGCCGCCATCGCCATCAGCACCACCTCCGGCGACAGCACGATCGGCCATTCGGCGATGTTGGCCACCACGTACGCCGCCGAGACGCCGATGAGGATGCCGATCAGCCCGCCGAGCAGACACAGCGTCACCGCCTCGATCAGGAACTGCAGCATGATGTCGTTGCGCCGCGCGCCGACGGCCATCCTCAGGCCGATCTCGCGCGTCCGCTCGGTCACTGAGACCAGCATGATGTTCATGATGCCGATGCCGCCGACCAGCAGCGAGACGAGCGAAGTTGCGCCGAGCAGCCAGCCGAGCGTGGTCTGCGCCGCCGATCGCGCGCGCATGAACTCGGCCAGGTTGCGGACCGAGAAGTTGTCCTCCTGGCCCGGCAGCACGCGCCGGCTCTGGCGCAGCACCTGCTCGACCTGCTCCTGCGCCTCGGCGAGATCGACGCCGTCCTCGAACTTGATCGAGATGCTGCCGACCTGGTCGTTGATCACCGTGCTGCGGCCGACGATGCGTCCGCGCGCCGCCGTCATCGGCAGCATGATGATGTCGTCCTGGTCCTGGCCCCAGGCGGTCTGGCCCTTGGCGGTGAGCGTGCCGACCACCGTGAACGGGACGCTCTTGATGCGCAGCACCTGGCCGACGGGATCGTCGCCGCCGAACACGGTGCGGATCACGGTCTGGCCGACGATCGCCAGCCGCGCGCCGGTCCTCAGATCCTGGGCATTGAAGTCGCGGCCCGCCTCCACCGGCCAGTCGCGAGCGGTGAGGTACTGCTCGTGGATGCCCCAGACGCGCGTCGTGGTGTTGGTATTGCCGCGGACGACCACGGCGCTGCCCTGCAGCTGGCCCGAGACCGCGACGATGTTCTGCACCTTCTGGCGCACCGCCGACATGTCGCCCTCCGACAGCGGCACGCTGGTGCCGGCGCCTCCCGAGCGGCCGCCGGTCATGGCAGCGCCGGGCCAGACCACCAGCAGGTTGGTGCCGAGCGAGTTGATCTGACGGTCGACCTCGGAGCGGGCGCCCGAGCCAACCGCCACCATCACGATCACCGAGGCGACGCCGATGATGATGCCGAGCGTGGTCAGGATCGAGCGCATGGTGTTGGCCCTGATCGCGGTCAGCGCCACCGTGAGATAGTCGAGCATGTTCATGGCGCGCGTTTCCCCTCCGCGGAACCCGGCCTGTCCATGAAACCGGGCTGGCGCACGTCCTCGACGATACGCCCGTCCCGGAACGTGATCTTGCGCTTCGCGTAGGTGGCGATGTCGGGCTCGTGGGTGACGATCACGATGGTGATGCCCTGCGCGTTGAGCGCGCAGAAGATGTTCATGATCTCCTCCGACGTCCGGCTGTCGAGAGCGCCGGTCGGCTCGTCGGCGAGCAGGATCATCGGATCGTTGACCAGCGCGCGTGCGATGGCGACGCGCTGCTGCTGGCCGCCGGAGAGCTGGCTCGGCAGGTTCATCATGCGGTCGCCGAGCCCGACGTCGGTCAGGCGCTTACGCGCGACGGCCTCGGGATCGGCGGGGCGCGGATTGGCATAGACCAGCGGCAGCATCACCTGGCGCAGGGCGGCCGTTCGCGGCAGCAGGTTGAACTGCTGGAACACGAAGCCGATCAGCCGGTTGCGGAGCGCGGCCAGCTCGTCGCTCTCGAGCTCGCGCACGTTGCGGCCGCTCAGCATCAGCGAGCCCGTGGTCGGCACGTCGAGGGCGCCGATCAGGTTCATCATCGTCGACTTGCCCGAGCCCGACGGGCCCATGATGGCGACGAAATCGCCTTCCTCGATCTCGAGGCTGACCTCGTCGAGCGCACGCACGGTCTGCTCGCCGACGGTGTAGATCTTCGACACGTCGTGGGCCGAGATCAGCGGCGGCCGCGTCCCGGCCACCCCTGCGGGGGCGCCAGGCGTGATCGCGTCCGGTTTGACGGCTATGGTCATTTCCTCACCGTCATCTTGGTGCGGACGACGATCTTGTCGCCTTCCTTCAAGCCCGGGCCTATGACTTCCGCATACTGGTCGTCGGTGAGACCGACGCGGATGCTGCGGCTTTCGAGAGTGCCGCCGGCACTCATCACGTACACCGTCGCCGCGCGTGCCGCGGAACGGCCGCCGCCCGTGCGCTGCTCGCGGCCTGCCTTCCATTTGTCGAACGCGGGCTTCTGCGCGTCCGTGATCACGCTGGCCACCACGCGCTCGATCCTCTCCATGTAGCGGCCGCGACCATCGGCCCCGCCAGCAGCGGAGCCACCGGACGTGGACCGCCTGGATTGCGGCGGCGCACCGAAGGAGGGCGCCGCAGGCGCTCCACCCGACTTGGCCTTTGTCTCCTCTGCCATCGCCTTCAGCTCGTCCGACACCTTGCGGCGCTGCTCTGCCGTCAGTGCGATGTCGGCCACCAGCCGGTCGAGCAGCTGCTCGCGGCGCTGGTCGGCCTCGCTCAGCACCGCGATCGTTCCATCGCGCGGCTTGAAGCGCAGCGCGTCGGCTGGAATGCGCAGCACCCCGTCCTTCCTCGCGCTCTCGACTTGCGCGTTCGCGGTCATGCCCGGGAACAGCTTGCGATCGGGGTTCTGCGCTTCGATGATCACCGGATAGGTGACGACGTTGTTGAGCTCGGTGGCCGCGAGGCGAACCTGGATGATCCGGCCTTCGAACTGGCGATCTGGATACGCATCGACCGTAAAGGTGACGGCATTGCCTTCCGCCACCGCGCCGACGTCGGCCTCGTTGACCTGCGCCTCGATCCGGATGCGGTGCAGATCCTGAGCGATCTTGAACAGCTCCGGCGCCTGCAGGCTCGCTGCCACGGTCTGGCCGACATCGACGGTGCGCGAGATCACCGTCCCGTCGATCGGCGAGCGGATGATCGCGCGATCGAGATCGATCTGCGCCTGCTCGAGCAGTGCCTGACGTTGCGCGATCTGCGCCTTGGCGTTGACGATCTGCGCCTGCGTGACGGCGATTTCCGCCTTCGCCACGTCGGTGTCGCGCACCGCGGTATCGAGTGCAAGGCTCGAGGTGATGCCCTTGCTCGCGAGCGTCTGCTGGCGTGTGGTCGCACGCTCGGCCTGCCGCAGCACGGCCGTGCCTTTCTGTAGTGCCGCTTCCTGGTTGACGAGCTGCGCCTGTGCCATCGCCAGGTCCGCCTTGGCCGATGCCACCTTCGAGACGTAGGTCTTGTTGTCGAGCACGGCCATAACGTCGCCGGCCTTCACCTCGGTGTTGAAGTCGGCCTTCAGCTCCTTGATCTGGCCGGAAAGCTGGGAGCCGACCTGCACCGTCACCAGCGCGCGCACGGGCCCGGAGGTCGCCACGATCTTGCGGATCGTGCCGCGGCTCACTTCACCGGTCTCGTAGCTGATGGGATCGCCGCCCTTGCCGGGCCAACCGAGCATCCACGTCAATCCCGCCCCGGCCATAACCAGCGGCACGGCGAGAGTGAGGAGACGGTGTGACAGGCTCTTGGGCATGGGTGGTCCTGGATCTCGAACTCGACATCGGAAAACGGCGGCCTCGTCGCATTCGGGCGGGTCGGCACATGATAGGAACGCGGCCGGCCGCGTTCTCCGTCGGCCATCCAGCCAGTGTCGCACGGCGGCAGAGCGCGCGTACCCGCGAGATGAACAAGCGATGAATACTACATTCAGAACGTGTTCAATTTCCGGCACTTAGCTTTCATTTACCCTGGAATGCCCGGCGTGATCCTGAAGTGGCAGAGCCCAGGGTATCTGCCGGCGCCCGCCCGGCCGCTCCGACGCGGCCGGGCGCGGTGTCCATCACAGTGCCGCCGTCATTCGCTCGAGCCAGACCCGCTCCTGCGCGCTCACCCTTGACCCCAGACCTTTGCGCACCCGCGCGTGGTAGGCGTCCACCGCCGAGCGCTCGGCCGCGGTCAGCAGCTGGGGCTCAATCAGCCGGCGATCATAGGGGCACAGCGTCAGCGTCTCGAAGCCCAGCATCTCGCGATCGCCGCCCGCGATCCGCGTGGGCGCCGTCACCAGCACCAGGTTCTCGATGCGGATGCCGTAGGCGTTCTCCTTGTAGTAGCCGGGCTCGTTGGAGAGGATCATGCCCGGCTCCAGCACCACCATCCCGCGCTTGGAGATCGAGGCCGGTCCCTCGTGCACCGACAGATAACTGCCGACGCCGTGGCCGGTACCATGGTCGTAGTCGAGCCCGCGCGACCACAGCGCGTGCCGGGCGAGCGGATCGAGGTCGATGCCGCGCGTACCCTTGGGAAAGCGTGCGTGCCCGATGGCGAGGTGCCCCTTGAGCACGAGCGTATAGCGCTCGCGCATCTCGGCCGTCGGCCTGCCGATGGCGATCGTACGGGTGATGTCGGTGGTACCGTCGCGGTATTGCCCGCCGGAGTCGATCAGGAACAGCTCGCCGGACGCGAGCTTGCGGTTCGACGCCTCGGTGACTCGATAGTGGACGATGGCGCCGTTCGGGCCGGAGCCGGAGATCGTGTCGAAGCTGATCTCCTCGAGCGCACCGGTCTCGCGGCGGCAGGCCTCGAGCCGCTCCACCGCCGCGATCTCGTCGACGCCGCCGGTCTCGGCGACGGAGGCGTCGAGCCAGGCGAGGAACGACACCATCGCCGCACCGTCCCGCTCGTGCGCGGTCCGGGCTCCCGCGATCTCGGCCGCGTTCTTGATCGCCTTGGCCTCGATGCACGGATCCTTGCCCCGCGCGATGCGCTTGGGTCCGCCGAGCGCCGTCGCCACCGCGAAGGCGGCCGTCGCGGGATCGACGCGGACCTTGGCCTTGTCCCCTTTGAGCTTCTTCAAACGCGCGGCGAGCGCCGTCGGCGGCTCGATGCGAAGGAACGAGGTGAGATGCGTCCTCACCTCGCGCGTCAACTTTCCGGGCTCCACGAACAGCTGCGGCTTGCCCCGCACCGGTACGACGGCGAACGCCAGCGGCACCGGATTGTGCGCCACGTCCTGGCCGCGGATATTGAACAGCCAGGCGATCGAATCCGGCAGCGTCAGCACCACTGCCTCGTGCTTGGAATCGGCCAGCTCCTTTTGCACCGCGGCGATCTTGTCCTCGGCCGTCCGCCCGGCCTGTACGATCGGCTGCGGCGTCACATCGCCCAGCGGCGGCTTGGGCCGCTCGGCACCCCAGGCGCGATCTACCACGTTGCGGCGCATCGGCTTCAGCTTGATGCCCTTGGCCGCGAGCTCCGCTGCCCGGGTCTCGATCTCGGAGACGGTGTGCAGCCAGGGATCGAAGCCGACGACCGCGCCTTTCGGCAAGGTTGCGATCAGCCAGTCCGACAGCTTGGCCTCGGGCACCTGGTGGATCGAGAACTGTTCGGTGTCGACCTGCTGGCGCGACTGGACCGTGTAGCGGCCATCGACGAACAACGCGGCCGCCTTGCGTGCGACGGCGGCCATGCCGGCCGAGCCCGAAAAGCCGGTGAGCCAGCGCAGCCGCTCGGCCGAAGGCGGCACATACTCGCCCTGGTGCTCGTCGGCGCGCGGAACGAGCCAGGCGTCGAGCCCGAGATCGGCCATCAGAGCCCGCACGCGCTTCACGCGCTCTGGGGTTCCGGCCGCGGCCGGAGGGCTTTCGAAGGTCTGGTACATGGTGGAGCATCCAGGCGGACGGGTGGGAGTGGCGGGACCGAGCCTAACGCCTACAGCGCCCGGCACGCGAGTCCATCGCGGACATGGCTCCCTCGCCCGGCGCGGTCGTCGAGGCCGTCTCGGATGGCGAGTCTCGTGCGTCGGGGGTTGGATTGTGTCGGCAATACACGCGGAGGGTGCGACGCATGGTAGCCTCATGCACGCCCTGCATTGCTGCGATGCCGCAAATATCCTTTCGCAACCGCGAGATCTTCACTAGATTACCCGCTGTCAGCCGGAGGGGCGGGCCTATGTAGCCCAAGCCCCGGCGTCATGAGCAAGGTTGAGAACCATGAGCCACTATAGCACCACGATCGGCGCCCACGGCGCCGTCGAGATCGACTCTCGTCCGGCCGCCCCCAGTGTCTGGCGGCGCTTCTACGATGCCCTCGTCGCCGCCCGCCAGGAGCAGGCCCGCCGCGAGGTGGAGCGCTACTACAGCACGCTCGGCCCGGAGCAGTTGAAGGATCTGGGCTTCCCGACCTCCACCGACCGTCGCTGAGGTCTCGAATTTCGCGAGCGGGTCGGGTTTTGGGCCATCTGGCCGACCCGGGCCCGCTCGCGATGCTTTTCCGCACGTCACCACGTTTGGCCGCAAGCCATGGCGCTCCCGCAGGGAGCAGCCAGCCATGTTGCGTTGCACAGCGAAAGGGTCCGATATGTCCGCTCCTATGATGACCGCCGGGACGCATGTGGGTGATCACGCCCACGGTCACGGTATTTCCCTGCTCACCATCATCGCCGACTGGCGTGCCGCCCGCGCGCGCCGCGCCGAGGCTCGACGCCTGTGCGAGCAGCTCGACGCGATGGACGACCGCATGCTGCTCGACATCGGCATGAGCGAGAACGACATCGCGCGTCTGCGCAATGGCGATCAGTTCGTTCCGACGCTGGTGCGGATGGTCTCCAACGGCGTCGGCTTCAGCGCCTGAGCAGCGTCAAGGTCGACCAGCCGGCGATGCGCCGGTGCCGCAGCAGGCTGAAGCCCGCTGCCCGGTAGGCCGCAAGCACTTCCGGCGCCTGTGCGACCAGCAGGCCCGACAGCACGATCCGACTCCGGCGGGGCGCGATCCTGGCCAGCCCATTTGCGAGGGCAATCAATGGGTTGGCCAGGATGTTCGCGATGATGAGATCGAACCGGCCGCTCCGCAGCGCCGGATGCGCGAGCGAGTTTGCGGTCACCACCTGGAGCCGGCCCGCACCGATCCCGTTCTGGCGGACGTTGACCGCGGCGACCACGGTCGCCTGGGGATCGATGTCGCTCGCCACGACGTGCGCCCGCGGCAGGACGCGCGCCGCCGCGATCGCCAGCACGCCGCTGCCACAGCCCAGGTCCAGCACACGCCCGTAGGTCTTGCGGCGTGTCAGCTCGTCGATCGCCTCGAGGCAACCGAGCGTGGTCGCATGATGCGCCGTGCCGAACGCCTCGCCGGCGTCGATCTCGATCGAATTGGGCCCGTGCGGGACACGATGGCGGTCGTGGCTGCCGTGGATGGTGAATCGGCCCGCCACCACCGGCGGCAACGCCGCCTGCGAGATCGCGACCCAGTTCTCGTCGGGCACGACCGCGATCGACAGGCTGTCGAGTACGCCCTGCGCACGCGCCTGCCCCAGGCACGCCTCGATCAGCCGGCGCACCGCCGCTGCCTCGGGCGAAGCCGTGAAGTAGGCCGAGACGCGTTGCGCGGGCGGTCCCGCCTCGAACACGGTAACCGCCTCCGGCACCGGCTCCAGCAACTCCTCCAGGGCGCCGCACAGCGTCCGCGCGGTGTCGAGATCGGGCGCGTCGAGGTCGACGCGGGTCAGCAGCATGAGAATATCCGTGATCAAGTCGTGGAAGGGTGGGGCTTCCTAGTGTTCCTCATGTCTCAGACATTTGCCCAGAACCCAGCCGCAAGGGGAAGCAAATGCCTGAGACGGAACACTAGGGCGTCACGACCGGAGGGATGTCGCCGGCCTCGACCTCGACGCCCTCGTGGCGCCCGGCCAGAACGAGTGCGTCGAGCAGTCCGTCCCACTTGGAATCGAGGTGCAACGCGGCCTGCTTCGGCGGTAGAGTTCTCAGCGTCCCGTCCGGCTCCTCGACGACGATGCCGTCGCGCAGCAACCGCTCCAGCGCGTCCTCGATGTCGAAGTCCATCGTCAGGCCGAAGCTCGTCAGCATGTACTGCTCGATCGCCATGTCGATTGCCGGCAGGTCACGGCGATGCGCCGTCTCTTTGGCGAGCACCGAGTAGAGCAGCATCTCCTCCTTGACATCCTCCTCGGCCGCGCGCGCGCCGAGCTTTATCATGACGCCGCGATTGTCGGCCATGGCGTGGAAATACAGGTTCTGCGCCATCACCACCATGTACTTCTGCCGCTGGTTGAAGAAAGCCATCGCCTGCCGCAATGCGACGCCGCCGAGCCCAGCGAGTGCCCCCGCGAGCGCCACCGGATTGGTCGCGACCAGACCACCGGCGGCGATCTTGCCGGCGGTGCCGGCGATGCCCATGCCGAACGCGCCACCGCTGGTGACGCCGAGCTTGATCTTGTCGAAAAGGCGGAATTTCACCCGCGTGTTAGGGAAGATCATCTCGATGTCGCTCCTCGGCATGTTCTTGAAGAGCTTCATGTAGATGTTGTCGTCCTTGACACCCTCCGGGATCAGCGCACGCAGTTTCTTGACGATCCGCTCCGCCTCGCCACGGCCGACGCGATGCTCGGCCATCACTTCCCGCACGCGAAGCTCGACCGGCTTCAACTTGAACAGCACGAACAACCGCTGGAAAATCGGTACGTTGAACTCGTCCTTGCGATAGAATTTACGGAACGTGCGCCGCTGGTCGCGACGGTTGATGGCGCCACGGTAGAAGATCAGCAACTCGTCGAACGCCTTCAGGTCGACGTGCAGGTCGAGGCCGTAATGGGATTCCTTGGTCAGGATCAGCTCGACGTCCTTCGGGTCGATTCGGGTGTAGTTCGCCCGTTCGAGCAAGCCCTGCATCTGGTCGACGACACGCCGCTGCATGTCCCGGCGCTCGTCCTGCGTGAACTGCCGGGTCATCAACAGGTCGCTGTCGGGACTGAACGGCTCGTAGTCCTGCTCGAGCTCGTGCAGCTCCGCGTTGTAGGTTTGCCGGCGCCAATAGTCGAGGTAGAGAAAGAAGCGATCCGCGTCGGCCGCCTGCCCGGGGGGCCAGGCCTGGGGGCGGGTCAGGCGGTCGCGCAGTGCGAAACGGGTGATCGGAATGAACCGCTCGCGCCGTTCCGGCATCACGTCGCCAGCGATGGAAAGCTCGGGCGCGCCGGGCTGCTCCGCGCGCTTCGCGTTGCCGCCGGCGGTCTCTCTGCTGGCGACGGCAGGCTCCGGCACGAGCATCGCGGTGCTGTCGCGAGCCATCACGTCAGTCGAGGACATCGTCTGCAACTCCCCTCCGCCGCGACCGCCCGCCATGGGGCGGATCCGGAATACTGTCGTTTCTAGGGCTGAGACCCGCGCTTGTCGAGCCTAACAGGTTCCAGGTGCAGCATTTTGGCAAGCCGTGTCCGTTCCTCACTCGACCGCGGCGGGCCGCCCCACTAAGCTGCCCCGGTTGACGAGGCCGCCGGGGATCGGGCTCTCGGAAGCGTGGTGGGGAGTTGTTGAATGTCCCAGACGGACGTGCCCGGTCTCGGGGATCTGACGGAGCCCGAGCGGGCGCTGGTGGAGGCGGTCTCCCGTGGCGAGCCAGCCGATCTCAAGCGCGGCATCATCCGCGGTCATGTACTGCGCGAGCTGATCCTCGAGATGCGGCCGGGATGGCGCGTGCCACCGGCCGGCATCCGCATCAACCGGGCGATCATCGACGGCGGGCTCGACCTCGAGGGCTTCACCATCACCAAGCCGCTGTTGCTGTGGCACTCGCGCATCCAGGGCGGCAACGAGCACGGCGCACTGGTCATTCGCGATGCCCGGCTGCGCCGGCTCGGCATCCACTCCTGCACGATCGAAGGCCCGATCATGGCCGACCGGGTGCAGATCGAGAGCGGCCTGTTCCTCGGTGGCGGCACCGTGCGCGGCGCGTTGCAGATCCGCGGCGCCGACATCACCGGCGCGCTCGCCATCGAGGGCACCGAGATCGGCGACGGCAAGTCCGCCCTGATCGCGGCCGGGCTGCGGGTCTCGGGACCGCTGATCCTGCGCAAGGCCCGGATCAGCGGTCAGGTGTCGCTGCCCCGCGCGCAGCTCGGCGCCGGCATCTACGGCGAGGACGTCCAGATTTCGCATACGAGCATAGCCGTCGATGCCGACAGCCTGCGCTGCGACGGCGACGTGCTGCTCGATCGCGGCTCGATCTCGGGCGGCGTGCGCCTCTCCAACGCCCGCTTCGGCGGACGCGTCTCGGGCGAGGGCCTCACCGTCACCGGCATTCCCGACGCCATGCTGGCGAGCGGCATCAACGTCGGCCACGGCCTGCACCTGAACGGCGCCCGCTTCTCCGGTACCGTCTGGCTCGACGGCGCGGAAATCGGCAAGGTGTTCCGCGCCGAGGGCATCGAGATCGATGGCGGCGAGACGGCGCTCGTGGCTGACATCATCCGCGTCGGCGGCAACTGGGACATGGCCAAGGCCAAGCTCGTCGGCCAGTTGCAGCTGCCCGGCGCCGTGATCGAGGGCCAGCTGAGAATGACCGAGGCGCGCATCGCCGGCAGCGAGCTGGCGATCCGTGGCGACGGCGCCCGCATCCGCGGTGGCTGCTTCCTGTCGCGCGCGAGCATCGTCGGCCTGGTGCGGTTTCCCGCGGCCGAGTTCGGCAACCAGCTGAGGTTGCGCGGCGCCTCGCTGAGGGTCGACCAGGGCGCCGCCTTGCTCGTCAGCGGCTCCAGCTTCGCCCGCGACGTCGAGCTCAACGGCGGTCTGCAGGCGATCGGCGCGATCGTGCTCGATCAGACCCAGATTCGCGGCGTCTGCGATTTCCGCGGCAGCGCGCTGAAGAGCGCCGCCGTCGCCCGTAACGGCGCGGCCCCACCGATGCCGGAGTCCAACACCCACGCAGCGCGCGCCGACGAGCTCGTGATCAGCATGATCGATGCCCATGTCGATCGCCTGCAAATGCCGGAGGAGACCGAGACCCGGCCGCGTGGGATCGTCGATCTGTCGCGCGCGCATGCCGGCAGCTTCGACGATGGCGCCGCCGCATGGCCGCCGTCGCCGCGGTTGCGCGCCCGCAGTGTCGACGGCCGCGACATCGACCACTTGGTGCTCGACGGCTTCACCTACGGACACCTCAGCAACCCCTCCGGCGCACCGGTCCGCCCGGGCAAGCATGCCCGCCGCGACGACCGAGTCGCCGATCGCCGCCTGATCTGGCTCGAGGGCCAGACCAGCGAGGCCGTCCGCGAGCACTTCAAGCCGCACGCCTGGGTCGAGCTCGGCAAGCGGCTGGCGGCCCAAGGCCATCACGGCGATGCCCGCTCCATCGACATCGCCAGGCTCCGGCACGAGCGCAAAAGCCAGATGGCGGGCTTCGGCTCGCGACTGCAGGGCCTGGTGCTCGATTGGTGCGCGCTTTACGGCTACAACCCTTGGCGCACCGTGCTGTGGATGGCGGCCGTCGTGCTGCTGTTCGCAGGCGCCTTCTCGATCGCGCACGGCTACTGCGAGCAGACCGGCTGCCTCGACGAAAGCGTGTTCGTCGTCACCAACCGCGACGCCTACACACCGGAGACGTACACGCGCGGCTATCCCGAGTTCCACGCGCTCGCTTACTCGTTCGATGTGTTCGTGCCGTTCATCGGCTTCGGCTACGACGATCACTGGCGGCCGAACGTCAACTGGGGACCGATCATGGAGATCCCGCTGCCGGACGCCGGCGGCTGGATCGGGCTGTCGCCGCCGCGCAAGGAACAGGCGCTGACGCTGACGATCGGCGGCCTTCTCTACGTGCTGGTGGTTCTGGAGATGATCATCGGCCTGGTGTTGACGTCGCTCGCCGTCACCGGGTTCACCGGGCTGCTGCGCGGCGCAGACTGAAGGGCGCCCGCAGCACGATCGGCCTTCCGGCTCGCGAACGGCCAGCCGCTCCGGTGCGACCGCAGCCGCAATTCGAGCATCCGGCGGATTCCGGGCATCACGGCGAGCCCGGCCATCACCAGCGCGCTCGAAAGCCCGATCACAACCGCCACCGGCAACACGACGCCGCTGGCCGCCGGCACGGTGTGCGACAGGAATACCGCCGCCGTCCCGCCCGGAACCAGGAACAGGCTGCGCCGCAACATCACGCCGGCAAGGCCGGGACAGCGGCGTCCCAAGGCGAAGCAGACATAGACCAGCGAGACGGCCTCGCCGCCAACGCCCGCCAGCGCCACCATCGGCAGGCTCGCGCCCTCGAGGGCCAGCCAAAGCGCGGCCGGCAGCGCCAGCGCCCTGAGGCAACCGGCGACCAGCAACGGCCCCGTCACCCCGATCGACATCAGTGCGATCCCCGGCACCGCCTGGATGATCCGGAGCGACCACATCATGGCGAGACAGCCAGCGAGCGCTCCGAGCCCGTGATAGGCCGGACCGAACGCGATCGGAATCAGAGCCTCGCCGGCAATCACGAACAGCGAAACGTAGACGGCCGCCGCGATCGTCGTCGCCTCGGACATCACCCGCACGCGCCTGAGGAAACGCCGCGGCCGGCTGCTCACCGCCGACAGCAGCGGCAGCATCAGGGCATGCCCGATCTTACCCGCCGCCAGCCCCGGCAGCATCGTCGCCATGAACGTCACGGTGAACGCAGCCAGTGCTTCGACGCCGAACATGCGGCCGACGATCACGCGCTCGCCCTGATAGACCGCGACCAGCGGAAACGCGCTGAGCCAGATCGGCCAGCCGAACGCCAGCATGCGCTTCATGTGACCGACGTCGAAATCGAGGCGATAGCGCCGCTCCGCGAGGAGCGCCGTCGCGGCCCATGCGATCGCGGCCTGGACGACGAGAACGACGGCCACCGCCTCGTAACCCGGCATCACATGCAGGGCCGGCAGCATCAGGGCGAGCGCGGCAGCCTGCGGCACGACCTCGATCAGCACGAAGGCGCGATTGTCGAAGCGGCGCTGGAAGCGGCGCACGTCGAGGTGACTGAATCCACGGATCAGCGGCGCGAGGGCCGCGAGCTGGAACGCCCAGGCCGCATCCTCGACATGAAAGAAGCTCGCGATCGGTCCGGCGCAGAGATAGAGCACCAGGGCCGTGAGAACCCCACGCCCCACCAGCACGGCGTGACCCGCCGCCTGCAGCTTCTCGTCGTCGCCATCCTTGCTCTGCACGATGTGGCGATCGACGCCGAGGTCACTCAGCATCTCCGTCAACTGCAGGGCCAGCGTGATCGTCGCGGCGATGCCGAAGTCGCTCCGCGACAACCAGTGACCCAACAACGCGTTGCGCGCGAGCGACAGCCCCTGCCCGAGCCCGAAGGCGGCCATCAGCAGTGCCGCCTGCCCCGAGATCCGGCGCGTCAGCGAGTTGCGTGCGGTCGGCTCGCTCATCCTGGGTGTCCGAGCCTTGGAATCTGAAGCGTCTCGTCACGTCGCCATCCGGATGCCTTCGGCAGGCGCCGCGAGAGCTTGGCCATAGGTGCCTCGGCGAGCGGCCCCATCATGCGGCCCATGAAGCTCCCGGACAGGTGCAGCAGCGAGCACGTCGTCTGCATCCAGCGCGGCCGCAGCGCCCGCGACCACTTGCGGCGGAAGGCATCCTCGGCCAAGCCGAACGAGGCGTCGATCTTGCCGGCGCTGAGATGCTGGAGATGGAAGTCGATCACGTAAGCGGAATATCCAAGCATGTCCGCGGCGAGGCAGATGTCGGCGCCGTAGAAGTGGAAGCCGGTCAGATCGTTGGAGAAGCCGACGCGGGCCTCGCGGCGGACGACGAGGAAGTTCTCGTCCAAGCTCATCACGCGCGCAGGCAGCATGCCGACTTTTCGATCCGTCCCATGCGGATCGCTGATCCGCAACGCGAGCTGTCCGGCCGCGACCCCGCCGGCATTTCCCGCCACCGCCCAGGCCGGGTCCTGTCGCGTGAGGCTCGCAAGCCGCCGCTCGAGCATCGCCCGGTCGTCCCGGTCGAGGCGCACGTCCTGGTGGCACAGCACGACATAGCGGCCGCGCGCCAGGGCCAGGATCGCGTTGAGCCCGCGATAGGCGCACGTCTGCCGGGCGCCGGTGTTGTCGACGAACAGATACTCGCAACCGTCTGTGGTGAAGCCGCCCGCCTCGAACGTCGCCCGCATCGCATCGTACTGAACGGGGTCGTTGACGAGCGTGCCGATGGTGAAGGTGACCTCGGGACGCGCCAAGGCGGCGGCGATCCTGACGGCGGAGAGCGCATCCGAGGGAGGCGGCAGGGAGGGTGTGGTCGACATGTCCGGTCTTTCTCCTGGTCAGGTCGAAGCTGTCGATGCGGGCAGTCCGGTGCCACCCGAGGCGAGCGATCCGTCGGCGCCGTAGCCTCTGCGCCAGGTGCGGCGCGCGCTCCAGACCTCGCGCCAGGTGGCGGCGGCAGCAATGGCATGGGCCGAGCCCGTGATCGCGGCCTCGACCGTGCGCGCGAGCCAGCGGCTCAGCGGCCATGCCTCGAGCAGGGCGAGACCGACCGGCCGCAGCAGCGGCGACCAGTGGCGGTCGATCAGCGAGGCCTTCGCCGCCAGCAGCTTGATCGTCTTTCCCGCGCGCGTCGCTTCCGAGGCGCCGCCGTGATGGATGATGCTCGCCGCCGGCGTGACCTGCGGCCTGGCGCCGAGCGCGCGCGCCCTGAGGCACAGATCCGCCTCCTCTCCGTACATGAAGAAGCGCTCGTCGAAGCCGCCGAGCTCCTCCCACAGAGCCCGCGGCATCATCAGGAAGCAGCCGCTGACGATGTCGACCTCGCGCGTCGTGTCACGCAGCCAGCCGCCGTACGCCTCGCCGTTGAACAGATCCGTCTGCGGAAATACGCCGGTGAAACCGAGGGCCCGACAAGTCAGGTTCCACGGCGTCATCCGCGACCAGCAGCTCGCCGGATTGAGCGTGCCGTCCACGAACTGGGTCCGCCCTCCCCAGATCATCGCCGCCGGCCTCGCCTCCGCGAACTCGCGCAGTCGGTCGATGGCACGGCCGAGAACGACCGTATCGGGATTGAGCAGCAGAATGTAGCGGCCGCTGGCGTGCCGGGCGGCGAGGTTGTTGGCGCGGGCAAAACCGATGTTGTGCTTGAGCGCGAACAGACGCGGCTCGATCGGATGATTGCCGACCGCCGCTGCCGCCCCGTCGCTCGACGCATTGTCGACGACGATCACCTCGTGCGACGACGCCCGGGTCTCGCGCGCGATCGAGTCGAGACAGGCAAGCGTCATCTCGCGCGTATTGTAGCTGACCACGAGGATCGAGATGTCGATCTGCGATTGTGAGCCCATGGTCGACGCGGCCTTGTCACTCGTTACCGAAGGGATCCGAGCGATCCCGCGCCACAAGCCTAGAGCGGCGACGCTAACGGCGCGTAAAGCACCGAGGTAATTCGAGCTTGCCTCGCTGAATAAAGGATTGGTTAAGGCGCCTCCCCGACAATGCGCCATCCCGCCAGCAAGACGAGACGATCACCATGACGGCAGCGCGCTCCACCGGTCGCCGAAGCTTCGACGGCATCATCTGCATCGGCGGGCAGGACTGGTGGTACCACAATCGCGGCCACTTCGACGTGCAGATCATGCGGCATCTGGCGCGGCGCATGCCGGTGCTGTTCGTCAACTCGGTCGGCGTGCGCATGCCGAGCTTCAAGCACGACCGCCATTTCGCGGCCCGCATCGGCCGCAAGCTGAAGAGCTTCGCGCGCGGTCTCGTCCACATCGAGCACGGCTTCTGGGTGTTCTCGCCGGTGACCGCACCGGGCGCCGCCGCTGCGGCCCTCGCCCGCTGGGCCTTGGCCCCCCAGATCAAGCTTGCCGCCCGCCGCGCCGGCATCCGCCGCCCCCTGCTCTGGATTCACTGCCCGCCGGGCGTCGGCTTGATCGACGAGATCGAGCATGCCGGCGTCGTCCTGCAGCGGACGGATCGCTACGAGGCGTTCCCGGACGGCGACCCGGAGACTCTCGGCCGCCAGATCGACGAGCTGAAGCGGCGCGCCGATCTCGCCATCTATGCCGCGCCGCCGTTCGAGGCGGAGGAACGCGCCAGCGTCGCGGCGAGCGCGCTCGTGCCGCGCGACAATCAAGGTGAGACACGTCGTCAATCAGGGTGAGACTGCGCCGGGGTGGCCGGCCGAAGGGAGGGCTTAAGCCCGACTGGAGGCCGTCC
>CAMDBL010000067.1 GCA_945889015.1 Devosia equisanguinis
ACATTGAGGATCTTGCCCTTGAGGGGCAGGATCGCCTGGGTCTTGCGGTCGCGGCCCTGCTTGGCCGAACCCCCCGCGCTGTCGCCCTCGACCAGGAACAGCTCGCAATTGGCGGGATTGCGGTCCTGGCACTCGGCGAGACCGCCGGGCAGGCGCAGGCCGTCGAGCGCGCCCTTGCGCCGCGTCAGTTCGCGCGCCTTGCGGGCCGCCTCGCGCGCGGCGGCGGATTCGCACACCTTGCCGACGATGATCTTGGCTTCCTTGGGGTGCTCCTCGAACCATGCGGCGAGCTGATCGCCGACGATCGTCTCGACCACCGGCTTGACCTCGGAGGAGACCAGCTTGTCCTTGGTCTGGCTCGAGAATTTCGGGTCGGGCACTTTCACGGAGAGGACGGCGGTGAGGCCTTCGCGAGCGTCGTCACCGGTCAGCGACACCTTCTCCTTCTTGGCGATGCCGCTCTCCTCCGCGTACTTGTTGATGATGCGGGTGAGGGCGCCGCGGAACCCGGCGGTGTGCGTGCCACCGTCGCGCTGAGGGATGTTGTTGGTGAAGCACAGCGAGTTCTCATGGTAGCTGTCGTTCCACCACATCGCCACCTCGACGACGATGCCGTTGACCTCGCCGGAGACCATGATCGGCTCGGGGATCAGCGCCTGCTTGGAGCGGTCGAGATAGCGCACGAACGCAGCCGTGCCGCCCTCGTAGAAGAACTCCTCGCGCTTCTCGTCGGCGTGGCGGCGGTCGATCAGGATGACCTTGGCCCCGGAGTTGAGGAAGGCGAGTTCGCGCAGTCGGTGCTCGAGCGTCGTGTAGTCGAACTCCACCTTGGTGAAGGTGTTGGTCGAGGGCAGGAACGAGACCTCGGTGCCGCGCTTGCCGTTGGCCGGACCGACGACCTTCAGCGGTGCGATCGCGACGCCGTCGTGGAACTCGATGAAGTGCTCCTTGTCCTCGCGCCAGATCCGGCACTTGAGCCAGCTCGACAGCGCGTTGACGACGGAGACGCCGACTCCGTGCAGGCCGCCGGAGACCTTGTAGGAGTTCTGGTCGAACTTGCCGCCGGCGTGCAGCTCGGTGAATACGATCTCGGCGGCGGAGCGCTTGGGATCGTTGTCGTCGTCCTTCTTGATGCCGGTCGGGATGCCGCGGCCGTCGTCGTTGACCGTGCACGACCCGTCGGCGTTCAGCACCACCTCGCAGCGGGTGGCGAAGTTAGCCAGCACCTCGTCGACGGCGTTGTCGACGACCTCGTAGATCATGTGGTGGAGACCCGAGCCGTCGTCGGTGTCGCCGATGTACATGCCCGGCCGCTTACGCACGGCGTCGAGGCCCTTCAGCATCTTGATGCTGTCGGCGCCGTAGTCGTCGGGAGTGGGCGTGTGCTCGGGCGTCTCGGCGCTCATCAGGTGGTTCCCGTCAGTGAAATATGCAACGGCGGAGACTAGCACGGATGGCCCCGGAAGGGGGGCAAAAAAACGCACTCGTCCACGTCGGTAGACGGCAAATTTAATATATGTTTTTCAATGGCTTGAGCGGCGGTTTTGGAAACCGTCAGGCGGGGGCTCGCAAGGCCGCGATCCGCCCGTCGCAAACCTCGAGGAATCGGGCTTGGCCGGCCAATGCCGCGAAGTCGCGCTCGTCGGTTCCCGTCATCCACGCCTGGGCGCCGAGCGCGAGGATGGACTCGAACAGCGCGGCCCGCCGGTCGGCGTCGAGATGGGCCGTGATCTCGTCCAGGAGCAGGATCGGGGCGGCGCCGTCGCGGCGGGCGGCGACCAGCTCTGCGTGGGCGAGAACGAGGCCGAGCAACAGGGCCTTCTGCTCGCCGGTGGAGCAGAGCCGAGCCGGCATGCCCTTGGGGCCATGCGTGACCAGGAAGTCTGCGCGGTGGGGCCCCGACAACGTGCGGCCGGCGGCGCGATCACGCTCACGCGTCGCGCGCAGCGTCGCCAGGTACTGGTCCTCGACGTCGACCGCGGGCCGCTCGGCCAGCGCGCGCTCGATCTCGCCGTCGAGACGCAACTCCGACCAGGGAAACGGCGAATCTGGATCGCGCTCCCGCCGCTCGGCGATCAGCGCGGCCAGCGCCGTCACGGCCTCGGCACGGGCCGCAGCGATCGCGATCCCGGTTTCCGCCAGGATCGTCTCCAGGCCCTCAAAGCGGGCGTTCTCGCGCACGCCGTCGGCCAGCAGGCGGTTCCGCTGCTGCATCGCCCGCTCGAACCGGTTGGCGCGGGTGCGATAGGACGGGTCGAAGCACAGGATCAGGCGGTCGAGAAACCGGCGGCGCTCGCCGGCTGCGCCCGTGAACAGGCCGTCCATCGCCGGTGTCACCCAGACCATCTCGACGAGATCGGCAAGCGCGCCGGTGCCGCCGCGGGGGTCGCCGTCGATCCGGACGATCCGGCCCTGCCGCCCATTGTCGGAGATGGTCTGGCCTGTGCCGATGTCGACCGCGCCCGCCTGGGTATGGACGCGCGCGGCCACCGCCCAGCTTCCCGCTCCTCCGGCATTGGCCAGCTCGGGATAGGCGGCGCGGCGCAAGCCCTGGCCGGGCGCCAGCAGGGACAGTGCCTCGAGCAGGTTGGTCTTGCCGGAGCCGTTCTGACCGATCAGCACGACGGGCTCGGCGCCGACCTCGACCACGAGGCCCGCATAGTTGCGATAGCCGGTCAGCGACAGCCGCTCGACCCAGTGGCGGGGCGGAACCGGCGTTCTGCCCGGCTCATCTCCCCCTTGCGAGGAGGGGCTGGGGGTGGGGGTGATCCCTACAGGAGCCGTTCTTCTGTCCCCCTCTTCCCGTTCATCCGCCACGTGGGGGGAGGGGAAGGCCGCGTCCGCGCTCGGGGGCTCGCTCACTGTCGACGTCTGCATTACACCCGCATCGGCATCAGCACGTACAGCGCGGTCTCGTCGCCGACGTCCTTGACCATTGTCGGCGAGCCGGGATCCGCCAGCATGAAGCGGGCATGATCGCCTTCGAGCTGGCCGGCGATGTCGAGCAGATAGCGAGCGTTGAAGCCGATTTCGAGGGGGGTGGAGCCGTATTCGACGCTGATCTCCTCGGTCGCGCTGCCGCCTTCCGGATTGTTCACCGACAGCACCAGCTTGTCCTTGTCGATGGCGAGCTTGACGGCGCGGCCGCGCTCCGAGGCGATCGTCGACACGCGGTCGACCGCGCTCATGAACTCGGCATTGGAGACCTTCATCTCCTTGTCGTTGCCGACCGGAATGACGCGGCCGTAGTCGGGGAAGGTGCCGTCGATCAGCTTGGAGGTCAGCGTGACGCTGTCCATCTCGAAGCGGATCTTGGCCGGGCTGACGCCGACGCGGACGGTATCGCCGGCGGCATCGAGCAGGCGGCGCAACTCGTGCACGGTCTTGCGCGGGATGATCACGCCCGGCATGCCTTCCGCGCCCGGCGGGCAGGCCAGCTCGACCTGCGCCAACCGGTGGCCGTCGGTCGCGACGGCGCGCAGCGTGGTGCCGCCGTTGGTGGAGGCCGTGTGCAGGTAGATGCCGTTGAGATAGTAGCGCGTCTCCTCGGTCGAGATGGCGAAGCGCGTCTTGTCGATCAGCCGCTTCATCTCGTGCGCGGGCAGCTCGAAGTTGTGCGACAGCTCGCCGGCAGCGAGATCGGGGAAGTCCTCGGCCGGCAGCGTCTGCAGCGCGAATCTTGCTTGCCCCGCGGTCAGCGTCAGCCGCTCCTTCTCGGGATCGCGGCGGATGTCCACTTGCGCGCCATCGGGCAGCTTGCGCACGATGTCGTGCAGCAGATGCGCGGGAACCGTGACCGCGCCGGGGGTCGTCACGTCACCGGGTGCCTGCTCGATCACCTCGCGCTCGAGGTCGGTCGCCTTGAACTCGAGGCCGCTCTCGCCGGCGCGCAAAAGCACGTTGGACAGGATGGGTATCGTCGTCCGCCGCTCGACGACGCTCGTCACATGGCCCAAAGCCTCGAGCAGTTCGCGCCGTTCGATCACTAGCCGCATTGTCGCTCCTCGAGGCCTCCGCCTCGCTTTGCCTGCCCGCTCTTCACCGATCCACCCGGAGACGTGTCGAGGCCCCCTCGGTCGGGAGGAGGAGCGCACCTCGAACGCCGGGATGGACGCAGGGAATCACGCGTACCAGCAACTTGAGCCGAACGGGTCGCTATTTTCAAGTCCCGTGCGAATCGAGGATGGCGACAACTCATCGCTGTCCCGTTGCAAAGGCCCGATCCGCCTTTGAACGTGGCTCCAGAACAGATCGAGAGCGGCGCCTTGCGACGCCGCCCTCCCCCGCCGGACCGGCACGCCCCGAGCCCTCGATCGGCGGGCCGGTCCATTCCGTCGCCTGCTTTCGCCTCACATCGGGTGGCTGAGCAGCTTCTTGAGCTCGTCGAGCTCGTCGCGCAGCCGGTTGTTGGCGCTCAGCTCGCCTTCGATCTTGCGGATCGCGTGCAGCACGGTGGTGTGGTCGCGGCCCCCGAAGCGGCGGCCGATCTCGGGCAGCGAGCGCGCGGTGAGCTGCTTGGCCAGATACATGCCGATCTGGCGCGGCCAGACCACAGAGCGGTGGCGGCGCTGCGAGATGAGGTCGCTCTTCGACACGCCGAAATGGCGCGAGATGATGCGAAGGATGTCCTCGATCTTGATGCGGCGCGGCTCGATGCCCTGCACCAGATCCCGGATCACGGTCTCGGCGATGTCGAGCGTGATCGGCATCCGCACGTACTGCCAAGTGTGGTGAAGGCGGGTGATGGCGCCCTCCAGCTCACGGCCGCTCTCGTGCAGCTTGTCGGCGAGCAGCTCCAACACGTCCCGCGGCAGCGAGAACGACGGATCGGCCGCCTGCCGCTCCTGCACGCGCTTCTCCAGGATGGTCATGCGCAGGTCGTAGTCGAGCCCGCCGAGTTCGGTGACGAGACCGCGCTGCAGCCGGGAGCGCATCCGCTCGTTGAGCCGCTCGATCTGGCCCGGCGCGCGGGCAGAGGCGACGACCACCTGGCGGCCGCCGTCGAGCAACGTGTTGATGACGTGGTCGAACTCGAGCTCGGTCTTCTCGCCGTGCATGAACTCGAGGTCGTCGATGAGCAGGATGTTGATCTGGCGGAACTTGTCCTTGAACGACATCGGGTCGGAGCTGCGCAGCGCCTCGACGAACTGGTAGCGGAAGCGCTCCGCCGTCAGGTAGAGCACCTGCGCCGCCGGCGCGCGCCGTTTCACTTCCCAGGCGATGGCGTGCAGCAGGTGAGTCTTGCCGAGCCCGACCGAGGAATGAATGTAAAGCGGGTTGAAGCTGCGGCTGTCGGCCATCACGGTCTCGGCGACCTGGATGGCGCCGGCATGGGCGAGACGGTTGGCCGTACCCACCACGAAGCTGTCGAAGGTGTAGCGCGGATCGAGCGGCGAGCCCTCGAAGCCACCGACCTGGGTGCGCGCCAGGGCCGGCTGCACCGGAGCGCCGACCGGCATGAGGCGCGGGCCGACGTCGGGCTGGTCTGTCTCGACCTGGGTGGCTGGAGCGCGCGTCTCTACGGCGCCTGCCGGGGTGCGCTGGCCGATCCCGCCGGGCTGGCGCAGGGTGACCTCGATCCGCTCCGCCGCCGCGAACTCCTTCTTGGCGCAGGCCAGGAGGTCGTCCGAATAGTGCGACTGGATCCAGTTCCTGAGGAACTTCACGGGGACCGTGAAGCGCACGGTGGTGCCGTCGAACGACTCGAATTCCAGCGTGTTGAACCAGGTCGAGAAAACATCCTCGCCGAGTCGCGCCCTGAGCAGCGTGCGCACGCGCTGGCCGCCCTGCTGATCACCGTTGCCTGCCACGCCGCCGGTGTTGCCGCCGCCGCTCACGGCGCTGACGACGTTCCCGACACTGTTCCCGATGGGTGCGTTCCCGACACTGGCCGCGTTACCGCCGGCAATGCCCCCGCCGCCGATGGTACCGCCGGTACCGATCTTACCGCCGTTGGCGGTCCCTCCGTCCATACGATGCATAATTCAGATCCCCGCACTTTGATATTTCGATAGGTTTGGAGAACGAAGGAACCTCGCCGCGGCGCCGCATGACGGCACCTCAGGTCCAGCTCGCAGGTCGTTCGGTTCGTGGCTCCGGCGGTGCTAGCCCTGAGCCCAGGCGAGGCCGGCAGCCTTCCAGCCGGCGGTTCGCCCTCTATGACGCGACGGGTCCAAAGGGCCCTCAAACCCGTCCGTCACGTTGCGGCAGCACGAAAAGCCTGCCTTCGTCATGGCTTGTGCAGCCGCCTTGCTGCGCACGCCGGAACGGCAAATGAAAAAAATCTCCGCATCCTTGCCGACCGAGTCATGGGCCAGCAAAGCCGTCAGCTTCTCAGTGAATGCTTGATCGACAGCACTGTCGGGGAAGGTCTGCCACTCGATCAGGACCGGCTTCTTACCGATCGCCGACAGGTCAGGCACCCCGACGTAATTCCATTCTGCACGCGTTCTGACGTCGATCAGAACAGCCTTCGCATCCGATTGCAGGCGTTCCCAGACCACGGTCGGGGATGCCTCCTCGATGCGAGCTTCCGCAGATACACCCACGGCTAACCCTCCACTGGATGCGCGCGACTTCCGAAGTTGCCCTCTCCAGCGATCCGCGACGAAGCAGATCTTAAGCAACGCGCAACTAACTCTAGTCCTCGCCACCTCGAGGGCAGCAAGCGGGTGTCACTCCTTGTTGTGGAACGCATGACGCCGAAGATGAGGAGCCAAGCTCCGATCGGGACATCTACAAAACTACAAATTTACACATCGGTTCAAGAGGCCCGCACCTCGCCGCCGACGTCCCCCGTATACCGCCGGAAGCAATGGGGTGCAAGCCCGACCGTTAACGGAGTTGCCCATGCATTTTAGGCTGAAAATTATCCACCGGCGCTTGGGGCAGGCTGGGAAAACTCATTGAGTCTCCACAGGATTCGCACCTGTCACGGGGGTATCGGCAGGGGCTCGCGAGCCGGTGCAGAACGGCGGAAGGGGGGGTAATTTTGTCGGCCGGAGGGAGCGGAGATTAATTATTCCGACGTCGCTGCTCTGGCGTCGATATCCCGGCGCTGTGGCCGATGGAGTCTGGTGTTAA
The DNA here is from genome assembly GCA_945889015.1 of Devosia equisanguinis. GTDB lineage: Bacteria > Pseudomonadota > Alphaproteobacteria > Rhizobiales > Hyphomicrobiaceae > CAMDBL01. The sequence goes on from CAMDBL010000067.1 coordinate 7,084, forward strand.
TGTCGTTCAAGAAGAGGCCGGTCGAGGGGGGGAGGCGAAGGGGTTCTGTGTCAGTAATGTAACAGCGGAGCCACCTTCGCCTGGAAACGTCGGTGCGGCGATCAGGCGCCGATCGACTTCACGCGCGCAGCCAGGCGCGACACCTTGCGCGAAGCCGTGCGCTTGTGGATGACGCCCTTCTGGGCGGTGCGCGCCAGCAGCGGCTCGGCCAGCTTGAGGGCCGCCTCGGCCGCCGTCTTGTCGCCGGCGGCGATCGCTTCTTCGACCTTGCGAACGCCGGTCTTGAGCTGCGAGTGCCGGGCCTTGTTGACTTCGGTGCGGCGAATGGTCTGGCGGGCAGCCTTCTTGGCTGACGAGGTGTTGGCCATGTGAGTGTCCTTGTCGATTCTCGTTACAGGTTGGGTTGAAGGTTATTGTCGGTGTGGTGTCGGATCGCCCGCGGGCGGGCACTTTGGTTCTCGCCCCGGTGCTGGCCGGCTGCAAATACCTATGCCGCCCGGAACCAGACGGATTCCGAGCGGCGCTTGAAACAATGCCTATATCGGTCGTCCGTTTCCCGGTCAACGCGGGTGATAAGCCGCGCGCGAGCCTTGTAACCGCCGTCGAGCCATACAGGATGCGATCTCGGGGTGTCCCGCGGGATCGATGCTGCCAGCGCTGGTCAGCGCGTGCCGGCGCTGCTATCAGGCCTGATCGAGAGGAGACCATCGGACGATGCGCGTGCTGGTGACGGGAGCGGCCGGCTTCATTGGCTATCACACCGCCGAGGCATTGCTCGCCCGAGGCGACGAGGTGATTGGTCTCGACAATCTCAATCCTTACTACGACGTGACGCTGAAGCAGGCGCGGGTGGCCCGCCTGTCGCGGCATCCGCGGTTCGCGCTCGTGCGCGCCGATCTCCAGGATCGCGCCGCCGTCGAGCGTGTGTTCGCGGACCAGCCGCCGCAGCGCGTGGTGCATCTGGCCGCGCAGGCCGGCGTTCGCTACAGCATGGACAACCCGCACGCCTACGTCGACAGCAACCTCGTCGGCTTCCTGCATATACTGGAGGGCTGCCGCAACGGCGGCGTCGAGCATTTGGTGTTCGCCTCCACCAGCTCGGTCTATGGCGTCAACGCGAAGATGCCGTTCTCGGTCAGCGACAGCGTCGACCATCCCATCAGCCTGTATGCGGCCACCAAGAAGGCCAACGAGCTGATGGCGCACACCTACGCATATCTCTACCGGTTGCCGGTGACGGGGCTGCGCTTCTTCACCGTGTACGGTCCGTGGGGCCGGCCAGACATGGCGCTGTTCAAATTCACCAAGGCCATTCTCGCCGGCGAGCCGATCGAGATCTACAACAACGGCCATCATGCCCGCGATTTCACCTATGTGGACGATATCGTCGAGGGGATCGTGCGCACCCTCGACAGGGTGTCGGCGCCCGATCCCGCGTGGTCGGCGATGGCGCCCGATCCCGCAACGTCCTCGGCGCCCTATCGAATCTACAACATCGGCAACTCCTCCTCCGTCGAGCTGATGCATCTCGTCGCGGTGGTGGAGAAAGAGCTGGGACGTTCGGCCCGCAAGACCTTCCTGCCGATGCAGAAGGGCGACGTCGCCACCACGTTTGCCGATGTGGAGGCGTTGATGCGCGACACCGGGTTCCGTCCTGACACACCTATTGAAGTCGGAGTAGCCAGGTTCGTGGCGTGGTACCGGGAATTCTACGGAGTTTAAGACAGTCTAAACAGGCGTAAATGCAGTTTGAGAGCTATTCGCTCGAGCGAGCACTACGCACGAAAGGGGGCTGCACATGGCACTATCAATCATCGTCTGGATGTCGACGCTTACGGTCAGTATCGCGCTGCTGGTGCTGAGCGCCGCGAAGGGATCTTTCGCACTTCACCTCGCCCTGTCGGCGATCGTCGCCCTGGTGGTTGCGCTGGCCGCGATCCAGGAAAGCCGTGCGATGCGCGCCGCTGGCGAGAGCGACGCCGCGATCGCCAGCTCCAACGCCCGCTACATGGGTTTGGTGTGGACGTGGGGCGCGGTGGCGTTGTTCACGACCTACAACTTCGTCCTGAGCTGGAAGGAGTGGTTCCCGTTTTTCATGGCGTTCGTGGCGGCAGCCGGTCTGTGCCTGTTCTTCTCGGCGACGCTGCGCAAGGACGACGCGGCCGGCGACGCCGAGCCCGCGATGAAGATGATCGGCCGCTATCTCACCATCGGCCAGGTCGTCGCCATGGTGATCGTGATGGTCGGCCTGCTGGTCGACGGCAAGATGATGCGCTTCGCCAAGGCCCGACCGGGCTGGGAGGACTGGGCCGCCAACAACATCTTCTTCTTCGGCGCGCTGGCGCTCGCCGCGATCGGCGCGCACGCGCTGATCGCGGGCCGCAAGCAGGTCGAGGCTTGACCTCTGCCGGCTCGCCGAACTGATGTAGACTGCCGCCGCCGTGCTCTGGGTCTCGACCCGAGTGCGGCGGCGCTGTTTTTCGGGGTGCACACGCGATCGGGCGCGGGGGAAAGCGAATGTCGGTGATGGCGGGGCTGCCTTATCTTTTCGTGGTTCTGCTGGCATCGGCGGCCGGTGTCGCGGCGGCGGCACGTGCCGTCCGGCCCGAGCTCGCGAGCCTCGCGGCCGCCGCGTTCGCCCTGGTTCTGATCGCCGCTGCGCTGCTCGCCAACCGTCCGCTGTGGCGGCTGCCCGCCGATCGGCTCGCGCCGGCCGCGGCGCCGGTTGCCGGCGTGCGCAACGCGGCGCTGATCGCGCTCGGCTACGGCTGGGGCGCAGTGACGCTCGCCGCCGTTTATCTGGCGTCGGGCATCGTCTGGCGGCATGGCCTCCAGTATGCCTCCGGCATGGCGCTGATCGCACTGGCTGTCGGCCTCTATGCGCGCGCGCTGGCCCGACCCGACAGTGGCACGCGCCAGCCGCGCGCCCAGCTCGCCATGCTCCGCGCCACCATCCTGCATGCGGCGGCGGCCGCCGGCGGCGTCGGCTTCCTGTTCGCCTCCGGCAAGCTCAAGAGCGGCAAGGGCGACTGGCCCGCCAACATCGTCTTCCTGATCGGCGGCCTGACCATCCTGGCCTTGAGCGCGATGGCGGCCACGACCCAGTGGCGGCTGTCGCGGCGGCAGGGATGAGACGGATGCGCGGTCTCGCGGCACTCGGCGCGTTCTGGCTGGCGGCGCTGGCATCGGGATCACCGGCCGCGTCCGAGGAGCCGCGCATCGACGGCATGCGGGTGGGCGCGTTCGGCATCTACCGCGAGACGCTCGACCGGCTGGAGCCGAGCGCCAGGACCGCGATGGGCTATCTGCGCATCGTCACCGAGCGCGAGTTGCTGCAGAGCACCGAGACGATCTGCGCGCGGCTCGGCGTCACCTTCGGCTTCGACTTCAAGATCGAAGGGGCGCCGGTCGGCGCGTTGCTGACCCTCGAGGCGGTGACGCGGTTTCCCCCGCCGGGCATGGTCAACGACAAGGGGCAGTACTTCCAGCAGAACGAGTACGAGGGGCGCGTGGTGATCGGCGCGTCGAGCTCGCGCTCGTTCACCTTCGAGGAGCCCTGGGAGATGGTGCCGGGCATCTGGACCTTCGAGTTCCACCACCGGGGCCGCAAGGTCGGCGAGAAGTCGTTCGAGGTGGTGACGGCGTGCCCGGTCTCGTGAGCGGGCGGGTCACTTCGGCTTGGTCTCGACCTGGTATCTGAGCATCTCGAGCAGCGTTTCGATCTCGGTGGCGGTCGCCTCGCCGTGGGTGGCGAGGAACGCCCCGACGTCGGTCTGACCCTTCTGCGTCCGCACCCGTCCGTCCGCCAGCGTCAGTGTCGCTCGCGCGAAGTCGGCGGCGCGTCCGTGGCAGCGCGCGCAGCGGTGCTGGAACACGCCGCCCCAGGTGAGGCCCTTCTTGAACAGCTCGATGATCGCCGCCGCCTCGGCGGCCGACAGTTTCACGCCGTGGTGCTTCTTGAGCAGCTGCTCGACGCCGGTCCCCGTCCGCGACACGATCAGCGTCTCTTTCGGCTTCGATACGGCGAGCCGCTGCCGGCTCATGTCGCCGGCGTGCTCGTTGTGGCAGGAGAGACAGCTCTTCTCGTAGACCGCGTGCGGGTCGACGCCGGGCTCGGCCGCGGCGGCCAGTCGTGGCGCGACGAGGGCGAGGCAGGCCAGCAGTGCGAGTCGGCGCCAAACGCGGCTCATCGTGAGGCTCCTCGAGGTGTCATGCCGATGAGCCTAGGCCGGATGCCCGGCTCGGTCCTTGACCGTTCGCAATCGCGCGCGAGCAGCCTCGCAGCGCGATGCGCTCGAAGGGTGGCCTCTCGCCGTGTAGGTTGTGTCAATCGCAGCGCGACCCAACATGGCGTGCACCACGTCGTTGGGTCGCGGGTCGCGTTGCAAGCGCCCCTTGACCCAACCTACACGTCGCCCCCTTCCCCGTTGCCCGCTTCCTCGCCCCTTGCTACCTAGAACGTCCAGCCTTCACGGGGCCGCCTCGGCGCGCCCTGGCCACAACGATACGACAACCAGGGGAACGCACCGCCATGGGTGACTTCGCGATCGGGCAAGCCGTCACGCGCATCGAGGATCTGAGGCTGCTCCGTGGCGGCGGCCAATACACCGACGACTTCGCTGTGCCCGGGATGGTTTACGGCGCCGTGCTGCGCTCCGCCTATGCCCACGCCAAGATCAAATCGATCGACACCTCGGCGGCGAAGACGGCACCGGGCGTCATCGCCGTGCTCACCGACGAGGACTGGCTGCGGCTGGGCTGGAACGATATCGCCGGCCCCGACCTGCCGCTGAAGCGACCCGGCGGCCGCGACATGGCCAAGCCGCCTTATCCCGCGCTGGCGCGTGGCACTGCCCGCTACATCGGCGATCCCGTCGCCTACGTCGTCGCCGAGACCGCGGCCCAGGCGCAGGACGCGACCGAGCTGATCGCCGTCGACTACGAGCAGCTGCCCGCCATCGTCGATACCGAGCAGGCGCTGATGCCCGGCAAGCCGCAGGTGTGGCCCGGGATCGCTGAGAACAACATCTGCTACGTCTGGACCGGCGGCGACAAGGCGAAGACCGACGAGCAGTTCGCCAAGGCCGATCGCGTCGTCAAGTACAAGGCCGTCGTCAACCGCATCACGGCCGCCGCCATGGAGCCGCGCGCGACGCTCGCCCACTGGGACCAGAAGGCCGACCGGCTGACCATTCAGACCTCGATGCAGCGCGCCTTCGTGCTGCGCCAGCAGATCTCCGAGATGATCAACATGCCGGAGAGCAAAATGCGCGTGGTCGCCCCCGACATCGGCGGCAGCTTCGGCATGAAGTCGGCGCTGCACAACGAGAGCGCGGCGACGATCCTGGCGACGATGGTGACGGGGCGTCCGGTCAAGTGGACCGCGACCCGCTCGGAGAGCTTCCTCGGCGATGCCTCCTGCCGCGACCACGTCTACCACATGGAGCTGGCGCTCGATAAGAGCGGCAAGTTCCTCGGCCTGCGCGGGCAGAGCACGGTCGCCATCGGCGCCTACGTGCAGCAGGGCGGCGAAAGCTCGGCCATGGCCAACATCGGCACGCTGGCCGGCGTCTACGTGTTCCCCTCGATCGACGTGACGGTGACGACGGTGTTCACCAACACCAATCCGCAGCGCCCGTTCCGCGGCAACGGCCGCGGCGAGGCGGCCTACGCCATCGAGCGGCTGGTGGACACCGCCGCCCGCGAGATCGGCATGGACCCGGTCGAGCTGCGCCGCATCAACATGATCAAGCCGGAGCAGATGCCCTACAAGACCGGCCTCGTCTTCACCTACGACAGCGGCGACTTCGAGAACGCCATGAATCGCGCGCTGGAAATGGCCGACTACAAGGGCTTCCCGGCGCGGCGCGAGGAGGCGAGGAAACGCGGCAAGCTCGCCGGAGTCGGCGTCTCCTTCACTATCGAGCGCTCGGCGGCGGCCGGCATCGAAGGCGCCGAGATCCGCTTCGACCGCGGCGGCACGGTGACGCTGCTGACCGGCGCCATCCATCACGGCCAGGGCCACCAGACGACGTTCACGCAGGTGCTCTGCGACCGGCTCGGCGTCGATCCCAAGGACGTCCACTACATCCAGGGCGACACCGACGCGATCTCGGTCGGCGAGGGCACCGGCGGCTCGCGGTCGGCGGCACTCGCGGGCTCGGCCATCCATCTCGCCTCGATCAAGGTCGTCGAGAAGGCCAAGAAGATCGCCAACCACATGCTCGAGGTCGACGACGCCGAGCTTGAGGACGGCGTGTTCAAGAGCCGCAAGACCAACCGCACGCTGACCATGAAGGAGGTGGCGAAGGCCTCCTACCTGCCCAACAAGCTGCCCAAGGACCTGGAGCCGGGCCTGATCGGCCAGGCCGTCTACAACAACCCGAAGGAAAACTTCCCGAACGGCTGCCACGTCTGCGAGCTGGAGATCGACCCCGAGCTCGGCACCACCGAGATCACCCGTTACGTCGTCGTCGACGACGTCGGCACCGTGATCAATCCGCTGCTGCTCAAGGGCCAGATCAAGGGCGGCGTGTCGCACGGCATCGGCCAGATCCTGCTCGAGGATCTCAAGTTCGACCCGGAGTCGGGGCAGCTGCTGACCGGCTCGTTCATGGACTACGCCGTCACCAAGGCGCACCATCTCGTGCACATGGACATCGAGAGCCGGCCGACCTTCACCAAGACCAATCCGCTCGGCGTCAAGGGCGCGGGCGAGGCCGGCACCGTCGGCGCCATGCCCTGCGTCGGCAATGCCCTGGCGGACGCGCTGTCGGTCTACGGCATCACCGACGTCGGCATGCCCGCGACCCCCGAGCGGGTCTGGAAGGCGATCCAGGCGGCGAGCAAGGGCAAGGCGGCCTGATCCGCCGGCACGCGATCACAAGCATCGAGAAGAATTCGAACGGATACCGGGAGACACGAATGCGTCTGGCAACCATCGAGCGGAACGGCAAGGCGGTCGTCGCCGTCCGCCGCGGTAACGACTACGTCGATTTGAGCGTCGCGGCGCCGTCGCTGCCGAAGGATCTGGCGAGCCTGTGCGGCGTGCTCGACGCCCGGCGCGGCGAGATCGAGGCGGCGGTGAAGTCGGCGAGCGGCGATGCCGTGGTGCCGGCGTCCGCCGCCAAGTACCTGACGCTGATCCCGGCGCCGGGCAAAACTATCTGCATCGGCCTCAACTACACCGACCACGCGGCCGAAGGCGGCAACCCGGTGCCGGACTATCCGGCGCTGTTCCTGCGCGGCGCGACCTCGCTCGCCGCCCATGGCAGCGCGTTGCTGCGTCCCAAGTGCTCGCAGAAGTTCGACTACGAGGCCGAGCTGGCGGTCATCATCGGCAAGCCCGCCAAGAACGTGTCGAAGGAGAAGGCGCTCGATCACGTCGCCGGCTACGCGCCGTTCAACGAGGGCAGCCTCCGCGACTACCAGCGCAAGTCGACGCAGTGGACGATGGGCAAGAACTTTGACCGCACGGGCGGCTTTGGTCCCGAGCTGGTGACGGCCGACGAGCTGCCCCCGGGTGCCGCCCCGCTCAAGATCATGACCCGCATCAACGGCGAGACGTTGCAGAACGGCAATACCGGCAACATGATCTTCTCGGTCGCCACCATCATCGCCACGCTGTCGGAGGGCATGACGCTGGAGCCGGGCGACGTGATCGTCACCGGCACGCCGGCCGGTGTCGGCTATCCGCGCAAGCCGCCGGTGTTCATGAAGCCCGGCGACAAGGTCGAGATCGAGATCGAGAAGATCGGCGTCCTCGTCAACGCGATCGAGGACGAAAAATAGTCCGCTACGATCGCACCGCGCGAAAAAAGGCCGGCTCCTCGCGGAGACCGGCCTTTCGTCGTCAGAAGGGTATCGTGTGATCAGTGACGCGTCGCGCCAGGCGTCGGCGGGGTGGGAACCTCGAGGGCGGCGACGGCGGCGGCGGCACCCGGGGCCAGCGTCGCGAGTTCCGGCAGGGCGGCCGGCAGCGGCACCCAGCGATGCCGGCGGGACACCGGCTCGGACAGCTTCCACAGACGCTCGAACGAGCGGCGCGCCAGCGCGGCGGTGGCCGGACTCTCGGGATTGAAGCCTTCGAAGGCGTCGCGCTTCTGCGGATCGCGGCGCATGCAATCGCCGATCCAGGTCGCGCGGTCACCCAGCACCAGGAACTCGTGAGCGTCGGCGAGACGCGTGTTGCGGGTCCAACGCGACTGACAGGTCGCCAGCCACTCCGCCGGAACCGGACCCAAGCCTTCGGCGGGGACGTCGAGCGAGGACAGGATGGTGCGCACGGTGATGGCGCGCGCCGTCAGCTCGGCCGAATGGGCAGCGAGCGCCCGCATGACGGGGCTGTCGATGGTCCGCGCCACGACGATGCAGTCGACCGGGGGCGTGGAGGAGTCGGCGGCCGGGATGGCGGACAGCTCGTTACGTATGAAGTCCTTGATCCGGGGCTCCTTCTCCTGTTTGCGGACGACTTGCATGCGCGCAGCAGTCTCGAACGTCATGAGGGGCTTCCCATTTGGCGCGGGCCAGGATCGGGCTGGTCCTGACGACACCCGCACTCTTCTTTTTCTGACGCCGATTAAGCGCCAGACGCGTTAAATTTGGATTGAGCGGTGCTCCGGATAGAGACGAAATCCGCTCGCTCCGATGATCATTCCGCCGGCTGGCCGGCATAGCGATGCAGAGCCTGCGGCATCGCGTCCGACTGAATTTCCTCAGTGGTTTGAGACGCATCGGCGGCCTGAACCACGGTCAGCGCGGTGCTCGCCGGGGTGCTCGAGGAGCGAGCGTCGTCGAGGGCGACGGCCGCTGCAATTTTTTCGATCATCGCGGGCGCGGTCTCGATCTCGATGGCGTCGGCACGACGAACGGCCTGGCCGGTGACGACCGCCTGACCCAGCAGGGCCTCCAGCGACGAGGGGAGACGGGCCTCGCTGACCGGCACGCGGAAGGTGGCGGTCTCGCGGCGGACGGTGACGTCGATCACGTCGCCGGCGGGCGCGAGCGGGGCCAGCATCGCCTCCTCCACCGGACGGGCGGCGGCGAAGCGGGGCATCGGCACCACGTTGTCTGCGGCGGGAGCCATCTGGATCGCCTCATCCGGCATCCCATGAGCCACGCCGTGGGGGGCGGCGGGAGGCGCGGGCGTCGTGGATGCGTCGGCAACTCGGGACGCCGTCGGGTGCAGGTGCGACGGCGGCATGGTGTTGTTGTTGGCGGCCAGCACCGAGACCTCGGCCTCGCCGACCTGGCGGCGGGCCTCGTTGACCGCACCGAGGGCCTCCGCCATCTCGCGATAATTGGCGCTGGGCGGCACCGCGGTGTCGGTCATGAGCGTCCCCGGCATGCCGGCGAGGTTGCTGGCATAGCGGCCGAACTGGCGGGCGAGGGCCTCCGGATCGCCGACCGGCAGGGTGTCCACGCGGCTCGCCGGGCGGCGCGAGCCGTTTACTGCTGCCGCCCCCGTGCGCTGGGCACCGCGCTGGCTGACGCGACCGCTCGCATAGCCGGTATGGCCGGCGGCCAAGTCGCGGCCGTTGGAGGAGGCTGGCTCGCCGCGAGCGGCCTGAGACCAGCCCGGATCCGCCCCGGGGCCATGGCCGGGATCCTGACCGTAGATAAAGCCGTCGTCGTCATGGCCGTTGCGGGTGGGCGACCGCATCGGTCCTTGTGCGCGGATCGAGCGGCCGTCGCCGCGGCTGTCGTGGGGTTGGCCGTGCTCGCCGACCGGCAGCGTGTGGCCGTCCTCGAGGCGGCGGCGGCGCTTCTCGCTGTCGACGCGGCGTGCGGCGCCCATCACCGCGCCCAGGATGATGTCCGACCAGGCGCCGTCGCGGAAGCGATAGATGCGGAACGCCTCGGAGCCCGCGAACTTGCTGCCCTGCCGCCACAGTTTCTTCTGGATGGTGCCGGTCGACAGGAACGGGCTGTGCACGCGCGAGAAGATGCGCTCCTTCTCGAAGCTCGAGAACAGGTTGGCGAGCAGGTGCGCCTCGAGTTGCAATTCGGCCTTCTGGTGCGGGTTGGCCTTGACCGGCGCATTGAGCGGAACCGCGACGTAATAGTCGCCGTTGAAATCGAACACCACGTGCCGGAAGATCTCGAACTTCTCGCGCGTCTCGGGGTCCTTGTGGATGTCGGAGAACTTGGAGAGGATCTGGTAGACGGGGCCCTTTTCGGCCGCCTGCATCTTCGGAACCAGCCCGTGGAGGCGATTGGTGGAGCGGCCCATCGACACCAGCAGCAGGCAGATGTCGACGAAGATGGCGATCGCGAGCGGAACGTAGTCGCGCTTCGACAGGCCGGCCTGCTCGGACAGCGCGTTGAGCTTCGCGGTCTGCGCCGCGCCGCCCTCGACCGACTGCACGGCCTTCTGCTGCAGCTGCCGCAACTCGTCGGCGGACGGCGGCATCTTGAACGCGAGCGCGCCGTAAAACGTCGCGGTCAGCCGGCGGAACGCCTCGATGGTGGCTTCCGAGCCCTCGACCGCGGCGATCCTTGGCTTCTCCATCTCCGGGAGCTGGTCGATGGCGCGCACGACTCCGCGCAGTGCGGCCTGCAGCTGGGGATCGGGGCAGGTGTAGGTCGCGCCCTTGGTGTCGGCGAACGTCACCTTCTCCGACCGCTCGGCGAGGTCGGAGCGGATCTGCTTCAACTGTGGGTCGGTGCGGAACGCGTTGAAGCCCGTCACAGTCATGTCGAGACGGCGCGACAAGCCCTTCATGAACTCGTTGCGGGTTCCGGTCTTGGCGTCGACGGTGCCCTTGTCGTCCTTGGAGATGCGCGCGAACTCGGTGTCGAGCATGGCCATGTCGGACTTCACGGCGCCGATGCGGCCCTTGACGAACTCGGAAGCGAAGCCGAAGCGGGCGGCGTCGTCCTCGCGCATTTTGCGGCGTGGGCCGTCGCCGGGCTTGGAGTTGGGGCAGGACAGGCCGGTGGCGCGCTCGCTCTCGGCCTTCTGCTGCGATACCTGGTTGAGCTGCATCAGAGTCGCTTGCAGCTGCTCGAGACGGGTGGAGGCGGCGTTCAGCGAGCCCTGCACCTGCGAGACCGCGCTCTCGGCCGACCGGGAGGATTCCGACCGGCTCTCCAGCACCTTCCAGTAGAAGCCGAAGCCGAAGCCGACCGAGATCACGGTAAGAAACACATAGCCGGCGGCGTAGATCAGCTTGGTGAGCATCCCGATCGGTTGGAACAACTGGTCCAGCAGCCAGACGATCATCGTCATCAGCATGCCGACCGAGAATCCGATGATCGCTTTGTGCACGAGCGGCAGATCGCCCATGTTGGCCTCGATCAGCTCGAGCATGCCGACATAGGTCGCCACCCACGACAGCACGCCGAGGCCGACGACCAGCGCCAGCTTCTTGAGGTCGCGCTGCGGCTTCTCCGGCGCCATCCAGTCGCCGTCGCCCGTCCGGTCACTGCCCCGCGAGTGCGCGCGCGTGCTGCCCGCACTCTCTCCATCCGACGAAAACGCCATTTTCAGACCTGACAGTGAGCTCGCGAGGCGGCGGGGACCGTTTTTTGTCGGCGATGGACCCTTCCGGGTCTGCCTTATTCAGCCGTGCCTCTGCGCGCTGGTTCCTTTCTCGCCGGCCAAAGGTCGGCGACCGTGATCCACCTGAGTGCGATAACGGAGAGTCTTGGCCCGAGTACGGCGTTGCTGTGGCTCGAAAGCTCCGGTCAAGTCGGAAATGTGGATTCGTTGAGGCAGTGGCGCGGGTGTGGCGATCTGGATCCAGTCCAGGATTCGCCCGGGCGCGGCGCGACCCGGCGCCATCGGCGTCCCGCATGGTATCGCGTCAGCTGAACAGTCCGTCAGCCTGCCGCTTTCGTGCCCGCACCCTCGTTGTAAACGGCGACCTGACGGCCGGTGAACGAGGCAAGGGTGCCGAGCGACCAGGACACGTTGATCAGGCCCCGCGCGCCGGTCGAGCGGGAGACGAGGCCCATCGGGAACACCTGCAGCGCGCCGGCGCCGAGGCGGGCGCAGGCCTTGCCGAGCCGCTTCAGCTTCGGTTTGGCGCCAGGTGAAGAGAGCGCGAGCCGGCCAAGCGTATGGCCGAGCCGGTAGCCGCGCCGCAGCGCCCAGGATAGTCGCATCCGCTCGGCCGGCACGGTCTCATAGGCGACGGCGTCGCGGGCGGCGACGATCCGCTGTCCCCTGCGCAGGATGCGGGCGAACAGATCGGAATCCTCGCCGCCCGAATGGTTGAAACTGGCATCGAACGTCAGCTCGGTGGCATCGAGACGCTTCTTGTCGATCAGGCAGTTGCCGCTGGCGCCCCAATCGAGTTCGGCGCCGTCCTCGAATGGGCCGACCTCGTAGAACCCGACCGCCGTCATCCAGGGCTCGGGCGGACGGTTGAACTCGGGCCGGACCGGGCCCTGGATCACCATCGCCGCGGTCCTTGCCCGGACCGCGAGCAGGGCGTCGAGCCATTGCGGCTCGGCCCACTCGTCGTCGTCGATGAAGGCGATCGCGTCGAAGCGGCCATCGACGGCGGCCAGCGCCGCGTTGCGGGCGTGCGCGAGGCCGCGCCTTGGCTCGATGCGGTAGTCGAGCGGCTGCCTCGTCCACGCCTGCAGGTCAGGATGGGTGTCGCGAAGCGGGCGCTCGGCGTCGTTGTCGATGACGAACACCGTCATCTCGGGGCGTGCGACCCGGGTGAACGTCAGCGTATCGAGGCTGGCGAGCAGCCGCTTCAATCCGTCGGGACGGCGAAAGGTGGTGATGCAGATCGCGATCGTGGCGGCCCGGCCGGCGGTATCGGCTGGAAGGCCCGGGATTGGGGCCTCGCCCACGGACGCCTTCGGCTGCTGTGACGTCGCGCCGGAGCCGATGCTCTGAGATGGGGGGGCGGCTGTATCTGTCATCGCAGCTTCGGCTCGGGTCCTTGGACTGACCGGCGTCGCGGGTGCGCGGGGAGACGGTCACCCGGTTGGAAAGTGGAGCGACGTTCGCTCATAGCATGGCGCTGCCTCGGACGGGATCGCCGTCGCGCACACGACACTGATGAGGCAGAACGCGAGTAATTGCGAGCGCCGCGCTGTGGCTTGGTTCACGGCCGCGGCGGGTGGCGAGGGAGTGTTGCGGAAGTAGTGCTCCGGGTCGCGCTCGAGGGCGTACCGTGGTACCGTTGCATACGGTCGATCTTTGCGCTGCAGCATAACTATTTCACTCACAGAGCATAAATCGCACTCGCTCGAATCCGTGCACGGAATCGCCGCGGCATCCTGATTGCAGATGTTCTCGAAATGCCGCCGGATCCAAGGCCGGCGGGCCTCTTCGTGACGCAATGCCTACCGCGTGTCCCAGTCTCGAACACAGATTTACTCTGGGATCGAGGAAAATGAGACAGTGCATTGCAATTCATTAGGTATCTTGGTACTTGTCCGTGTCGGCGATGTTCCTCGAACGGGGGCGCGATCGCCGCCCACGACAGATCGCAGAGTGGCGTTTCCATGCTGACATCGACTGAGTGTAAGCGCCGGAGCAATAATCCCTCAGTGAGGCAGCCGAATCGGTCGGTTGCGCCGGAGTAAAACTCCGTCAACTGGTAGCCCTGTGCCGCGTTCGGCCGAGGGCGGGGGATGTTCGACGTGGACGACTATCTAAAGGTTCGATAC